>CAZPNQ010000075.1:0-19846 GCA_964587955.1 uncultured Nitrospira sp.
AGCGGGCGATTTTGGTGATTCGCGGGGATCTGCAAGCCACGCTTGGCTCGGACGTTCCGTTTTATGAACAGAGCTCGTTGGGTGGACAGAACAATTTACGCGGTTTCGGTGTCGACCGGTACATCGATAAGCAGCTGATCGCCTTCAGTATTGAAGAACGCATCCATCTACTGCGAACGCGCTTGGCCGGGGTCATGGCGGATTTCGAGATTGCACCCTTCATCGATACCGGGCAAGTGTTCAACTCGTATAAGAATGTGAGCTTTAAGGACTATCGCATTACACCGGGCATCGGATTTCGAGGGATCATCAGGCCCAACGTCGTGGGTCGGATCGATTACGGATTCAGTAAGGAAGGAGGAGCTATTTTTGCCGGTCTCGATTTTCCTTACTGACCGAGGCTCCGGTGACCAAGGTAATTAAATTGGACGATCTTGATTTTTCATCATGAACCTCCGAGAGACATGTTTCATAAGTGCTTGACTTCATATGGTTCTTGTGTGAAACTCCACCAAATTTGGCACCCGAACGATCGGGGGTGTTGGTTGCATGTAGACCACCTTACCGACGGGGCGAACGAAGGAGACCATCTATGTCCATACTCAAAACGATCCATAATCCTGCCGATCTGAAGCGGTTGTCTCCCGACAAATTTCCGGCACTCTGCCGGGAGATTCGTGAGCAGATCATCGGAGCCGTTTCGAATGTGGGCGGACATTTAGCGTCGAATTTAGGCGTCGTCGAGCTCACGGTCGCCTTGCAATATCTCCTGGATACACCGACTGACAAAATCGTCTGGGATACCAGCAATCAATCATACACGCACAAACTCCTCACTGGCCGGCGCGAGCAGTTTCACACGCTTCGTCAGTACGGCGGATTGAGTGGCTTTTGTAAGCGGGAAGAGAGCGAGTACGATACGTTTAACGCCGGCCATGCGGGGACCGGCGTGTCGGCCGCCTTCGGCATGGTCGAAGCCAGAGACCAGTTGAAGCAAAAGCACAAAGTCATCTGTGTCGTCGGTGACGGCGCGATGACGGCGGGAATGACGCTGGAAGGGTTGCACCATGCCGGGGGACTCGGAAAAGATTTTCTCGTGATTTTGAACGACAATCAAATGTCGATCTCGAAAAATGTCGGGGCTATTTCCGCGTATCTGAGTCGGACCATCACGGGTGAGTTCTACGGAAAAATGCGTGAAGAGACCGGTCAACTATTAGGCAAGATTCCTCATATCGGCTCCGACATGCAAAAGCTTGCCCGACGAGCCGAAGAACTTGCCAAAGGCGTGATTCTGCCCGGATTGCTCTTTGAAGAACTGGGGTTCCAGTATAGCGGGCCAATCGACGGCCACAATTTCGAGCATCTCCTTCCGACGATTGAGAATGTGCTGAAGATGAAGGGGCCGGTGCTACTTCATGTCATTACGAAGAAGGGGCTCGGGTACGAACCGGCTATGAAGAATCCGGTATGGTTCCATGCGTGCCCTCCGTTCGTTCGTGCGACCGGTGCACCGGCTAAGAAAGCCGCACGTCCTTCCTACACGGCCATCGCGATGGACGCGCTCGTCAAATTGGCTCGTGAGGACAAGCGTGTCGTGGCCATCACGGCTGCGATGTGTGAAGGTACGGGGCTGACGGCATTCGAAAAAGAATTTCCGGATCGTCTTTACGACGTCGGTATCGCCGAGCAGCATGCGGTGACGTTTGCGGCGGGGCTTGCCGCACAGGGCATGAAACCGGTCGTGGCGATGTACGCGACCTTCCTTCAGCGGGCGTACGATCAAGTGGTGCATGATGTCGCCACCCAGAATCTTCCGGTGACCTTTTGCATTGACCGCGGAGGGCTCGTCGCGGAGGACGGGACGACGCATCATGGAGCTTTTGATTATGCCTATATGCGGCATATTCCCAATATGGTCGTCATGGCTCCTAAAGATGAGAATGAACTGCAGCATATGATGAAAACCTGCCTGGAGTCTAACGGGCCGATTTCGGTGCGATATCCGCGTGGGGTGAGTCTCGGTGTGAAGATGGATGCGGTTCCCCAAGCTTTGCCGGTGGGAAAAGGTGAGCTTCTCAAAGAGGGGACAGATGTGGCCATCATTGCGATCGGTGTCTCAGTATGGCAGGCCGTCGAAGCAGCCGAACGACTTGGTAAGGAAGGGATTTCTACAGCTGTCGTGAACGGACGATTCGCCAAGCCACTCGATCATGAACTGATTGCCGATGTGGCGAAGCGGGTGCGCTATGTTGTGACGGTGGAAGAAGGCTGCAAGATAGGCGGCTTCGGCTCTGGCGTGCTGGAAACCCTTTCGGAAGCCGGGGTGACGGAGGTGAAGACGAAGGTGCTGGGCCTACCCGATTGGTACATCGAACAGGGACCACAGGATTTGTTGCGGGAACGGTATGGGTTGACGGCTGAAGGGATCTATCAAAGCGTGAAGGAATTGATCGGCAAGGCCCCAGCCGTAAAATCACAGTTCACAGGTGCCGCGGTAGCCGGCCATCCCCATGGAGACGAACAGGGAAGCTAATCGAAGATGTGAGGGGGTAAGGCGAGCCTGATGCATATTGCGAGAAGAAAAACTCGACAGATTTCGGTCGGCAAGGTGAAGGTCGGGGGCGATGCTCCGGTGTCCGTGCAGTCCATGTGCTCGACGGACACACGCAATGTGGCCGCGACGGTCGAGGAGATTCACAAGCTTGAAGCCGCCGGCTGCGAAATCATCCGTGTGGCCGTTCCTGACGAGGAGGCAGCCCGGGCCCTCCCGCAAATCAAAGCGGCAATGACGGTCCCGCTGATCGCCGATATTCACTTCGATCATCGGCTTGCCTTGAAGGCCGCGCAAATCGTCGATTGCGTCCGCATCAATCCCGGCAATATCGGTGCGTGGTGGAAAGTGGAAGAAGTCATTAAGGCCGTAAATGAACGGGGAATTCCGCTTCGAGTCGGCGTCAACGGAGGGTCGCTCGAACGACCGTTGTTGGAGAAGTACGGCTGGCCTTCCCCGGAGGCGCTGGCCGAATCGGCGCTCAATGCCGTGCGTGCTCTGGAAGACGTGGGCTTTACCAACATGAAGGTGTCGCTCAAAGCCTCGGATGTGCATCATGCCATCGATGCGTATTGGCTCTTTGCCCATCAGTCCGATTATCCTCTGCATATCGGGATTACAGAAGCGGGAACGGCTATGACTGGGGCGGTGAAGTCTTCCATCGGTCTTGGATACTTGCTTTCGCAGGGAATCGGGGACACGTTGCGCGTGTCGTTGGCGGCGGATCCCGTCGAGGAAGTCAAAGTCGGGTTTGAAATCCTCAAGTCGCTCGAATTGCGCCATCGGGGCATAAATGTCATCGCATGCCCAACCTGTGGGCGCGTGGAGATCGACGTCGTCCGTATGGCGAACGAGCTGGAAAAGAAACTCGGCCACATCAAGACCCCGTTGAACGTGTCTGTGCTGGGATGTGTCGTAAACGGCATCGGAGAGGGGAAAGAAGCCGACATCGGTATTGCCGGCGGCGAGGGCAAAGGTATCTTGTTTAAGAAAGGCAAGCTTGTCCGCAAGGTCCCGATGGAAGAATTGATGGACACGCTGATTCAGGAAGTGGAACTGTTGGCCAAGGAAAAAGAAGCGGAAAATAACGGCGAAGCGATCGCATCGATTCCTTCGAATGGCTGGGAATCGTTGGAGCCCCAGTCGGACCACCCTTCGACACTCGGAAAAGAGATCCCAGTATTACCCCGCCGGTAAGCGATATCCTGAACAATAGTTCCCTCGTGGCTTGATGTAATTCCCCGCATGGTTCACAAAGAAATGATTGACGCCCTGTCACGGCGTCATGTATCAGTGCCGCTGAACCATGGAAGCAAAGTCGATCATTCTCCGGATCAATGAATTCGTCAGATTGCCTCTGTCTGCAAGGCTGGTGAAAATCGGCCTTGTGATCGCGGCAATGGTGCACGGTTACATCATTTCCTTTGGGCGGTCATTTCACTTCCGTGACATCGATATCCATCGCGAGATTGGAAGGCGTTTCCTATCCGGTGAATATCTCTACGCCAACGATTATTGCTACATGTATTTGCCGACCACCGGGATTTACTTCGCCCCCTTGCTGGTCCTGGAGCGAAACCCAAGCTTGGCCCTACGATATGCTGTCGCAGTCGGGTGCTTGGTCATCACCATCATGCTCTTCCACCGCATGCTCTACGGCACATCACATTCCAGCGCGTGGAGTCGGCTATTGGTCGGCGTCGGTGCTGGAGCGTTGACGCTGCAATTCATCTTGAATGATCTCGACGACGGCGGGCCGCACCTGATTCTCTTGGGCATTCTGACTTGTGCGATCTACGCAATCTGGGCGGGCAAAGAACGACTCGGCGCGGTCATTCTTGGGTTCGGCATTACCCTGAAAATCACTCCAGCACTCTTTGTGTTGCTTTTTCTTTGGAAGCGGCAGTGGCGATTGGCGTCATACACAGTGCTCGCGACCGTCTTTTGGATCGTATTGCCTATCCTGTACATGGGCCCCACGAGTTGGTGGGATCATCATGCGGAGTGGACCAAGAATGCCGTTTTGTCTGTGCTCGATCGGCAAGCGGAAGGCCGCCAAGAAAATGAGCTCCAAAAGGCCAACCTCTCGCTCCGTCATACTATGCTTCGGTACTTGGTGACGTATCCGCCGGAGCATCGCCTTCGGCAAGTGGACCGCGGCTATCGGCCGGTACTGGATCTGCCGTCACCGGTTGCAAACGCAATCGTTGGGGTTGCTGCGCTCAGCCTGCTCGGCTTGTTCGCCTGGTCCAGTAGTCGGGCGTTTCACGGCCCTGGAGATCCCGATTGGGCAAGGGATTGCGCGGGAACCTTGATGTTAGCTCTTTTTCTCTCTCCGATCACTTGGGATCAGCATCTAGTCTGGATGATACCGGCGGCCTATGTCGTTGTGGCTGCTGCGGCAAAAATGAGCGGCGGGTTGAGCTGTACCGGATATGTGATGCTGGCGGTGTATGTTGTGCTGACTATGGTGTTGAACTATGAAGTCGTAGGTTCGGCGAGATGGGAGGCGCTGAAGAGTTATCATCATCTCGGTATCGCGATGCTGATCTTGTACGGGTTGCTCCTCAGTAGCGGGGGTGGCTTCAATAATATCGCTTCTCGAATGAGGGAAACGCGTCCAACATCTTCCCGTATGGCCAGTGAGGCATGATGCTGTGCCCTGGCAGGCTTGATCGTGGATCACTTCTAGGTTCTCAAAAAGCGATCTCGCCACGTCAACGAGATTGGTGTCTGACAGATCATCAGACGATCTCGTGTTGTGTTTCGGAAAACGACGCGACTATAATGTCGCCTTCCGGGGCGCCGTACCCAAGTGGTAAGGGAGCAGTCTGCAAAACTGCGATGCAGCGGTTCGAACCCGCTCGGCGCCTCCAAACCGCACTTGGTGTGCGGCCGACGCCTTATTATCATCTTCTGGAATTATTGGCGTCGGATAAACCCTCCAGTGTTTTGAAGGTCACCTTCGGTTGACCCACGCGTTCTTTAGCGTGACCAATGCGCGCGGATAAAACCCTCAAGTATCTATTCTTCACTTTGCTCGTGCCGCCGCGCTCGTACTTTGCCATAGTAGGCTCTAATTCTTCACCTAGTGGGTATCCGGCTCTTTAGGCACAGTCTCTCTTTTATTGACGCCACGGAATAAACGCCTTCAGCGTCCCTATTCTTTTGCTCGACCCGGAGCTCATACGATTGTTCCTGGCGACGGGATAAAACATCTTCAGTATTGTATTTCCTTATACAGCACTTCGTGCGCATCTATAGCTGTATCGCAAGCATTCCACCCATGTTTGAAATCGCCCCAGATGATTCACGCTACAAATGGCGATATGGAAATTGACGAGTCTCAGGCGAGATGTTACAATCCCGAACATTGTTGTGCCTCCAGTTCAGCTGCGACTTGTAGCTGTTCATAGACATAGGCTGAAAAAACAACAACGTCAGTTAGTTAAGGAGAACGGAATGGCTGTTCCGATTTCCCAGATGTATACCGTGGCGACGTACGTGCTCTCCCAGAAGCTGAAGGGAGTGAAACGATATCCTTTGGTCCTGATGCTTGAGCCACTCTTCCGCTGCAACCTCGCCTGCGCGGGTTGCGGGAAGATCCAGTATCCCGACCATATTCTGGATAAGCGGTTAACCCCCGAGCAATGCTGGGCAGCAGCAGAAGAATGCGGAGCGCCCATGGTGAGTATTCCCGGTGGGGAGCCACTCATTCATCCTGAAATCGCGAAAATCGTCCAGGGCTTGGTGGACCGGAAGAAATACATTTATCTCTGTACGAACGCCATCCTCTTGGAGCGGAAGCTGGATGAGTATCAGCCCTCGAAATACTTGACCTTCAGTGTCCATATGGATGGGCTCAAAGATGAACACGATTTGGCGGTTTGTCGCGATGGGGTCTATGAGGTCGCGGTCAAGGCCATCAAAGCGGCACTCAAACGTGGCCATCGGGTCACGACCAACACGACCTTATTCGACGACGCGAATCCTGAGCGGGTGAGAAAATTTTTCGATGAAATGATGGCCCTCGGCGTCGAAGGTATGACCATCTCGCCAGGGTATAGTTATCAAAAGGCTCCTGACCAGCAACATTTTCTGAAGCGGGCGCGAACGCAAGAACTTTTTTCCAAGATCCTTGCTCGTCCCAAGCCGGGTTGGGAGTTCAATCAATCCCCGCTGTTTTTGGATTTCCTCATGGGCAAACGTGAGTACCAATGTACGCCCTGGGGGAACCCCACCTATAACGTCTTCGGATGGCAGAAGCCCTGCTATTTGCTTCAAGAGGGGTATACAAAAACCTTCCGTGAGTTGATGGAATTGACGGAATGGGATCAGTATGGGACTGGCCGGAATGAAAAGTGCGCTGATTGTATGGTCCATTGCGGTTATGAGGCATCGGCGGTCGAAGATACGTTTAGTACGGCCTCCGGATTTGCGCGAACTGCCAAGCTGACGCTGATGCCTACTTCTCGTTAGTCGTTAACCGTCAACGTTAATCGGAGACCGCGCAATCGTTTTTCCCCTTTAACGAATCACGATTCACGGATAACGGACTTCCCACATGACTGACGCCAAAAACTATGCGGTTTGCCCTTCAGATTTTCTTGCAGGTTCTCTCGAAGGGCGAGTATTTACGCCGAGCTCTATCGCAGAAACAAGGGAAGCGGTCGAGCTTGCATTCGACTATCGTGGCGATGTGACACTCACGTTATGCACTGGTGGATCTGTCACCGGATATATCTATAATCGCCACATCACTGCGAGTGATTCCTATCTTGAACTGTTCTCGGTCGACCGTCCGGATGCTCAGCGCGTTCCGTACTCCGACATCGCCACGATTGCATTCACCGGGGAAGATACGGCGAATGGGAAATCATGGGAGGCGTGGGTGTCAAAAAAGGAGTCCGAGCGCTGTGCGGAGGCTGCACAAGTCGAGGCGGTCGCGCGTACGAAAGGCTACCTCTGAAGTTCCTGTCAGGCTCAACTGATTCATAAAAGCCGAGTTTACGAAGAACCTCTGCGCCCCAGCAATATCGCCTGCCTTTTCGTTGACAAAGATTTGGCGCTATGCTAGAAACCCCTGCCCTAAATGTAGCGCGCTCGTGTCGTGCAGCGTGCACTTCTCCGAAGGAGCGAGCGACGAGTCAGCGATCTAGTTCGAAGCTTGGCAGCCGAAGTTCAGCAGGACTGTTTACCCTAGCTTGCTGTCTCGTAATGAACGTTACGTTTCCACCTGTGGCTCCAGCCACACATGAAGCGGACCATCGTTTCATGGTGGAGGGGTATGTTTGCGGGCAAGATGGGAAAGGGCTTTCAAGTACAGACGTTCTCGTCAAGGATACCAGGATTTCATACGGCCAGGTCGTACGGACGGATGGAGATGGCTACTACAAAGCGATGTTTCATCTGCACAACGACAACCTTGGCGATCCCCTTCTGGTAGAAGCGAGAGGGGAGCAGCAAAACCTTAAAATTGAATTCGATCCAAAAGATCTTGAGAGTGAAAGAAAGATCAAGGTCAACTTTGGGACCGGTTGCGATGTGAGTGGTCCTCCCGTTTGGCTTTTGTGGGGAGGTGGAGCGATGGTCGCAGCGGTCGGTACTATAATTGGGATGAAGCTTGTTCGTTCTCAGCGTAAGCCGGAGCGAGGCAAGGCGAAATCGCAGAGACAGAAAAAAACATAATTGCCGATGACGGGCCTGGTAGCTGCGGGGTGCCTTGCCGAATCGGTTGGTTATGCTGGCGAGGGCCCGTGATACAAGCTGAAAGGACCTTGACGCTCTTGCAGAGGAAGTGACGCCTCGGCAGAAGCGTTTTTTTGTTTGCCGTCATTTTCTTGAGCGTGTTGTTGTTTAGGTGAGACCCTATCAATGACAAAGTGATGGATTGTCATGAATATAAGGATAGGTTTGATTCACACGGTGTTGGTCATGGGGCTCGGACTATTGTCGAGTTGTGGTGGAGAAGGCGGGGAGGGGCCGATCATTCCTCCGCCTCCAGCACCCCCCGAATACGTCGATAAGCATATGCCGGCAGATTGGTGGGACAACGCTCAGAAGCTTGAAGAGGGACGGAAATTGTACGTGGGTGAGACGAATCCCGATGCGAACTGTGCCAGCTGTCATGGGAAAGATGGGAAGCCGGTGAAGGCTGGTGCCACGGATTTCAGAAACCCTGAGCGCATGAAACTCTATTCCGATGCCGTATGGTTCTGGCGCATTTCCGAGGGAGTGCCGAACACCAAGATGCGAGGCTGGAAGAGTAAACTCTCAGAGGAAGATCGATGGAAGCTGGTGCTTTATGAGCGGAGTTTTGCGTTGCCAGGGAAGACGTGGAATGAAGAGAAAAAGCAGTGGGGCGATGCCGGCACGAAATGATTGTGGAAGTATAGCGTTGGCGAGGACGGTTTTGCTTCGTTCCTGTAAGCAGTCTAGAATCGGGATGTCCGGTTTTGTCACTGCGCTCGAAGTCGCCGATCAGGCTCAGGGGTTTTTTGTGTGCCGATCAGGAATTCCCCTATCGGTACGCACAGGGAATCTGAGATACTCTGCAAGCCGATGGGCTGGTATAAGAAGCGGTCGCTGGCCATGCGAAGCCTAGTTTAATCTTCACTGTCTTTGAGGTTCTATCCTTTCTACTAGTGAGTGTGGTGATCGAGACCGAGTTCTAAATAAAAACCATTTCGAATGCATGTCGTTAAAGATGAAAACCGGATTCTGAACCAAGTTCTTAAACGTAGGGGGCATCGAGGCATCGTGAAAAAACTGTCGAGCGGTCTCCTGGCTCTCGTCGTATTGTTCTCACTATGTGTGACAGCAGCCACCAGTGTCTATGCTCAGGAGGTGGGGGCATCCACGGTGGAGTTCCCGTACACAGGTAATCGGACGGCGGTATGGATTGTCGCTCAACTCCACATCTTATTTGCCGCGTTTATCCTTGGTGCACCGATCTTCGTCGTCATTTCGGAATGGCTGGGTTATCGTAAGCAAGACCCGCGGTATGACCGCTTGGCTAAAGAGATAACCAAGGTCACGGTCATTCTCTTCAGTATGACGGCGGTGACGGGTGGCTTGTTTATTTTCGTCCTCCTTGCCGCCTACCCGCAGTTTACGACGTCATTCATCAACCAGTTTTATATGGTATTCGCAGTTCTGTATCCTGCGCTGTTCATCGCAGAGACCATCCTCATGTATGCCTACCTCTATACTTGGGATATCTGGAAGGGTGAAAAGAAAGGGCGTCATATCGCCCTAGGCGTGCTCTTGAATCTCGTATGTCTCCTCATCCTGTTCGTGATCAATGGCCCCACGTCGTTCATGAATACACCGCCGAAGGCTGACGGTGTCTCGCCTCAGGACTTCATCGCAGCCGCGACCTTATGGGATAAAATCGCGAACCAAAGTTGGTTCCCCTTGAGTCTGCACCGTATCGACGGGAATGTCGCGTTCGGAGGGTTTATCGCCGGGATGATCGCCGCCTACATGTACATGGGAGCAAAGACGCAGGAGGAGAGAGCCTACTATGATTGGATGGGCTTCGCTGCCATCTGGATCGCGGTGGGTGGATCGCTCTTGCAGCCGTTCACGGGACTTTTGCTGGCGTATGAAATGTGCGATTACGATTTTTCATTCTGCCCGTACATGATGGCCGATCAGCTCTCTATGTTTTTTGAAACTCAGGGCATCATGATCGGGCTGTTGTTCCTGGGTATCAACTATTATAGTTGGCTCAGTGTCAAACGAATTGAGGGGGCTGAAAACGTCCGGATCACGATCCTGGCGCCCATCGTCCTCGTGGTCCTCCTTCCTGTCACCATGTGGGTGATGGATAAATACTGGATTCCAGATCCGATGTCGTTGGTCTTCCTTCTTCCCTTGGCGTTATCACCATTCTTATTGGGTCGGTTCGTTCCCAAGACGGTGTCCGCGAGGACCGTGATCAAAATCGGTTTTATCATCATGCTCATCAGCGATGCGGTTTGGCTCACTCCCGCCGGATTCGTGGCTACCGGTACCGATATGCCCGATGAAATGAAGCTGCCTGAAGGGTGGGATTATCTATCTTCGATGCCCGCTAAGCTGTCCGCAATCCTGACCCTGGTTTTCGTGACGGTCGTCAACTTCGTCCTCTACAATCGAACGATCAAGCAGGGCACGATTCTCTGGGGAAAGATCGATTTTGCAGCGCAGTTTGTGCTGATTTTTTTGGCGTTCACCTCTACGTGGATCATGGGGCTTATGGGAGCGGTGCGATCGTTGCTGAAGAAATACTTCCATACGTATAGCCTCGTGTCGGACCTCAGCGCTGAGTCGTTTACGCCGACGCTTTCCTATTCTGCCGGGTGGATTACGGCGATTAGCGTCGTGTTCATTGCCATCGTCACCGTGGCTGCGCTCGTGGCCCTTCGCCCTTCCGAGGCGAGAGCCCGAGAGCCTGAGGGGAGTGCGATCCCCCTTGCGGCCAAGTAATCACCGTTTGGAGCGCCTACTGAGGCGACGAGAATTCGTATGGGGAATATATTCAAGAAGTTAGGCATTGGGTTGGTGGTCGGTGGCGCCCTTGTTGCCGCCGCACACTCACAGGAGTTGCCGGCCTCATTCCAATTGTTGTTCTTCATCGTCTCATTAGTCGGGGCGGTCGTCTTTATGTTGCTCGACGCGCAGCCGGTCAGGATCATGAGCGGGGGAAAATCTCTCTTTGCCGTCATCGCATTCTGGATTCTCTTGGTGACGGTCTGTGTCGCCGGTGCGTCGCTGTTACCCCAGTTTGACCCGGAAGATGAACGGACCAAAATCGACAAGCTTTTAGGAAAGGAGCGGTCTGCCTCTCAAAAAGGAAAAGCCGAAGAGCTGATTGCTCGAGCCAAGGCTTTGGATGAACAAGTCAAGGCCCTCGAGGAGCGGCTGAAGGGGCTGGGGAGTGGCCAGGCTGTAGCGGTAGTTTCATCTTCGTCGGCCGGAGACAAACCCACTCCGCCTGCCGGTTCGGCCACCGGCGGAGATGTGATGAAGATAGGCGAGGAGCAGTGGCAACTACAGGAATGTTATAACTGCCACAAGTTGAGGGGCGAAGGCGGAAAGAAGCGAGGCCCCGAATTGGATAACATCGGCTCGTTGTTGACGGTCGAGGAAATCCAACAGAAGATCGCGGACCCAAAAAGTTTTATGGCTGAAGGGTATGAGAAGGAATGGACGAAGGGCATCATGCCCAACAAGTTTAAAGACCTCATGGATCCCAAGGAAATGCAAGCGCTCGCCGCCTGGCTGGGCACCTTCAAGAATGCCTCGGTGAACACCCCCAAGCCGATCAAGAAAAACTAATGCTACAACCGAAGCTGAAATCAAAGGTTCGGTGTACCGACCTCGACATCGGTGAAGTCACGAAGGTCGTACTCGATCCGCTGTCTCACGAAATCAGTCACATCGTGGTGTCCATGAATGGAAGCGGCGAGCGACAAGTCGCCATAGGCCATGTTCAGACCGTCACGGACGACGTCGTACAGTTACGCGCGCCGTCAAGGGATATTCTCGCGTTGCCTCCCTTCAAGCGGGAAGACTACGTCACCACGCATGAAGTGGAGATCTCCCACCTTGAGGACAATATTCATGTGACGCCGGGCGAGGTCTTGGTGCCTGTGCCCGATCTCGAAAAGAACGTCAAGCGCCGCACGTTTTTCATGAATTTCACGCATGTCATTGGATTCTTGATCGGTCTCCCCATCGCATTTCCCATTCTTCGCTTTCTAATGAAACCGATGTACGCGGATTTCGACAACGAATGGCTGAAAGTGGGGAACGTGGGTAAGATCAAACAAGACGACGTCGGTGTGCAGTTCAAGTACAAGAAAAAGGTCAAAGAAGCCTATATGCCGGAGTATGAAGTCGAGAAGAACGTGTGGGTTCTCCGAGGCACCTCGGAGCTTCTCGAGAAAGTCTACAACGATAAGGACATGGAGTTTCGCGATGCCAAGGGGAAAGCGCTCTGGACCAACAAGAAAACGGTGCCCTATGTGGCGTTCTCCGGTAAGTGCCCCCATTTAGGCTGCGCATTCAAGTGGCGGCAGCACAAGACCCTGGGGCAAGTGTTTCTCTGCCCATGTCATTTGAGCATCTACGATGCAGCCGGGAAAGTGCTTGACGGTCCTGCTCCGCGCGCTCTTGACGCATTGCCCGTGAAGGTGTCAGCGGGGGGAGACGTCGAGATCATCGACATGGAGTTTAAGGCCGGTACGAAGTCACAAATCCGGATCATTTGAAAGCTGGCGATATGGATATCAAGCACTCTTCTCCAGCGGCGATTCCCGATCATCAACCCAGTGCCATCGAAAAGCTCGTCGCGTTCCTTGACGAGCGTGTCGGCCTCAAAGAAATGCAGGCTAAGATGCTCAACGAGCCGATTCCCGGTGGCTCTCGTTGGGCGTACGTGTTCGGGTCTATCTTGTTGTTCATCTTCGCCATGCAGGCGTTGACCGGCATCCTGTTGATGTTCTATTACGTGCCGACGGCCGATCATGCTTACGCCAGTACGCAATATATTATTCACGACGTCGATTATGGGTGGTTCCTCCTGGGCTATCATTTCTGGGGATCCAGCGCCATGGTCGTCTGTGTCGTTGCCCACATGTCACAGGTGTTTCTTTGGGGCGCCTATAAAAAACCGCGAGAATTACTCTGGTTGGTCGGTCTGGCTCTGTTCGGCATCGTGATCACCTTCGGCTTTACAGGCTACCTCTTGCCTTGGGATCAGCGGGCTTTCTGGGCGACGACAGTGGGTGTCGAAATCTTGGATAAGACCCCTATCGTCGGTGATTTCATCGCGCGATTTCTGAAAGGTGGGCCGACTCCCGGGCAGATGACCTTGAGCCGCTTCTTCGTCCTGCATGTGATGATTCTCCCGGCCGCGCTCATGGCCTTGGCTGGATTGCATCTGTTCCTATTTCGCGTGGCTGCTCCAGCCGGGCCCTTTACCGGGACGGTGGAAGAGATCAAAGCGAAAACCGACTATTTCTTTCCTCGTCAAATTTGGAAAGACATGGTCGGGATGGCATTTGTCTTCGTGAGTATCTGCGCATTGGCCCTTTGGGAGCCCGTCGTCTTGCTGGATGAAGCGGCACCAGATCCGGGGGACTACCATCCCGAGCCGGAATGGTACTTTCTATTCTACTTCCAGCTGCTGAGGTTGAAACTGTTCGCCGGCGAGTTCGGTCAGTTTATGGGCGCGGTGGCGTTGCCGGTTGCCTTCATGGTTTTGCTCGTGGCGCTCCCGTTCATCGATAAGGATCCTGAGCGGAATATTTTCAAGCGACCGATCGCCCTCATCAGCTGGATCGCGATCATGGTCGTGATCGTGTTGTTCACGGTTGCATCGGTGATTAATCGAGAGTTTCTGGACTGATCCTAGGCCCCGTTGGTTATGGCTGAAGAACGCGAATCAATGTCCCCAACAAAGATAGGGTTCGGTATCCTCTGGCCTGCCTGCTGGACCGCCATTCCCATTAAGGCGGTATTGGCAGTTCTTGCCATGACGATGGGATTAGTGCATTTTGAGGGTCGATTCGGTCTTGCCTTTTTAATGCTGTTTGCCAGTCCCGTCACAGTCTTCGCCGCGCCCATCATCATGGCCGTCTTTGAGACGCATTTTGGTGAAGGAATCGGTCTGCCGCTCATTTTCGGGATGTCCATTCCCGTCGACATCTGGGCGTTGGGACTGGTTGGTCGAACGTTCTTCCTGGAACGGCTTCGGAAAGAACCCCCCCACGACGGTCTTGGTTTTGCGATCTGGTGGAGGGCAGCGCTCATTGGCACCTTCTTCCTGCCACTCTTATGGTGGATCGTCAGCCGAGTCACGGAAATCGCCATCACCGCATCGCATTCCATGGCCGAAATGGAAAGCATGAGGCATCTCTTCAACACCGGTCTGCCTGTCGCCGAACGGATCGGTCTCGAGCTCACGATGTGGGGATCCATCTCCTCGGCAGTCCTCATCGTGTTGGCCGTGATCGGCATTTCCATACTTGGACAAATTATCCGACGTATAGCGGAAAACTCCCGTCCGGTGTCTGAAAATTATCAAGGGCTCGTGACCCGTTGGGATTTGATGCGTGTGCCGAGCGATCAAGGGTTGTTGTTGGCGTCATTGGCCGGGGCGGGTGTGGCTCTGTCGCTGGTCTTTTGGACCATTCTTCCCGTGACGACTCCGCATCCGCATGACTGCTGTAAGAAGCCTGAGGTGCAAGTCGAACCGGTGTTCAAACCGGCAGAATCATTGAACAAGAATGCGCAGCGGCTCGCATCCCTGAAAGCGCAAGTTGAGTCGATGGAAAAGCAAAAGGCCGAAACAAAAGGTCAAAAAGAAAAGGGCAAGGGGAAGGCCGAAAGCAGAACAGCCAAAGACTCCTCTGCCGATACGAAACCGTAATTTGCGAGGTGATAAAGTGAGTGTCATGCAACAAGGGGTCGGAACGATTCAACGGGCTCTCCGTAGCGCCGGGGTTCACGGCGGATGGCTCGCGGGTCTCTTGTTGACAGCGGGTTGGCTCGCGCTCCCTTCAATCGGCCTCGCAGCTGAGGGAACCTCGGCCGGCCCAACGGAATATCGCGATATTCCCTACATCGGCAGTCGAAATCTCGTCTGGATCGTCGCGCAGTTGCATCTCCTGCTTGCCGGGTTCGTCTTAGGCGTGCCGATCTTTGCGTGGCTATGCGAAGTCATCGCGTGGAGGGGAGGCGAAAAGCGCTACGACAAGCTCGCCAAGGAATTTACCAAACTCCTGACCTCGGCCTATGCGACGACCGCTCTCTTCGGCGGCATTCTGCTGTTTCTGTTGGTAGCCTTCTACCCCAAGCTCATGAACTATTTGACGGATGTCTTCTTCCCGTCATTTTTACTCTACTGCCTCCTCTTCCTGCTCGAAACCGCCACGCTCTACCTCTATTGGTACGGATGGGATGCCATGCAGCATGGCAATAAGAAAACGTTGCACATATTTCTGGGATTTCTGCTGAATTTCTTCGCCTTGTTCATCATGATTGTGCCCAATGCCTGGGCCACGTTCCAGTCCAGCCCGGTCGTCATTTCAGAAGGTACGGCTTTCGAACGTGCCTGGGCCGCGACGTGGAACCCGACGTGGTGGCCGATCAACATCCATCGGCTTATCGCCAACGTCGTGCTCGGCGGATACATTTGCGGAGCGTATGCCGGCGTCCGGTACTTATCGGTCAAAAGTAACGAGGATCGGGAGCATTACGATTGGATGGGATATGTCGGGAACTTCATCGGTGTGTTCGGCTTGTTGGCTCTCCCATTCGCCGGCTACTGGCTCATGCGGGAAATCTATCAATACAACCAGCAGATGGGCATTACGTTAATGGGAGGATTCCTGTCCTGGCTCTTCATCATTCAGGCCATGCTGATCGGGGTGTTGTTTCTTGGTTCAAATTATTATTTCTGGCTGGGGATTACGTATCGAATTCCAGGATCAGAAGGAAAGTACCGACGGGCCATGTTGATGATGCTGGTCAGCCTTCTGCTCTGTCTTGCGGTGTGGATGACGCCGCACTCGCTCGTCGCCAGCATCGAAGAGGCCCAGAAAATGGGAGGAGCTCACCATCCGTTGCTCGGCGTCCTGGGTGTGATGTCGGCCAAAATGACGGTATCGAACCTCATGATTCTGATTACTTTCATGAGCTTCGTCATGTATTGGCGGGCAGGAAAACAAGATACAGCCGGGTGGGCGAAGCTAGGAAAAGCGGTCATGGGCGCAGTGTTGGTGCTGGCTAGCCTAGCGGTCATCGTCCTCGGTGTATGGGGATACTTCGTGCCGGCGATCGTCCGTATCAATTATTTCTCCACCTCTCAGGTGCTGATCGTCATCTTCGTCATTCTGACCATCACGCCGTTGACCGCGCTCTTGCTCAAGAGCGCGAGGACGACGACGGACATGGTATGGGGCAGTATGCCTCCTCGCGCAGGATATGCCTTGGTCCTGAACGCGGTCATGGTCATCCTCCTCATGACATTGATGGGATATGCGCGGTCCTCCTCGCGCGTCCATTGGCATGTGTATGGGGTCATGCGGGATTCGTCGCCCTACGCCTATTCGCCGGCCCTCGGCAGCGCGTCGTTGATCATGGCCTTCTGCACGTTTTCCTTCTGCATCCTCGTGGCGTTTATCTTCTGGGTCGCCACCATGGGCGATAAGTACAAAACCGCCGGCGGAGCAGGAAAGGAAGACCTGCCGCACGGTATTCCGGCATTGGCCGGAGGGGCTCCGGAGGAACGGTCACAGAGCTAGGCGCGATCATGAATCAAGCATGCACAGCACGATACACTTACGAGTTGGAGAGCTATGAGTGAAGTCGCACAACTACAATTGATTGCACTGTCAATCGTCGGGATCGGAATTCTGATTCTGCTATTCATCAAAGCGACCTTTGTTCGAGTCACGGGGTTCGTCGCCATCGTGCTCGGGCTGTTTTCGCTCATGTCACTTGCGGTACCGCAGCTGGCATCTCTCCCTCCGGCCGAGGAAAAGATCGACATCGCTAGTATCAAGACACCGACGGACATTGCCGCCATCGGACAGACGGTGTTCTTCAGCAAGGGTCAATGCGCGCTGTGCCATTCCATCGGCCCAAGTGAATCGGCTCGTTGCCCAGATTTGAAGGGCATCGGCGCAAAACTGAGTAAGGATTTTCTCTATGAAAGTCTGACGGACCCCCAGGCCTTCGTGTATCAGGATTACCGGCATGGTGGTGTACCGAAGGAATACCCGGCCACGATGCCTGCGATCAATAAAGATCCGATCGGGCTCTCGAAGAATGAAATTTTGGCCGTCATCGCGTTTCTACAGCAGATGAGCGGGGAACCGATCTCCGTCAGCGCATCGGAACTCGACATACCGGGCAAGGCTCCAGCCGCGCCGGTCAAGGCAGCAGGGTCTGCACTCGTCGCCGACGCACACACGCACTAGGGAGGAACGTATGGGCGCGTTAGGGAAGCCGATCATTCTCATGGTAGCCATGTACCTGTTTTTGAAATTTGTACTGCCGAATATACCTGGCTCGGCGCCTCTTCCCTCCAGCCTGATTTTCCTCTATCTCTTGTTGACCGCATCGGGCATTATCATTTTTGAAACGTTGAGCGGAGAATCAAAAGATGCGTTCTGGGGGCCGATACAAAGATTTCTGACCGGAGAAAACCTCGGGAGTCTGCAAGCGCTTCGCTATGGGGTGCTTGTTCTGTTTCCGTTGCTGATTGGATGGCAAACCTATGGCAGCACTGCCACGAGCGATCTTCCGCCGACAGAAAGCCGAACGATTCACCCCGCACCTCCGGGTGAATATACCGGTCTGTCGAATCCTGTTCTCAAGACCCCTGACAATATTATGCAGGGGAAAGGATTCTACGCGGCCTTTTGCTCCCCCTGTCATGGCGGGAATTTCGACGGCAAGGGACCGGCCGCCCGTGGTTTTATTCCGGCACCTGCTAATTTTGCCGACCCGACGACTATTGCCATGTTGCAAGAAAGCTATCTTTTCTGGCGCATCAAGAAGGGCGGCGTCGGCCTTCCAATCGAAGGTACGCCGTGGAAGTCTGCGATGCCGCGTTGGGAAGTGGAATTGCCGGATGAATGGATTTGGAAGATCATCATGGGAGAATACGACGGAGCCCATCAATCCCCACGAACATGGGAGTAGGATCAAAAAACGTGGACGAGTTAGGGGCGTAGGGAGAACGAGACCAGTATGAAACCGGCGAATCGCATGATGCAACAGGTTCTGCAAAGTGGAGCAGCTGTAATCGTGACCATGGTCCTCTGTGGAGCACCGATCAGCTTCGCGCAGGAGAGCGTGGCGGTCCGGGCGACGCTCGTGACCGGCGGGCTACCTCTGGACGATCCGAACGCTGCAGCCTGGAGCAGCGTGGCACCGGCGTCTTTCCCTATGTCACCACAGGTGCATTGGAAGGACCGTATTCAAGAAGTCACCGTCAAGGATGTGTCCGCGCGTGCATTGCACGACGGCAACCAGGTCGCGATCCTTCTCGAATATAGCGATCCCACCCAAGATCCAGATGATGCAGCGGCGCTCGAGTTCATGGTGGGGGATAAGAAGGCGCACTTTGCCCATGGACAACCGATGCTACAAGTCGAAGGTGGACCGGTTAATATTTGGTTTTGGAAGAATAAGACGAACAAGGCCGTTGATATGAGTGCGAAGGGCTTCGGCACGTTGAAGCCGCAAGAGCATCAAGACGTGAAAGCGAAGGGCGTCTACTCAAACGGGACTTGGAAAATCGTCTTTTCCCGAAATCTGTCGACCGGTCACGCCGAGGAAGATGTTCAAATCACGCCGGGAGAATTCATTAGTATCGCCTTTGCGGTATGGGATGGCCGGAAAGATGGTGCGGGTGAGTTGGTCGAAAAGGGGTCTCAAAAAGCCGTCTCGTCCTGGTGGTATTTCCGAGCCGATGCCCCGCCGGACTATTCCGGCTATATGTACGCGGCGATAGCCGCTGCATTGGCCCTGGGATTTCAGTTCGTTTTGATTAGAAAACTCAAGAAAGGGCAGTGAGCATGAAGGCGGCACGGCTGGGTGTCATGGGAGTTGTGATTGGAGTGATAGGAAGCTGGGCACTGGTCACCGGAGGCTGCGCGAGCGAGCAAGAGAAGCGAGGGCACGAACTCTACACTCACTATTGCAGCGACTGTCACGGTGAAAGCGGCAAGCAAAACCAGGGGTTTAATTGGTCCGCGATGCCGGATCCGAAACCGAAAGATTTGTCCAATAAGTCCGAGATGGGCACGTTCAAGGACGAGGAGCTTTTCAATACGATCTCACGCGACATGTTGGATACCAGCGAAGAAGGCGGAGATGAGATCGGAGACGACGATTTTGCCGTACCCACGATGCCGACGTTCAAGTATACGTTGTCGGAAGATGAGATCTGGGCGATCGTCGGGCATGTGCGGACGTTGCACGGCATGAAGATGGAATTCAACGTTGCGGCTCGCAAAACGTCACTCGAAGAGGGGCTGAAGGCCACCCAAGCCAAGTTTGACCAGGCCAAGCAGGCTTATGAGGCGGCGGAGACGAAAGCCGGCGAAGAAGCGGAGCGGAAGAGCGAGCAGTTGAAAAAAGATGTGGATGTGGATGAATCCGCCTATGCGGCTGAGCAAGCGGCGATGGTGCAAGCCAAGAAAGAGTTGGATGCGGCCCAATTTGTGCTGAACAACTTCTCCACCAGACCGGGCAGAGGAGTCAGTATTCCAAGGCCGGATTTGACGG
>CAZPNQ010000076.1:0-19451 GCA_964587955.1 uncultured Nitrospira sp.
GTCTCACTTCCCACCCCAGTCCCCACGCGCCCAGCGTCGGGGACTCCCAATCGTCTTGGATGAAGCGGATATCGTGCTCCTTGGGATTGATCCCCAGTCGGGCAAGGCTGTCGAGATACAGCTCTTGAATGTTATCCGGTGAAGGCTTCAGCACGACTTGGTATTGGTAATAGTGCTGAAGACGATTCGGGTTTTCACCATAACGGCCATCCGTCGGACGGCGGCATGGTTGCGCATAGGCCGCACGCCAAGGCTCCGGTCCGAGTGACCGCAAAAATGTGGCTGGATGGAAGGTGCCGGCACCCATCTCCATGTCATAGGGTTGATGGATGACACACCCTTGATCGGCCCAGAATCGATGGAGGGCAAGAATAAGGTCTTGAAAGTTCACGGATCCTACAGTCTTGATCGGGAGAGATGATCAGACGCTTACTTTAGAATGACTTGCCAAGCTAGCAAGAATGCTTTTCTTCTGTCAAGGATAAGCCCCTCTAGATCAAAGACTTGCAGAAGCGGGAGATGTGGTAGCACCGCCGAATTCAGCAGAATACCATTGATCGTCGCTTGACCTGCTGAATCCCTGCAGAGATTCACGCAAACAGGTGGCCGAGAACTTCACGATGTTTGCTCGACTTCAGGCGCGAGGCCTCGATCCACCTGAAACGCTCCGGCCGGCCTGAGGCAATCGCGGCTTGCGCCGCAACACGATCGGTCCGGCTGTCTGTCAACACCACGACGCGCAGCTCCCGTGAGGCCTGCGCGAGCGTCGCGAGTTCGAAGCGACAGCCGGCGTTATGCGATTGAAAACCGCGCAGATCCATCAGCACGACGTCGCAGCAATGGATGAGTGCCTGTAACGCATTTTGCCAGGTCGTGTCGTGACAATAACATTCATTGACCCGGTAACGACCATCCCTGTCAGCCAGCATGTCGAATGCGGCGATGCGCCGCGTGACATCTGCGGGAGTGACGACAAAGCGCTCAGCCAGTCGCCGGTCGAGAAACTGGAAGAGGTCAGCGGCGTCCATTGTGCGATCGGCAAGATCGGTCCCTGCGATCATCACGGTATTCCCAATCAGGCGCCAGCGTTCGACGACGTGATCGAATAGGGCTTGCGCCTGTTCATCTTGCTGAAACACGCGTAAGACAAGCAGTGTGGGTGCCCGTCCGAGTCTCCGGCTAGGACCAGCAAGCATCATCACCGCGGGAATCCACAGCAGGGGCAGGTACATTGCGAATGCCCCAATTCCTGCGGTGGTCGAGAGTATCAGCGCTCGGTCGGTCAGCGCGAACACCCATACACCGGTGAACACCGACAGTAAGTCCGAGAGCCACTTGCGCGAATACGCGTACCCAAGCCCGCGTCCCAACATCCGCACCGGCCACCACATCAGAACTCCGGGCACCAACGCGAAGAGGGCAAATACGACATACACGCCGCTCCATCCCGGCAACCCTTCCAATGGTCTGATTAAGAATTCCAACACAGGCGACTCGCGCTCGGCCAAGGACGTCAGGACGTCGAGCCCCACGAGAAGAGACGACACCAACAATGCGGCCGGTATAAGCAGCCACGGCGCTACTGCGCGCGTCGCACTACCCATATAGACCAATGACACCAGCACCAGCGACAGCCCGATTTCGCTTGCCATCATCACCAGGGCCTCCAGCGGCCTCGGCTCGACTTGCCGCCACAGCAAGATGATGAAGGTCACACTGCACCACAGTACCAACATTCCGAATAAGCGCTTCCGCGACCAGCGCCACATCAGCGCCAGCGCAGGGACCACGGGCCACACATGCAACAGCGCTATGATGGCCACACGCTTTGGCGGCATTGGCTCCCCAGGAAATGAAAGCGCCCACCAGATGCAGGCACTCGTCACGGACATCAGGAATGACAACGCGACCAGCAGCACGGTGAGCCGCATGCCCGCGCGGCGATTGTCAGTCAGCGAAATCGTCAGAGGCGCCGGACTGTCTGGCGGCGCTTCCGCAACAGGCGCAACACATTCTCCGGTGTACGGCGCGCTCATGAGCTGCTGCATCCGGCGCCGATACCGACCGGCAATAATCAAAGCCGCTACGCAAGAAAGCACCACCGACGCAATGAGTACGAGATACAGCTTACCGGCATGTGGTGTCACCGCATTCTCCATTGTTTACCTACGTTCAGAATAAGAAGACAGACCAATGCTGCGTTCTAGAATATCCGCTAGATGTTCGCCTCGGGAGAACAATCCGACACACTGTATCCTTTCCAATCTTCCTCGGTATCCAGTCAGATACCCGCTCGACGTTCCGCAGGCATTCACTCACAATCTTCCCCTAATTTGACGACGAATCCAGGATATGCCGTGAGGCAAGCCGATTGCTAGTTGACTCTACGTACATGCATCGGTACTCTCGCGGCAAAAGACTTGCTGATGCGGAGAGCTTTGGCTCGCTGAGCTTCGGTCAGCATGTGAGCAGTGCTTAGGAGGATATGGCCATGCGACGGATACCAACCGTATTCACACTCATTCTTGGTTTGGCCTTACTGACAGGGTCTGCGGTCTTAGCGGAAGGACCAGCTGTCGCGGCAAGCGGCAATCCCGCCTCCTCAACATTTCACTATGGCAAACATCTGACGAATGCCGAGATGGTCGGAGCGGAGATTTGGTTCAACGCCACGGCCGGCAACGCGCGCTTCTTTACCTACGTCTATCAGCAACGGCTCGGGGTTATGATCGATTGGTATCGCGTCTTGCAAAGTGACGCGCGCGACGCGCGCTTCTATCGGTGGGGCCTCATCAACGATCCGGATTGTTGTAAACCGGGTGCTCCCAACTGTCCGGCCAAGAGTTACGCTGAAACCTATGGCTTCGATTATTGTCCGGGAGACGATGAATTGCTCAAGTATATCGGAAAGACCGGTTATCGCGATCCAGCCTGCGATCTGGAGGACGTGCCGCCCGCGAAAGACGATCCGCACGGCTCAAAGGATATGCGGCAGTCAGCCTGCGATCTGGAATTCGGAACGTCAACAGGCGCGCTGGGGCTAAGGAAATTCCCCAATCCCAAGTTCGACAAAGTGAAGTGGCTTCAGATTAACGGCGGACATCTGGACTCGTGGGACGGCTATACGGCCAAAGTGGCGCCTCGCAAGGACCGCGAAGCTCCGGCCAAGAGCCATCTGATCGACGGCTCGATAGAGCCGCCCTATCGCATCGGCATGTCTTGTGGTGCCTGCCACATTGCCTTCGATCCGATCCGTCCTCCCAAAGATCCGGCCCATCCGAAATGGGAGAATCTTTCCGGCACGGTCGGCAATCAGTACGGCCGATTTGCGCAGATCTTAGGGTCGGGAATGGCGCCGAACACCATCGAGTACCAAATCTACGGCCACTCCCGCCCCGGTGCCGTCGATACCTCTGCGATTCCGAACGATCAGGTCAACAACGCCGGCACGATGAACGCGATTATCAATCTTGCCAGACGGCCGATCTTCGAAGAAGACGTCATCAAGTGGCGCAAAACCAACCAATGTCCGACCGGAGGGAACGAGCGAACCTGTTGGTGCGAGCCGGGCAAAGAGGGCAAGTGCTGGGAACGGAGCCGCAAGAAAGAGTCGGTCCACCACATCCTGAAAGGTGGAGAAGACAGCATCGGCGCCCTCGAAGCGATTCAACGGGTGTATTTCAACATCGGCAGTTGCTCTGAGGAAGGATGGGTCAACCATCTCACGGATCTGCGGCAGCTCGATCCCACGATGCGCGGGTTCGGCCAGACACCGTTCGACATCGGACAGGTGCGCCGGGACTGTCCGCAGTTCCGGGCGATTGAAGACCGTCTGGAGGAGGTGCTCAAATTCCTGCTGACCGGAACCCCGGCTGACCTGTACCAAGCCCGTGGGTTGAAGAACAACGCCGCGCTTGTCGACCAACTCAACAAGGAATTCGGCAAGGGCGCCGTCGAGCAAGGCCGCACGATTTTTGCGAGCAAGTGCGCCTCGTGCCATTCCAGCCAGAGCGGACCGTTCGAGAACCGGGATTTTCGAACGGCCTCCACGGATCCGAAGGACAACGGCATGCGCGTCGATTGGCTCGGGAACGACAAGCTCGTCCCCGTGAGCGAAGTCGGGACAAACCGCTCGCGATCCCTCCATTCCAATCATATGCAGGGCCGCGTCTGGGAAGAGTACGCCTCCGAGACCTTACGGGCGAAGCCCGGCGACCCACAACTCAAGGAGCCCTCGGACGGCGGACGTGGCTACTACCGGAATATCTCGCTGTTGAGTCTGTGGGCCTATGCCCCCTTCATGCACAATAACGCCGTGGGTCCTGAAGTCTGCGGTGGACCATTGGACGAGCATTACTACTCGCCGTATGTCGATCAAGATGGAAAACCGCTGGCCAGTCCCCCATCCTGTTGGGTATTCGACCCCAGCGTCGAGGGACGATTCAAGCTCTATAAAGCCTCGATGAAAGAGTTGCTCAATCCATCTCAACGAATTCCAAAAGTAACCGGATTCAATTCCGATGTGACCATTCGGCTGTTCCCAAAGCTGAGCGATAAAGAACGCGAGCGTTTCGTCGATACGGCCATTCGCTTTCCGGTCGGCACGCCGGCCGCGCGTATCGGGAATTTTCGCCACAAGGAACTGGTGGGAGATCTCGTCATGGCACGAGTGGACTATGACAAACTGAAAGCCAAGTACGTCAGCCGGTATGGGGCGGACAAGGGCGAACAGATCGCCAATACGATCCGAGACAAGGGAACGGAGTTACTCGCGAAACCGGGATCCATACTGGAGGCCGGAGCGGAACTGCGTGAAGTGTACAGTAACAGTCTCGCGGTCATCGAAAACGATGGGCACCGATTCGGCGAGGATCTTTCGGATAAGGAGAAGGATGCGCTGACGGCGTTCCTAGCGACACTCTAATTGTATGAACCCGGGAAAGAGGTGATCACGATGAGACGCGCACGATGGTTTATGACGGCGGGATTGGCGCTGAGCCATGCTGCGCTCTTGGGCTGTCCTGGGAACCCGGATCCGCCGGCGGTTCCATTTGCCCAGAGCGGCGAACGCTATTCCGACAAGATCGACTTGGCCCGATTGGAACACGAGTCCCCTCTCACACCGGCCGATCTCATGAAGATCACACCGGATAACCTCAAAGGCGCGACGCAGGAACAGGTAGACCAGATCTACGCCCGATTGACGGCCGGCCCTATCCCGGACGGGGTGTACGATGGGCAAATGTTTTTCCCGAAGGGATCGAGCGAGCGGGCCCGTCTGGCCGAAATTGTCGGAGGAGGCATCAAAGGGTTCGTCGTCGACATAAAAGCCGCCACGCTCGAGCACATCGGCGAATTCATCTGGAAAGGAAAGGTCTTCTATCGCAGCGAAGGGGTGCTCCGAAATCGCATCGAGGATTTGCGCCTCTTGAAGCCGATCGTCGGTCCGAACGTCGAGAGCATCCAAAAACTGGATATAGACGGAAAGGACGCCTGGTTGCTGTTCCCCGCGAAGCTCTACTGCGGCCAGAGCCTACTGGATGGCCGCCGAGAATCGGTCATCATCGATTATGCGTTTACGGATGACCTTTCGGGCTACCGCGACATGCCGGATGTGTTGGCCGGGCGGGAAGGCTTGGAGATACGAGACGAAATCCGCATGGTTCGTCCCGGCTTCTATCTGGGGCGAGCCTATATCAAAAAAGTCTTTGCGTTGAACTTCACCCTCTATAACAAGGCGGTGGCGGACAAGGAATCTCCATCGTTTGTCAGTGCCGCCACAGTCAACGAGGACTGCTGGGTCGGCAATCAGCGCACGACGGCCATGGCCAACAAGGCAGGCACCCGACAGGCTCGATTAACGGAACCGCAGTGACGGCGGGTGTGAACCGGTTCAACCATGCGACGGATGGTCAGACGCGGGGCGACGGGATTGGGATGTATCATCATGCTGGCGACATCGGTTGCAGGATGTGATCGGGAGGATGCAAGAACTTCGGTCGCCCCTGGGCCTGCCTCAGTTTCCCAATCGGCTATCCCCTTGTCTCTTGATTCATGGGTTGTCGATCCGACCGAGCCCGGAACAAACCTTCCACCGGTCGGACGATCCCTGTTCGACTTCCTGATTACAAAGGACGTGAACGGCAAAAAGATTTATACCATCCCATTTCCATTCACTGCGCTGTTGGCCCATATCGAGTCACGACTCCACTCCAAACGTACACCACCGGCCCTTAAACGGTTGCTGATTCCTGTCAATCGCTCGCTGCAGCGCCGCGCCGGCAACGGCGAGTTCTTTGCCTATCCGCGAGCCGTGCTCGCCGTTGATACGGAAGCTGAGCCGGCCGTAGACCTCTCGGGCATGCATCTCAAAGATCGGCTCTTCATCGGCTACCATGAAAAGACCGCTGTATTGGAGATCATCAGCTATAACGAGGCGGCGGGACGGTTCGAGTTTCAAATTGTCAGCAACTATTCGGCCGGAGGAACGCCGACCGTTCAGTACGCCAATCGCGCGCTCTGCACCGCCTGCCACCAGAATCAGAGTCCCATCTTTTCTCGTCCCATGTGGGATGAAACCAATGTGAATCCTAAAATTGCCGCTTTGCTCGCTCATCAACGCCGACCCTATTACGGCTTTCCCATTCGACAGGGTGCGGGAACGCTCCAGGCCTTCGATGATGCGACGGACCGTGCCAACGACATCTCGCTCGCCCAACTGCTCTGGCGCGAGGGATGTGAACAGGCCGGCAATCCGAAACAGGCCATCACCTGTCGAGCCGAACTTTTCGAGTGGGTACTCCGATATGGATCGGCCAATGTCTCGGTGCCGGATTGGCATACAGCGGGCCACGGACAGGGAGAGCCACCTTCCTTTCTTGCCGCGTGGCGCGCACGCTGGCCGCATGGGCTGGCCATTCCCAATCCGGACATTTCCAATCGCAATCCCTTTCGATATGTGGCCGTGAGCGAGTTCCCTGGTCTCAGTGAGGTACAGGCCACTGCCCTTGAGGGAAGGGAACCGCGATCCATGTTTCGTGGACCGTTCGAACCGACATTGCTCCGCGAACCGCTTGAGGTGTGGACGATCCCCGATACGCCACAGGCCCTGGAGCGAGTCTTGGCCGCGTTCGCACAGTTTTTCACCAAGGCAGATCTCAATCGACTGGACCGTGTCCGATATGGGCAGCCTGAGCGGCTCAAACACACATTGAACACCGTGGCGAACCATACCTTGATGGGCCGAACCGATGCATTCTCCAACCAGCCGTTCCGCCGTGCAGCACTCTTGGCGGCACTGGATCGAGAATTGGGTGCTCAGGCCATCCCTCGCTGCTGCCTGGATGATCGCGGCATGCCGCCGCCGGTGGACGAGGTCGTTGAGTCCCATCATCCGAATGGCGGACACGAGCGAGAGGTCCCGCCCGCCGGCGGACTCAAGCCGTTCCATGAATATTGCGGGGCGTGCCATCATGGGACGGATGGTTTCCCCCCGAACTTTCTCCACGGATCTCCCGCTGAGGTCAAAGCAAACTTCACGCAATGTGCCGATCGGATCTTTGTGCGGTTACGTATGTGGGATAGTCCCAGTTCCGAACTGCTGGAAGCACCGATGCCGCCGGCCATGCATCTCTTGCATCACCGAGTGAGCCTCGATCAGTGGAAAAGTCACCCCGATTTACAGGTACTGCGAAAGGAAACAGTGGCTGCGATCCAGCAAAAACGGGGTGCAACATTTAATCCGGAAGATTTGCTGCGACAGGACTATGACACCTTACCGGCCT
Organism: uncultured Nitrospira sp.; assembly: GCA_964587955.1. Classification (GTDB taxonomy): domain Bacteria; phylum Nitrospirota; class Nitrospiria; order Nitrospirales; family Nitrospiraceae; genus Nitrospira_D. The sequence goes on from CAZPNQ010000076.1 coordinate 7,785, forward strand.
GCCTCGCACCCCGTCGCGAACCAACGGTGGTGTCGGGAACGGAAGCACATCATGGATAGGCCAAAAACCAAGACTGCCACGAGATGGGTGATGCCGTGACTCCGCAGTCCCAATTCATGCTGGTGGCTCAGGTCGCGCCAGATCAGGAGCGTGGTCTGCGGGAACTGCTGAAGACGATGAATTCAACGCCGGGCATGGCCGACCCAACGAACGTGATCTTGCCATTCGGGCAGTTCGAACGCCTCCATTTTGCACGGCTGGTGGTGCTGGACGATCCCACGCTCGGCGACATTGAAGCGCACGGTGCCCCACGTCCGATCCTGCCCGTCTACCTTGCGCTTATCGGCAGCTGTGACGGATCAGCAGACGAGTGCATCGCGGATCTGGCAGGGCGCGCGGATACGGGGTTGCGCCGGATCTTCATGCACTGCGATGGCTTCAACGCGGATGGCGACCTGCTGGCCTGGATGCACGCGCATCAACATCGACTCGCTGTCAACTACATCAATTGGGTCGGTCGCACGGTACGGCAAGTCAAGGAGGAAAGCGCACTGCACCGTGCACTCGCCGCAAAAGTGCCGCGCGCGGCGCTCGCATCGGCCGCGCACGCGCAGCAACTCCGGCGTGAGTTGATCGACTTCGTCGATGCTGAAGTGAGCGCCGGGAGGCTTGGCCTGACGCGGCCGGAGCCGACGCCACTGCGCTGGCACATCGCCAAGTTCCTCCATCTCATTGCGATTCCGCTGGCGGGCCTGATCCTGCTGCCGTTTCTGATTGTCCTGTCGCCGCTCTTGATCGTCATCTTGCGAACGAAGGAGACCAGCGACGCCGAAATATGCCCGCCCCCGGACCGAGCGGCGCTACTGGAATTGCAACAGCTGGAAGACCATGACGTAACCAACCAGTACACGGCGTTCGGCTCGGTCAAGCCGGGGCTGTTTCGCCGCTGGCTCGTGACTGTGCTGCTGGCGCTGATCGACTATACCTGTCGCCATGTCTTCACGCGCGGTTTTCTGGCACGCGTGCAGACGATTCACTTCGCGTTCTGGGCTTTTCTCGATGACAAGCGCCGGCTCGTCTTCACCAGCAACTATGACGGAGGCCATGAGGCCTACATGGACGACTTCATCAACAAGGTGGCGTGGGGCCTGAATCTCGCGTTCAGCCATGGCGTGGGCTGGCCGCGCACGCGTTGGCTGGTCGCGCGCGGCGCACGCATTGAAAACAAGTTCAAGCACTACCAGCGGCGCCATCAGTTGCCGACGCAGGTCTGGTACCAGGCCTATCCAGGCTTGGCCCTGGTCGACCTCAAGCGCAACCAGCGTATCAGGGAAGGGCTGGAGCTTGCGTACATGACTGATGCGCAGGCTCAAGCCTGGTTACAGCTGCTATGAGTGCCACTGTGAGTCAGGGGAGATCTGTGGAACTGGACGACGTTCAAGGCCTGCTGCGGTTCGGGTACAAGCACCTGACGGAAGCGTGTTTTCTCCTCCTGCGCGTGAAGGATCCGGCCGCTGCGCGCGCGTGGCTGGCACAGGCGCCGGTCACAAGTGCCGTCACGGCCGATCCACTGCCCGAGACCGCGCTCCATGTCGCCTTCACGAGCGAGGGACTGCGTGCATTGGAGGTCGCCCCCGACCTGCTCGCGGAGTTTTCAGCCGAATTCGTCGCCGGCATGGCGAGCGATGCCGCACGCGCGCGCCGTCTGGGAGATATCGGCGCCAATGATCCAAGCGGTTGGCAATGGGGCGCCGGGGAGCGGATGCCGCACGTCGCCGTGCTGCTCTATGCCCGTGCCGGGCGGCTGGCGACTTGGGAACAGGAGATCGAAGCGCAATGCGGGGCCGGATTCGTGCGCATCGAGCGCCTGCTGACATCCGATTTACATGGCATGGAGCCGTTTGGGTTCGCCGACGGCATTTCTCAGCCTCACATCGATTGGGAGCGCCAGCGCCCGGTACGCGACCAGGACCAGCTCGAGTACAGCAACGTGAGTTGCCTCGGCGAGTTCCTGCTTGGCTATCCCAACGAATACGGGCTTTACACACCGCGTCCGTTGCTGACCCCACGGCGTGACCCCGATGCGCTGCTGCCGAGAGCCGAAGACGCGCCGGACCAAGCCGACCTCGGACGCAACGGCTGCTATCTCGTGTTGCGTCAACTGCACCAGGACATACAGGGCTTCTGGCGCGAACTGGATCGGCAAGCGGACGGCAATACGGACTTGCGCGAGCGACTCGCCGCCGCGATGGTGGGCCGGAAGAAAAATGGCGAACCTCTGGTCGCACCAAGCGAGGACTCATCCGCCGGCAACGCTCCCGCGCAGCAATCAAAACTGAACGACTTCACGTACGAAGCCGATCCGCAGGGGCTGCGCTGCCCGTTGGGCGCTCACATTCGCCGGGCTAATCCCCGCACGGCTGATTTGCCGGGCGGTCCGGGGGGAATCCTCTCACGTCTGTGGCGCATGTTGGGCTTCAATACGGCAACACGGCATCAGGATTTAGTCGCATCGACACGCTTTCATCGCCTGCTTCGCCGTGGACGACCATTCGGTGCAGACGTAAGGCCTGAGCCGTCCACGCAGCAACCCTCGTCCTCCACAGAAACGGGGATCTATTTCATCTGCCTTGTGGCCAATATCAAGCGCCAGTTCGAGTTCGTGCAAAGCGCGTGGTTGATCGGGAGCAAGTTTGCCGGGCTCACCGGGGAAAGCGACCCCCTGCTCGGCCATCGATTGCCGGACCCCGGAGACTCTCCCACCAACGGCTTCTCGATTCCGCAAGCCGACGGCCCGGATCGCCGGTTGAACAGCCTGTCTCAGTTCGTCACCGTGCAAGGCAGCGCCTACTTTTTCCTGCCCGGTATTCGCGCATTGCGGTACCTCGCCGCGGCGCGATCAAGGGAATCACCATGACCAGAAACGTGTTGGGTTCAAACACGAGCCGCCCAGTTCCGCCTGCCAATACCGGGTCGGCAGTCCTCAATTGGATCAGCGATACGTCCTTGCGACTGGTGCAACTGCAGCGGCGCATCGATCCCTGGATGCGTCCGGCCTTCGATGCGGTGCTGCGCGACCCGATCACGAGTCTGACCACCGCCTTGATCAACTTGCAGCGGCGGAACGAAGGGCTGAAGATTGCCGAGGAACGGGTGCAACCAGACGAAGAAACCTCGCTCCAATCGATCATCGATACCTTCCAGCAGCAGATGCGCGGACTGTGGAAGCGGGGTGGATTCGAACGCGGCGGAAATACCAAGACCCACGGCATCGTGCGCGCGGAGTTCATCGTCCACCATGGGCTGCCGTCAAAGTTCCGACACGGTATCTACGCGCAACCCAAGACCTATCGCGCATGGGTCCGCTTTTCCGGGCCCGGGCCCTACGTGACGCCGGACATCGACGACGTAGGGTTCATGAGTATCAGCATCAAACTGATGGGAGTTCCCGGTCCAAAATTAATGGACGAAGAGAAATTCACGCAGGACATGTTCGGCGTGTCCACGCCGACCTTTGTCACACCGGACACGCGCGCGAACGCTCAATTGCAGCGTGAGAGCCTCAAGAATGCGCAGATGTTCTACTTTTTCAATCTTCGCCGTCCCCACCTGTTGGACTTCATCATGCAGGGACTGTGGATCAAAACACAGAGTAGTCCTTTCGAGGCACCGTACTTCAGTTGTGTGCCCTATCTGCTCGGAGAAGGGCAGGCGATGCAGTATTCGGTGTGGCCGAAATCGAACACGAAAACCCCAATCCCACGCCTGCCACTGCGGCCTCCTGATGACTACTTGCGCAAAGCCATGGTCGCCGCGCTCGATCAGGGCGATGTCGAGCTGGACATTCGCGTGCAGTTGCAGACCGATCCTCATCTGATGCCGATCGAAAACAATGCGGTGATGTGGCCGGAGCGACTGTCACCCCGAATCTCAGTAGCCACGTTGCGCATCCCACAGCAGAAGTTTGATTCACCGGCGCAGATCGCGTTCGCGCGACGCCTATCCTACAACCCATGGCACTGCATTGCCGAGCACCGTCCGCTCGGCAATCAAAGTCGGGCACGGCGCCGCATGTATTTCGAGCTATCGAAGTTGCGGCACGACATGAATGCTGAGCCGCACTTTGAGCCGGCTGGGGGTGAAACGTTTTGACTAGACACTCTCGCAGGCGACAGCCGTAACTCCAGGGCGGCCATCATAGACTCCGCATTGAGTGTCATCAGAGCGAAGCCTAAGAATCGGACAGAGCTTCTTGGCCACATCGAGTGGTTTGAGAATCGACACATATCCCTCGCTCCAATATCCGTTCCCATCGATCAAGTCAAAGCAGCAACAGCGCTCGGAAGAGGATGGTGAGCGGATCGGATCAAAGTTTGTTGTGAGTCAACGTGCCAGCGGCAACCAGGTCCACCTATTCGGAACCACCCTACCGGACAAGGACATAGAAAAAATGCATCGCTGGAGTATCTGAAGACACTTTGAGAGCCGTTACGTACGGACAAGAGAACACCAGTCACGACATGGAAAGAGCAGATCTGCTCGAACCAGCACGCGATTCGCCCCGCTCAACTGCAGGTGCTCGTTTAACAAACTCCCGCGCTCCTGGTGAGGCCTTCCTTCATCAACGAGAACTTCTGCAGCAGATCCGCGTAGAGGACCTTGAGCAACCCATTCTCCTGCTCCAGTTCTCTCAGGCGCTTTCTCTCGGATGCCTTCCGGCTCCGCATTTCAGAGGGTTTCGCTTTCTGCATGTTGACCCCCCTTCAGGCTAAACGTGATTCGTGCGCAAGAACCTTATTCAGGGAAGACATCAACGACTGAGCAAACTCGATACCAGATAGCTACTGGATCCACAATTCTTCAAAACCACTGCAAGCGCAGGTGGTTACCGCACCCAATAGAACACGAACCGGTATGGAATGGATTATTGGCTGAATCAGAAATGGTTCAAGTTGGAGATTGAGATGGATCAGAAATGATACAGGCCCACACTGAAATATTTGGCGAAGTCCTACCGATTCAGCGAAAGGGCACATGAAAAACAGTCATCGTAACCTCGCGACGGTCACTCCATCCCCTCCCTCAGCTCGATCACCGGGGCGAAACTCGTCTACATAGGGTGATTCTTTCAGGTATGCACGCAACACGGATTTGAGCCGACCGGTTCCATGCCCATGGATGACGCGGAGGTACGGGGTGCCGGTCAGCGTCGCCCGATCCAGCGCCGCCACCACCTGATCGAGTGCCTCATCCGCCGCTTGGCCCCTCACGTCCACTACTGTCTGTTCATCCAACCCCAGTCCATTGCTCGTTGATACTCGCCGGGGAGTTGTCGAGATCGATGGTGATGCCGCCGCAACGCTGGATTCTCGCGCAAGGCCGACAAGGCTCGAGACAGTCGCTAACACCTCACCTTCTCCGACTTTGACACGGACGCGTTTTTTCCCTTGTGTTGTTTCCAATAAACTTCCGGTCATGCCCAAGCCGGCAATCTCTACGGCATCACCGATACCAAGTTGCTCAAGAGGAATTGTTTCGCCGGCCGGGGCAAGTTCCTGCCTGGTTTTTGTCTCTAGCTCATGCAACAGCTGTTTCGTCTCCTTGGCCTTGATCAGCTTCTGTTCACGCTTCAAGGAATCGACGGTGGCCTGGACCTCGGCACGCGCCCGTTGAAATTGCTCCCCAAGTTTTTTCTTGAGTCCTCGTTTAGCCTCCTGCTCTGCTTCTTGCAGTTGCGTCCTGAGCGCGTGAGCTTCCTGAACGGCTCGTTCGGCTTCTTGCCTGGCTCGTTGAGCCTTCTCGCCATCTTCCGCTAACTGACGTTGTCTACACTGTAAATCGGCCATCAACTCATCGAGCCGCTGATCCTGAGGCTCCAGCCGCTTCCGCGCATCGTTTAAAATATTTTCATCCATCCCAAGACGAGCGGCAATCTCCAACGCAGACGAGCCTCCGGGAATTCCCATGAACAATCGATAGGTCGGTGCCAATCGCTCCACGTCGAATTCCACGCTGGCATTCATAAACCCGGAGGTCGTCTGCGCCAACTCTTTCAGTTCACCGTAATGTGTCGTGGCCACCACCTTCATGTTCATTTCAGCGAAACGGCACAGCAGCGCTTCCGCCAATGCCGCCCCTTCTTGCGGATCGGTCGAGGTCACAGGCTCATCAAGGAGCACGAGCGAGCGTGGTACGGACGGTTCGTTCAACGATGACCGTGTGGCGCCCTCAGAAAGGAGTTGAATCATCTGCATCATGTGCGCCGAAAAACTGGACAGGTCGCGGCTCAAGTCTTGCGCATCTCCGATATCTGCATAGAGATCGGTAAACATAGCCATCTCCGATTCCGGAGCGCAGGGGAGATGCAGTCCCGTCCGTGCCATGAGCGCGAATAGGCCGACGATTTTAAGCGTGACCGTCTTACCTCCCGTATTCGGCCCGGAGATCACAAGGACACGAATCGTTTCATCCATGTGGATGTCATTGGCGATAACGTGATCTTTTGCGATGAGCAGCAACGGATGCCGGGCTTGCTTGAGCACGACACGACCGACTTCATTCAGCACGACGGGGTTGCACTTCAGTCGGCGGCTCATCTCGGCCTTGGCTTTGATGACATCGCACTCGGCCAGCACTTCGATCCCTTGAGTGAACTCGTCTGCTTTGGAGGCCACTAATGCGGTCAACTCGCGGAGAATACGATGCACCTCCCGCTCAATCTCCAGATCCGTGACTTTGATGGAATTGTTGAGTTCCACCAACTCACGAGGCTCCAAAAAGACGGTCGCCCCGCTGGCAGATACATCATGGACGATACCCGAAATTCTCCCCCGCATATCCGTCTTTACCGGCACGACGTAACGCCCCTCTCGCTGCGCAAAATACGATTCTTGCAGGATGTCCTCATACCGAGGCGAATGGAGAATCTGATCGAGATGCTCTCGCATCTCTTGCTTCAATCCCTGCGCCTGATGAGTGAGACGGCGCAACTCCGGCGAAGCCGAATCCTTCATCGAGCCATCGGATTGGATCGCACCTTCAATGGTTTGTTGAACTCCCCTCAACGATTTTGTGATATGGAGCGGCTCCAAGACCTGCGCGAGCGCGTATATGTCACACGCATGCGACTCAGCGTAGCGCTCCATCTCCGCCATCAGTGCCAGCACAACGGCGCAATCTCGCAACTCACCGGCCTCAAGCACTCCTCCCTTCCCCGATCGGATCAGATGGTCACGAGTATCAGGAAAGCCCAGCACCGGTATGGGGTCATCTCCTTCAAGCAAAGCAACCATCTCGTTCGTTTCCTGTTGTCGCAGACGAGCATCTGCGAGATCGGTCGATAACGGAAGCGACCGGCATCGCGTAACACCCATGGTCGATTGCGCCTGTTGGGCAAGGAACCCCAACACACGAGGCCATTCCAACACCTGCATCGCGTGATCTGACAATGTCTTATTCATGTCGATTGAGTAACGCAGCAGATCGAAATTTAGACTCTAGCCAAGATCTTCAGCGATAGGCAAGCTGGGCAAGGCTCCAAATTTATAGATCTTGTTGAGTCCATTTGACCCAGTCTCCTAACCTTGACAACAAGGAGAGGCATCGATACTATCCTTCGTTCTAACGGAACACCCGGTTATACTGAACCCATTCATATGTAGAGGATTACGCTATGGCCATTCGAATTGGAATCAATGGATTCGGACGCATCGGACGCAACGTGTTTCGCGCTTCGATGGGTGACAAAGACCTGCACATCGTCGCCATTAACGATCTCACAGACGCCAAGACTCTCGCCTATCTGCTCAAGTATGACTCTGTGCACGGAACCCTTCCGGCTACGGTTGAGGCCAAGGAGGACCAAATTTTCGTCGATGGGAACCCCATCAAGGTGCTCGCGGTCAAAGATCCGAAGGAATTGCCCTGGAAAGAGCTGAACGTGGACGTCGTGATCGAGTCGACCGGTCGATTTACCGACCGAGAATCCGCGGGCAAGCATTTATCCGCCGGAGCCAAGCATGTGATTATCTCCGCGCCGGCCAAGGATCCCGACGTCACCATCGTACTGGGCGTGAACGACAATAAATTCGACCCGAAGTCGCATCATATCGTGTCTAACGCTTCTTGCACGACGAACTGTCTCGCGCCGGTGGCAAAAGTACTGTTGGAAACATTCGGGATCAAGCATGGGATCATGACCACGATCCATTCGTATACCAACGATCAGCAATTGTTGGACCTTCCACATAAAGACCTACGACGGGCCCGCGCAGCCGGGGTGTCCATGATTCCCACCAGCACGGGCGCAGCAAAAGCTCTGCATCTCGTGATCCCTGAACTCAAGGGCAAGTTGGATGGGCTTGCCATCCGTGTGCCCACGCCGAACGTGTCACTGGTCGATCTCACCGTCGAAACCGAGAAGGATTGTGACGTGGCATCCGTCAACGCCGCCTTCAAGAAGGCCGCGGACGGGCCTCTCAAAGGCATTCTCAAATATTCCGAAGATCCCATCGTCTCGATCGATCAGAAGGGGGACCCTCACTCCGCCACTGTCGATGCTCCATTGACCAACGTCGTGGACAAGCGTTTGGTCAAAGTGACGGCTTGGTACGACAATGAATGGGGCTATTCCTGCCGAGTCCGTGACCTGGTCAAGGTCCTGGCCGGAAAATCGACTAATCCTTAAACGATTGGGCAGGGCTGAGCGAATGGTTCTGCACACGTCCATTTAAACCATTCCGTATTTTTTGAACGCAACTGAAGGAGCATCCATGAACTTGCACAAACAAACCATTGACGATGTGCAACTTCGTGGCAGACGGGTCATCATTCGTGCCGATTTCAACGTTCCGCTCGATGAGTCGCTCCAGATTACCGATGACACCCGCATTCGTTCTACCTTGCCGACGATCAATCGCGTCGTCGACGAAGGGGCAAAAGTCATTCTCTGCTCTCACCTAGGCCGCCCGAAGGGCGCTTTCGATCCTAAATACAGCCTGGCGCCGGTTGCCAAACGTCTGGGACGACTACTCGGGAAAGAGGTCCTCTTCGCGCCGGATTGTATCGGCCCGGCCGTCGAAAAGCTGGCTGCCAAAATGAAGGAAGGTGATGTCCTCTTGCTGGAAAATCTTCGTTTTCACGCCGGCGAGGAAAAAAATGACGACGGTTTTGCGAAAGCCCTTGCCTCACTAGGAGATGTTTTTATCAATGACGCCTTCGGAGCAGCGCACCGGGCCCATGCGTCGACGGTTGGGATCACCAAATACATCAAGGATTCAGCGGCAGGCGCGCTTCTCAAGAAAGAAATCGAATACCTTGAAGGAGCCGTTGCCAACCCCGTTCGGCCGTTTGCCGCTATCCTAGGGGGAGCCAAGGTCTCGGGGAAAATCGGCGTCATCGAAAACCTGGGAAAGAAAGTCGATAAGGTCATCATCGGCGGCGGCATGGCGTTTACGTTCTTGAAGGCGAAAGGCATGGAAATCGGCAATTCTCTCTGTGAAATGGACATGCTGGATTTTGCCCGGGGAATTGAGGATCACGCCCTGTCACGAGGAGTCAAGTTCTATTTACCCGTCGATTGTGTTGTTGCGGCCAACCGAGAGGTAGGCGCGGAGACCAAAATTGTTCCGGTGCAGGAGATTCCTAAGGGTTGGTATGCCCTCGATATCGGTCCCGCCTCCGTCAAACTATTCAATGAGGCGGTCCAAAACGCGAAGACCATCCTGTGGAACGGGCCAATGGGGGTGTTTGAAATCGACGCCTACGCGAGAGGCACTCTGGCCATGGCTCACGCGATCGCCGATGCCTACGCCCTTACCATCGTCGGCGGCGGTGAGACGGCTCTGGCGGTTCATCGGGCCGGCGTATCGGAAAACATGTCGTTCATCTCGACCGGAGGTGGCGCTGCCCTCGAATTACTCGAAGGTAAACCGCTTCCAGGCCTCGCGGCATTACCTGATCGTCAAGACTGATCAGCAATCTTCAACGTTAACAGAGATCCGAAACCACTGTGCGTACCGTCCTGATCGTCGGCAATTGGAAGATGAACAAGACCGCATCTGAAGCGGCCGCCTTCATCGGTGCGTTAAAACAACACCTTGCTCACCCGTCCGCAGGAGTTGAACTCGTTGTTGCGCCGCCATTCACCGCTCTCGAATCGGTCCGCGCCGCTCTGGGTTCTTCTTCGATTCAGCTCGGCGCACAAAACATGTTCTGGGAGGATCAGGGGGCCTACACGGGAGAAGTTTCCGCACCGATGCTCAAGGACCTCGGTTGTCGCTATGTGATTCTAGGCCATTCGGAACGGCGCACTCTTTTTGGGGAACGGGGCGACGACATCCATAAGAAGATCCGAGCGGCACTCAACCATGACCTGCGTCCTATCCTCTGTGTCGGCGAAACACTTGCGGAACGAGACAACGGTTCGACCGACGACGTGCTCACGCAACAGCTGCGCGAAAGCTTATCCGGCTTTACCAGCGAGGCACTGGCCGGTCTCACCGTCGCTTATGAACCGGTCTGGGCCATCGGTACGGGCAAGTCGGCGACGGTCGACCAAGCCGTCGCTGCTCATCACGCCATTCGGCGGGTTCTTGCCGCCGTCGCCTCTCCAGCCATCGCCGACTGCACGAGGATTCTGTATGGGGGAAGCGTCACGCCGCAGAATATCGAATCGCTGCTTGCCTCCGACCAAGTGGATGGTGCACTCATCGGCGGCGCTTGTCTCCAAGTCGAGTCCTTTGCTACAATTGCGACAGTCGCTTTCGCTGCCCGATCAATCGGAGTCTGAAATCTCATGCTGTACACGCTGATTGTCATTGTTCATGTTTTTATCTGCTTTCTGATGATCGGGGCGATTCTTCTCCAATCAGGAAAAGGCGCGGAGATCGGCGCCGCGTTCGGCGGATCCAGTCAGACGGTGTTCGGTAGCCGTGGCCCCGCAAACTTTCTGAGCAAGCTGACCGTCGTTGTGGCTGCCGTATTCATGGTGACATCGCTCAGTCTGGCAATTCTGGCGAAGCAGCGAAACTTCTCTTCGACCGTCATCGATATGCAACCCAAAAGCGAACAGACGACACCCCCGGCTGCCTCACCTGCTCAGCCTTCAGGGGAATCTCATCCTTCCGGAGAAACTCCACCAGCCGGCCACTGACGTGTTTTTTGCCTGGTTATCCTGGTCATTTGAGACCTGTCTCGGCTCGATTTCATTTGAGTAGCCGTTGACCTTTTCGGTCTGTCCGATTGCTTGACCCGCGTGTACCCTCACGCTATAGTCGCTGACGTTGGATTGAGTCGAATCACTATCATCCCTGCTGGAGCTCGCCCGCGATGTTGGAACCGGTTGAAAAGATTTGGATGGATGGGGAATTTGTGAGGTGGGAGGAGGCCAATGTTCATATCCTCACCCATTCACTGCACTATGGTCTCGCAGCGTTTGAAGGTCTTCGGTGTTACAAAGGAAAATCGGGATCTGCAATCTTCCGGCTTCAAGAACATGTCGATCGGCTGTTTGATTCGGCTCATATCGGCATGATGGCCATGCCGTATGACAAAAAGCAAATGATTGACGCCATCATCGAAACCATTCGCGTCAATCGTCTCGATGCTTGTTATGTTCGCCCGTTGGTCTACATCGGGTATGGCGCGATGGGCATTCATCCGGGGGAC
>CAZPNQ010000077.1:0-18526 GCA_964587955.1 uncultured Nitrospira sp.
TCGATGTTGTTCCTACCGAGAAGCTGATCGGAAGTCTGACCTGAGCTGTTCACCAGCAACGTCTTTGATGCTCTCCTTGCCCTCCGAGATCCGTCTCACAGGGACAACGTCTTTTCTTAAAGGAGGACCCCCATGGGTTCAAAACTGTATGTTGGCGGTTTGCCATATTCGGCAACTGAATCGGAACTGAATACCCTTTTTGCCCAGCATGGCACTGTCGAATCTGCTCGCATAATCGCGGACAAATTCACGGGTCAATCGAAAGGGTTTGGCTTTGTCGAAATGTCGACCGCCGAAGAAGGCCAGGCAGCGATCACGGCCTTGAACGGATCACAGCTGGGTGGACGATCGCTCACCGTCAATGAGGCGAGGCCAATGGAGCCCCGTTCCGGTGGTGGTGGCCGGTCAGGTGGGGGCGGACGGTTCGGTGGCGGATCCAATCGCGGGCGCTATTAATCACTGCGCTTGTTTTAGTGAATCCGAAGGGTGCTGCGATGGCAGCTCCCTTCGGATGCCGCGGCTCCCATCGGTATTAAGATGGCGCGTCATTAACTATCCTGGTTCAGTCCCTTCACATGTGGTGTGGACTTCACTCACCGGCTCGTCCGATCATGATGGCTGGATGCCGCATGGTTCAGTGGACTCTCAGTAAAAGCGCCTGAACCAACGGGGGAGCAGCATGGAGATTCTCATTGTGCCGTTTATCATATTGATTGCCTGGTTTTGGTAAAAATCATTTCGAAGCTCATCCTAGTCCATGTCAGCTCTGACGAAGGTGAGATTCCTTTCGGGCTCCTCATCTTGGGGGTGTACAAGAAACACCAGGCAAACGAAAAAGGGGGTAACCCACCATGATGTCCTTCATCGAAGTGTACGTGTTAGTCGCCATATTCGGAATGCTATACGGAATGTTGCAGCTCGCCAGCCGGTGACAAGCCGACAGGCGGCGCCGATTCGACGTGAACCTGGTGCAGGCACGCGTCGTGAGTGCGACTGCAAATCGCATCTCCTTTTCCGGGTGCCTCGCCGGATGGAATCAAACGGGCAAGCGATGAATGTTTGATGGGCTTGCCGTTTTTGTTGTTTTACGCCAAGGCGGTCTGAAGTCCATCAGTTGTCGTTGCATTGAATCCGCTTCTGTGTCGACCAGGTTGCATAGGAAACTTGCCGACTCGTTGCCGCTACCCCCTGACTCTACTGTGCCGTAATCGTCTTGCCTAGCTGCTCTCGCCTCGCGTCATTTTTTGCAATAAACGTGAAACCTCTTGTAAGTATTGAATATTACGAAGGGCGTTTGGCATCTGATCAGCGGGCATTTGGTCGTCAACAATCATTTCAGGAGAATCACAACGGATGATTAGAGTGATGAATATTGGCCCTAGTAGTTTCCCTGGCTGTTTGTATTCCTCTTTACGCATATGGTGCACATTCAATTAAGAGTCAGGAGGGAGGGACCTTATGATGAGAGTCAAGAGCCTGCTCGTTCAGCGGACGCTATCAGGGGTCATGCTCGTCTTAATTCTTGGTGCGCTTTCGATGATCTGGCCCGGTATCATCGCCCTATTTCTCGGTATACTTCTGCTGCTCCAGTCTTGTAGTGTCGAACAGAATATTCTCGCTCTGTCGTGGACCGAGTTCAGTAATTTGTCGTTTGCCTTCGCCTCGGTTCGGCAACACCCTTCACGCGATTCTGTAGTGATGAGTTCGACCGTCGCCTTCTGAATCATCTGTGGGCCGGTTCGATGCTTCTGTTCTGCAGTTTCGGCGACGTTTGATTTTGATTGAGGCTATGGTTCTGGAGTCACACGTAGTCAGACGATGCCGATGGGAAGCGTATGAGACCCCTCAATGAATAAATCGTTGCCATCCACCGTATGTATTCACAACCGGACCACGGCGAAGGTTGAGTGCAATGAGTGCGAGTCCACTGACGATGCTGAACCACAGCCAGACTGACGTCCCTCCGCCAAGAATCCAGGTAGCGAGCAGGACCCAGAGGCCGCACAGAATATTCAGCACACGCACCAGGCGCCCTGGTTCCGCAAACGCCACCACCGAAAATGTCACCACCAGTGCCCCCACGATGTGCGTGCTGGTAGTGGCGGGTCCGGCCAGGTTTAGGATCGTCGGGGCGGCCATGAGCCCAATTCCCACCAATGTGCTCAACCACAGATTCCACGGTGCGGAGAATGCCTCCATGCCGTGTAAGATGTTCGAGAATTGAGACAGCCGCTCGCGTGGCGCCGGTGTGTCTGCTATTTTGCCGTCACCCCGCCACAATGCTTACCATACGTTTCCCCCTTGTCGTTTGGTGCGATAGAGAAATTGACCGGTGGCGATGACTTCATCCAGCGCCGGAGACACCATGAGCAGCATCACCGCTGATGCCACCAGACACAGTGTGCACCACGCACCGATACTGACCGGCTGGAGGATCACCAGCACAATGCTGGTCACTCCAGGGGGGATGATAAATAGACCGAACAGCACCACCATCCACGGCATGGTGCGCCAGCGCCGCGCTCCACCGATTAGTCCGGCTAGGGCATCCAGCAAGTACGAGAGGGCGCCCAGGCCGGCATCTGAGACGGGAAAGGCTTTGGAGACATCGGAGGTCAGCACAACTCTTGTACTATCGCCAAAGAATGGATCCCATGGATATACGATGTGGCCGAGCTGAAACGCCGCCATGTAGCGGGAGAGGAAAAAACCGACCATTGCCAGAAACACGATGCTCACCCGCTGCGTCCAGGCAGAAGGATTGTAGCTCCAGCCTGGTGGAATTTCAGAATCTGAGTTCTTACCGAGATGCGGGACAATAACTGAAAAGGCGACTATCAGAGCACCAATCAACAAGTCGTTGTTATAGACGGCGGCGTTCGACGCCCAAAACAAGAGTGGCGCACTCATCACCCACACACCCACACCGCTCACGATCCAAGCGGCCCACGTATGGCGCATCGCGAGCATGCTGAAGAGAATAGTCGCCGCGCCGCTTGCGAGATCGCTCCAGAGCAGCGCGGGTACGGCCGTGCCGAGGGCCGATGCAGTCCCGATGAGCCACAGACCCAGCAGCATGTTGGCGACATGCGGCCAGGTGGGACCATCCGGAATAGGTGTTACCTCGAGATCGTTTTCCTGATACCAGCCCGCCGGATCGGCCTTCAAATCGCGGAGCATTGTTGGCAGGGTCTCGCGGAGAGAGTGGCGCGGTTCCCAGCCGAGAAGCGTGCGGGCGCGGGAGACGTCGAGCGAATAATGATCGTCTGATAAATCAATCATCCATGGCTTGATGAAAGGATCACCGCCCGGCAACAGGGTTTGAATCCAGGCACCGAACGTGGCTAATGGTTTGGGAATGGAATAGGTCGTCCATTCTTTCCCGTGCAGCTGGCGGCTGATGGTGCGTTGTAGCGCATCGTAGCTAAGCGTCTCTGGTTCGCCGATGAGCAGTGTCGTGACCGGCGGAAGCGCCTGGCGATGTTCAACGGCGAGGACCAATGCCTCGACCATATCCTCCATATGTACAAAAGCCGCTCCATGCGAGATATCGCCGGGAAAGAGGCGACCGAGGAGGTTGTTTTCGTAAATGCGCTTGATTTGCTGCGCGATGGGAATCGAATGGCAGCGATCGTCATAGACGCCGGCAATGCGCAAAAATACTACCGGCACATCGCCCCGCTCCCGCAAGATCAGTTGCTCCGTCGCGACCTTCGATTTCGGATAATCCCATTTCGGTTCAAGCGGCCAATCTTCGTTGATCCGCTCCCCCGGTTCACACGGCGCATGCACGAGCATGGTGCTGGAGAATATGAACTGTTCGACTTCAAAGTCGCGTAATCCATGCAGCAGCCGTTCCGTGCCGCGCACGGTGACTTGCTCGTACTGGGGGCTTGGCTCCCCCGAGAAGCTGTAGTAGGCCGCCAGATGGATTATCGAGGCGATTTGTCTGTGCCCGAGTCGACGAACCTTGTCCAAGGCCGTCCGCACACTCTCATCCGAGCCAAGGTCACACGCGATCACATGTTCGGTGTCAGGAGGTGGATGGGGTGGCCCTTCGCGGTCGAAGCCCATCTCTATGTAGGTTTCTCCAACACGATCAATGAACGAACTGCCGATCCGCCCACTGCTGCCGGTAACAATCAGCGTTCCCAGCCCTTGTGCAATCGTCGGAATTTCCTTCATGATCCAGTTATGGCTAGACAGAACCCTTCCGCTATCATGGATTTTGTATCCAGACGCTCACTCCCTTTCTTCGTGGCGACATGAATCATGCACTAGTTGGCATAATCGACTGATCGATGCCCTTGTTGTCCTCGTGATGTCCCTAGTCAAGCGGGACAGGACGTGTAGATGGGGAGGTTGGTAAGGAGAAACACTATAAAAAAATATGACCAAGCCAAGTGCTTTGCCCCGCCAAATCTCCGGCCGATCAGCTTGCTCAAGGACTCGCCGGCGGCGCGGCCGCGCCAATTGCAAGCGGACGTGCCTTCCTTGGCGAAATGGCCATTCTCGGGTCGCCGGCCTATCAATTGGGCGCCAACCTGTTCTGTCCGACAGACCGAATGCGCAAATCCACTGCAGGCTTGACGTCTTATAAACAAATTGTTTACTATCCGACGTGATCAAGTCGTTTCGTGGCACGGACACCGAGCGCGTTTTTAAGCGCGAGTTCGTGAAGAGGCTGCCTCGAGAAATTCAGCAGCGAGCGTTCATGAGACTCAATGCCATTGATGCAGCCGTCCGGCTAGAAGATTTACGACTTCCACCTTCGAATAGGTTGGAAGCATTAAAAGGTGATCGAAAAGGAGAGCACAGTATCCGCATTAACGACCAATGGCGTATCTGTTTCCTGTGGAACGATGGGCACGCCGAACGTGTGGAGATCGTCGATTATCACTGAGAGAAAGTATGATCAAATCACGCATTGCTCCAGTCCATCCCGGTGTCTACCTCAAAGAAGTCCTTGACGAACTGGGGGTTTCTCAATATCGACTGGCGCAGGACATCGGTGTTCCTGCGATGCGGATCAGCCACGTGGTTCGCGGACAACGGCCCATGACTGCCGAGCTGGCGCTGCGACTTGGCCGATATTTCGATCAGAGCCCTCGATATTGGCTTCATTTACAAAGCCGCTACGATATTGATATGGCCGAGGAGCGTGTCGGTCGTCGAGTCGTGCGAGAAGTTCGCCGATCCAAAATCATTGCCTGATCCATCAGCATCCTCCCGCCCTCTCTCTGCCGAGCCCCAGCGTAATTATCACCGCGGCCGCCAATCCCATGATGAAGAGAGCCAGCCCATCGGAGTGTGCCAAAACTGTGTGTGGTGAGACTGTAGTTGACAGGTCAGGACTAGTTTCAACCCAATAAGAAGATAAAAAAGAAAGGTTCAGTTGTTGGAGCAGTACTACAGCACGTCGCTCCACGGGGGACTGACGGCGAACGCGGCGTTGATCAAGCCGACGTGGGAATAGGCTTGGGGGAAGTTACCGAGCTGGGCGCGAGTTTCAGGCACGAAGTGCTCGGCAAAGAGCCCGACGTCATTCGCGCCGGTGAGGATTTGATTCATGATTTGCTTTGCCTCGGTCAGGCGGCCGAGTTTGGCCAGCGCTTGCACGACCCAGAACGAGCAAATGACAAAACTCGATTGCGGTTTTCCAAAATCGTCCTGCCTCAGATAACGGAAGAAAAATCCGGTCTCTTTTCCTTCGCGGCGTAAGGCCAATGCCTGTTTGATCTGGGTGACCGTCGTGTCGCACACCTCTCGATCCGGAAACCCGAGAATGGCCAATTGCGCTAAGGAAGCATCGTAACTGTCATCGGTCGGACCATTCCGCAAGGCCTTGTCCTTCATCGCTTGGAGTAGCGCATTCACTGCCCTCGCGCGTGCCGAATCCAGGTCGGTAGCCAAGTCGCGGAGAAATCCGGCACGCTGCATCCGGTAGGCGCGATCGAGGCCGGCCCAACACATGAGATTCGTGAACGAGTGCTCCCTCCAGCCGTTCCGGATCTCCCATGGACCGGCGTCCGGCTGGGAGATGCTGCGCTCACAGAGGCGAACCAAGTTCGCGACCAGCGTTTCATGATCTTTGGTCCGCAAGTCAAAAAAACGGTTGTCGAAGAAGATCGGTGCCAGCGTGAGGATCATCTCGCCGTAGACGTCGTTTTGTACATGTTCGGCCGCCTGATTGTGGCTCCGCACCGGTCGGCTGCCGAGGAAGCCTTGCCAGTTGGGATGTTCAGTTTCCGGGATAGGCAAATCTTGGCTGAGTGTATAGACCGGTGCCAAGCGATCGTGAGACTGCTCGCAGGCATAGCCCACATTAAGCAGAAACTTCAGAAAGCCTTCCATTTCCTCGAAGTGGCCCAGGTTATAGAACGCGGAGAGCGAAAAGTGTGCGTCACGCAACCAACAATAGCGATAGTCCCAGTTTCGAGGACCACCGGGTTCTTCGGGCAGGCTGGTCGTCAACGCGGCAAGGATCGCCCCGGTGTCTTCATAACAGTGAAGTTTGAGTGCGAGTGCCGAGCGGATGACCTCTTCCTGATAGACGACGGGAATCGAACAATGTTTCACCCAGGTCCGCCAATACTTCGTCGTCTGGTCCAGAAACTCGTGGCTGACTTTGACGAGGTCATCTTCAATGCCGATTCCCCATGTCAACGCGAAGTACATTTTCGATGTCAGGGCAACGGACGTTTCTTCGCAGAGGTAGGTCAGTGGCATGTTGGTGAGAAGCCGCAGGTACTCTCCGCGCATCTCGTATCGGATATGGCTGCTGCCACGGACAAATCGGACCGGCGTCTTGTCCCAGCCGGAAACCGGCTTGCAGCTGACACGAATGGAGGGTGACCCACTCAGCGGTTCGACGATCCGAAACAAGGCGGCCGGACGATAGACGCGACCATATTGTAGAAAACGAGGGCAAAAATCGGTGATTTGGAATGCATCTCCATTGGGAAGCGAGATGGTCGTCACTAAAATATTGGTATTCGGAAGATAGCGTTGCGCCGTGGTGGTTTCCGAAATCGGCACAGATGAGGAGATGGAAAACTGGCCACCCTCCGGGTCCAATATCTTCCCGAAGATAGGAGGACTATCCGGTCTGGGTAAGCAGAGCCAATCGACTGAACCCTGGGTACTGATCAGTGCGGAAATCTGGCAATTTCCGATGAGTCCATATTGATACACAGCGATAACCTTATTTGATTTCTCCACTAAAGTAAACTAACTTAGCTATTATGAGGCTGCTCGCCCTCTCCTTGCGATTTGTGCTTCCGTTGGTGATCGTGCTGGCGGTGATCGCTTACGGGGTCATCCCGCTTGTCGACTCACTGGAACTGAAATGGTTTGTCCGCGATCTCGATATGCGGTCCAAGACCATGGTGAACACAATGGAAGGGCCGCTTGCGGACCTTCTGGTATCCAATTCAAAGGGCAAGATCCAGGCTTATTTTACACGCATCATTCAGGATGAGCGGCTGTACGCCGTGGGTTTTTGCGACCTCGAGAACCGCCTTCTCTATGAGACCCAGGCTTTTCCTCAGGATGTCACCTGTAAGGATACCCTTAACCTCACTCCCGACTCCTCTACCTTACGGTCCTTCAGTAGCGGACCGCTCCACATCACCTCGACCTCCATCGAATCCAACGGTCGTCCGCTTGGACGTCTTCTACTTCTTCACGATATGCGGTTTATCCAACAACGGAGCAGCGATACGAAACGATACGTGTTTTATTTATTCGCGGGGCTTACGGCGGTCATCTCGCTGGTTACGGTGTTGGTCGCACACTTCAGTTGGAAGGAGTGGGTAGCCGGGGTTCATGCCATGGTCAAGGGAGAAAGGCTTTTGACCCCCTTGACGCAGGAGCAACACGCTCCGGAACTCCAGCCGCTGGCGACGGACTTGAGGTCACTGGTACAAGCGCTTGAAGCCGATCGCCGCATGCGCGATGAGAGCCAGATTTCATGGTCTCCCTCCAGCCTCAAATCAATTCTGCATGAGCAGTTCGCGGGCGATCAGGTGCTGATTGTGTCAAACCGGCAGCCCTATGCCCACTATTGGCAGGATCAGAATATCGTGGTGCAGGTGCCGGCAAGCGGGCTTGTCTCGGCTCTTGAGCCGGTGATGCGCGCCTGCTCGGGGACATGGGTCGCGCATGGGAATGGAACTGCGGATCGAGACGTGGTGGACGCACGGAACCATGTCGGCGTTCCGCCGTCTCATCCCACCTATGAGATTCGGCGCGTATGGCTGACCGCTGAAGAAGAGGCCGGATACTATTACGGGTTTTCCAACGAAGGGTTGTGGCCGCTCTGCCACATCGCTCACGTCCGGCCCACGTTCCGTTCATCGGATTGGAAGCACTATGTGGCCGTGAATAAGCGCTTCGCTCAGGCCGTCTACGAGGAGGCCACAACCGATAATCCGGTCGTGCTTGTTCAGGATTATCATTTTGCCCTGCTTCCCAAGCTTATCCGAGACCGATTGCCGACCGCCACGATCATCATGTTCTGGCACATTCCCTGGCCCAACGCGGAAAGTTTCGGGATCTGTCCCTGGAGGCAGGAAATTCTGGAGGGGCTTCTCGGAAGCAGCATTCTGGGGTTCCACACCAGAGTCCACTGCAACAACTTCATCGACAGCGTCGACCGGATACTCGAGGCCCGCATCGATCGAAACAGTTCAACCGTCTCTTATGGAGGGGAAATGACGGCTGTCAATCCCTATCCGATTTCCATCGAGTGGCCCCTACAATGGCTGCGAAATCAACTACCGGTCCCAGAATGCAGAGCCAAGCTGCGGGAGACGTATGGAATGCCGGCTGACCGTCTCATCGGTCTTGGAGTTGAGCGTCTTGACTACACGAAAGGAATACTCGAGCGGTTTATGGCTGTGGAACGCTTGCTTGAACTACAACCGGAATGGATCGGAAGGTTTACATTCGTTCAGATAGCCGCTCCCAGCCGTTCAGTAATCGAACAGTATCACCATTTTACCAGCCAAGTATCGGCCTTGGCTGAACAGATCAACAAGCGGTTTGGGCGGGACGGGTATGAGCCGATCTGCTTGCGAATTCAACATCATGAGCCGGCTCAGGTCTATGAGTGCTACCGCGGGGTCGATGTGTGCGTCGTGAGCAGCCTCCATGATGGTATGAATCTGGTCGCCAAGGAGTTCGTCGGCGCTCGGGACGATGAGCAGGGCGTGTTGATTCTGAGCCAATTTGCCGGCGCCGCACGGGAAATGACGGAGGCGCTCGTGATCAATCCATACGATATCGATCAGTTTGCCGCCGCGCTCCATCTCGCGCTAACTATGCCGAAGGTGGAGCAGCGGGCCAGGATGCAAAGCATGCGAGGACTGATCCAGGAGTTCAATGTCTATCGCTGGGCCGGTCGCATGCTCATGGACGCGGCCCGCATGAGACAAAAGGAGCGCGTTATGAAACAGGTGCGTCGGCCGAGTCTGCTGAGTTGATGGACGAACGATGGACTATCTATTGACGGAAACAGGAAGAAGCGAGCTCGGAGCACTTTTGAAAGGGCGGTGTCTGTATGCGTTTGATTTTGATGGAACCTTGGCGAAAATCGTCCGAGAGCATCATGCGGCGAGGCTATCACGTCCCATTCGCCTATGGCTCGAGGAACTCGCCAAGCGGGCTCCAACTGCCGTTATCTCGGGACGCTCGGTGGAAGATTTGCGGTCGCGTGTCGGGACCGTCGTGCCCCACTTGATCGGAAATCATGGCTCAGAAGGCCCTCATACGGCCGAAGAAGAAATGCGGCACGTACGAGAGACTTGTTCCTCATGGCTGCAATTGATCAATGGCCGATTTCAGGACGAACTGACACGAAGAGGGGTGTCCGTCGAAAATAAGTCCTATTCGCTCTCGTTCCATTATCGAACCGTCGATCAACGCGACGAGGCGCGGGCGCTGATCTCTCGAATCGTTGCCGACTTGGCCCCTCCTCCCCGCATTGTCCTGGGAAAATCCGTCGTCAATGTGATGCCGCCGACGGCATCGCACAAAGGCACGGCGTTGCTGGAGTACATGCGGCGACTCGATTGCGGCACGGCGCTCTACGTGGGAGACGACGAAACCGACGAAGATGTCTTTGCCCTTCGCGACCACCGCATCCTCACCGTGAGAATCGGCAAGAAGAACGGATCCTCCGCCCGGTATTTCCTAAAAAGACAGGGAGAACTCACAGAAGTGCTTCGGCTTCTCGTCGAAGGCGGTGACCAAAACATACACACCTGGAGCGGTTGCCATGAACAGGGAGTCCCTCGGTCTGCTCAGCATCCCAAAGAATAGATTCAGTAGGAGTTTGAAAGTTGCTCATGGAGCACGGCCGCCTCATCGGCGTCCACAGACGTGCCGTGCTTTATTTGGCATGGCATGGCGTGGACCTCACGCCCGTCCGCAAATGTGAGACGCCCTATTCATCGCGCAGTGCGCCTTATTCCGCTAATTGCGATCGTTCTCGCCCAAGTAGCAGATCGTAGGGTGAAAAGTCGTCGCTCAGCACGACACCGGGAGGCCAGGGCTCAGTCCGGCGAGTGCTCAACAGCGTGATCGCTTCCATCGGCAGGCGCTGATTGATGGCCATGTCGGTGACCTTCGACACAAAACCGT
Organism: uncultured Nitrospira sp.; assembly: GCA_964587955.1. Taxonomy (GTDB): domain Bacteria; phylum Nitrospirota; class Nitrospiria; order Nitrospirales; family Nitrospiraceae; genus Nitrospira_D. The sequence continues at coordinate 10,645 of CAZPNQ010000077.1, forward strand.
TGACCGAATCCTGCTCAATGGGACGGCCTCCAAAGAAGATCAGATTCTTCGCAGGCGTCATGCCTGTCTTCCACGGCCCTTCGACAGCGAATGTGGTAAGGATCGGAAAGGCCTGCCGCATGGTTTGTACGACTGCGGCGGCCCGAGCGAGATCACCTTCTTTCCCTGATGATGCCAGATTGACCGCGACGATTCCCTCCGGGTTCAGATGCGTTCGTACCAAGGAGTAAAACTCCGCCGTGGTGAGATGAAAAGGGATCATGTCCCGAGCGAAGGCATCGATCCACATGACATCGTAGGTGTGATCCGTTGCGTTGAGAAAGGCTCGGCCGTCCTTTGCAAACACGTGATGATTGACCGGCGGGCGATATTCAAAAAACTCTTCGGCCATTCGGATGACGACCGGGTCGAATTCCACAATATCCAACTCCAGCGCAGGCCAATGCCGTGCCAGCCACTTCGCCAACGAACCGCCGCCATGGCCGAGAATGAGGCCGCGCTTCGGTTCGGACACCAATGCCAGCGAGGACACCATCATTTGGCTGTAGGGAAGAAAAAGCGACGTCGGGTCGACTTTCCACATCGTGGCGTGGAACGTACGATCCAACACGAGATACCGAAAGAGGTCATCTTCCCGAATGCGAACTTGTTGATACGGGCTTTCTTCTTGATAAATAGGAGTCTTCAATCGTTGGAGCGGGTTGAGAGCCATAGTTTCCAACAGGGCGAAGCAACCAAGGGTGACCATCAATATCAACGGGCGCGCTGATGTTCCTTTCATGAGCCACAGGGCTCCCAGTCCGACCTGAATGCCGCCCAGCCAGGCCATCAACGATTGGGTTCCGAGCCATGATAAGAGAAAGAATGCCGTGCCCCAGGTTCCGGCCAGACTACCGACGGTAGACAGGGCGATCATGCGGCCCGTCTGCCGGCCGAGGTGATCCATGTCTGCGACCGCCAATCGCAACATCGCCGGCAGTACTCCGCTGAGCCCGAATGCAGGAGGGGCTAGGAGTACGGTGGCGGCGAGGCAAGGGCCCCAGCGAGGGTCTTGCACCATCTTCTCGATCTCGAACAGAATGGGTTGGTTCGTCCACGCGACAAGAAACGTCCACCCACCGGAAAAAAGCAACAGGCAGGCCAACACACGTCCGTCGGTATATCGGTCGGAAATCCAACCGCCGAATGCATAGCCGCTGCTCATGGCTGCCAAGATGACCCCTATCAATGCTCCCCAGACGAACAACGAACTGCCGAATACAGGAGCTAACAGCCGACTGCCAAGAATTTCCAAGGCCATCACCACTGCACCGGTCACAAGGGCAGTCGAGAGCAAAAACCAGCGTGGAATTCGTGGGGTCTGAGGAGTCATCGATTGAATGGAAGGGATGGGGCTCCTTATCGCGCGAGAAACAGCGTCGGATTGTACTCAACGCATTTTCCCAGAGTCAATCAAACGGATGTAGCTCTAGGGCTCTGAGCGATCATGGAATTCGTTGCCGGATAGGACCCAGGTTGCTATACTTTCGGACAAATTACGTCATGCAATGAGGAGGGTTCATGCACATCAGCGTCATAGGAAGCGGTTACGTCGGACTCGTTACAGGAGCCTGTTTCGCAGAGTTCGGCGTCCACGTCACCTGCATGGACAGCGACAGCCGGAGAATCGAGAAGCTTGAGAAAGGCGAGGTCCCATTCTATGAGCCGGGTATTACGGAGTTAGTCGCCAAAGGGGTGCGGGAAGGACGACTGAGCTTTACGACCGATATTGCCAAAGCCGTTGATAAGGCGCTGGTCATCTTTATTGCCGTCGGGACTCCGCCGAGAGGGGACGGTTCCGCTGATTTATCGTACGTCGAAGAAGTCGGCAAGGGGATAGCGCGTCACATGACCGGATACAAGGTCATCGTGACCAAATCCACCGTGCCGGTAGGTACCGGTGAAAAGCTTCGTGAGGTTATTGCCAAGGCTCAGACGAACGCGTTTCGGTTCGACATCGTGTCGAATCCGGAGTTTCTACGGGAAGGGTCGGCGATCGAGGACTTCTTGCGGCCGAATCGCGTGGTGATCGGAGCCGACAGCGATCAGGCCGTCGCCATCATGAAGGACTTGTATCGCCCATTGTATCTGATCGAGACACCGATCGTAGTTACGGACATCCCCACGGCTGAATTGATCAAGTATGCTTCGAATGCCTTTTTGGCCACCAAGATTTCATTCATCAACGAAATGGCCAACCTTTGTGAGCGGTTGGGGGCCAATGTCCAGATGGTGGCCAAAGGGATGGGGCTGGACAACCGCATCGGCTCTAAGTTTCTCCACGCCGGCGCAGGATTCGGAGGTTCGTGCTTCCCCAAGGATTTGGCGGCGCTGATTCAAACCGGGGAGCGCATCGGGTATCCCGTGCAGGTGGCCCTGGCCGCGTCCAAGGTCAACGATGATCAGCGGCGCCGAATGGTCGACAAGATTCGGGATGCGGTGGGAGGGCTCAAGGGGAAAACGCTGGGTCTGCTGGGACTCTCGTTCAAACCGAACACGAACGACTTGCGGGAGGCTCCCGCTTTGGCCGTCAGTCAGAAATTGTTGAGTGAGGGTGCAACTGTGCGCGCTTATGATCCGATCGCGCTCGATGAAGCATGCCGGACAGTATCGGCACTAAAACCCTGTGCAGATCCATATGATGCAGCTGAAGGAGCGGACGCGCTGATCATCATGACCGAATGGAATCAATTCAGGAATCTCGACTTTGAAAGGCTGAAAGGGATCATGAAATCGCCCGTCCTCATCGATTTGCGGAACATCTACGATCCGGACCGCGTCGTCAGTTATGGATTCCACCACATATCGGTAGGCCGCCCCAGCAAACATCCTTCATCAACCGGACAAGCCAAGCAAGGCTAGGTTAGCCGAGGCAACTCAGTCCTCACCTGCTCTTTGGTTTTTGGCTTGTACCCCATTCGATCGAGAACTTTCATGATCCGTGTCTTCAGGCGATCATCGGCTTCGGCCAATGCAGTGGCCAGCGGCTCCACGGCCGGCTTCCCGATCTTCCGAAGAATCTCAGTGGCTGATTGACGAATCTCATCCTCTTCGGACACCAGTAATGGAATCAATGATGGCACAGACGGTCCGCCGAGCTTGATCAACGAATCGTAGGCTCGTTGCCGCACGTCCCCGACCTCGTCGTTCAAGGCAGCGACCAGCGGATCGACAGCGCGAGTATCTTTCAACTCACCCAATACTTCCGCGGCATACTTCCGATTCAACCAATGCGAGTCTTTTAGGTCGAGCAACATGGCATCGGCTTTGGCTGCATTGGGATCCTTGGGGCGAATCCTGAAGCTTTTGGCTATACGCTTCCCGCCTTCTTCGATGACCCGGATGGTTGCGCCATCACCGGCTTTGAGTCTCTTCAGATCTTCAAGAGCCTCTTCGGCCACATCCAAGACGACCGTCTTGCCGTCGTACGCCAAGAGCTCGACCTCAAGCTGTCGGCTCTCCGGGTTGACCGCCACGACCCGTTCCGTCACCAAATTGAACCCGTCCTTCTTCTCTCCGCCTTTGGGAGCGATCTGAAACAGCTTTGGAGCTTCATCCGCCATGGGCATGGATCCTTTATTAGAATAGTAATGATTTACTGTGTTTCAGGTTTCCAGCCGAGACTAGCCAGCACGGCCTCGACCGTTTCCTGCACCATCGTATTTTCGTCTTCGAGCAGCGCCACCAAGGGCTGAATAGCTTCTTTCGCGCCGAGCCGAGCGAGCGATTCGGCGGCATTTCTGCGGACCAGCCAATCTTCATCCTGCAAGGATGTGATCAACGGAGGAATTCCTCTTGGATCGCCGATCTTGCCCAACGCTTCCGCCGCATGACGCCGAACCATCCAATTCGAACCCAGGAGCCCGTCGATCAGCGCCTCGACTGCCCGCACATCGCCGACCTTCTTCAGCACCCGAGCCGCATCTTCGCGCAGGGTGCTGTCCATGAGCGCCTCGATGAGGCCGGGCACCGCTTGTGAATCACCGATCCGCTCCAACGCCCACACAGCCGCCGTGCGCACCGCGCCGTCGCGGTCCTTGATTGCCTTGACTAGGGGATCGACCGCTCGTCTATCCCGCAACTTACCGAGCGCCGATGCGGCCTGTTCTCTGATCGCCCATGAGTCGTCCTGTAACGCGTCGATCATCGGCTCCACGACCGATGGTCCCATCCGAACGACCGCGCTGCCCGCGGCCTCCCGGATCACTGCATCTTCATCGGCCATCAGATCGATCAACCGAGGAAGCGCTTCCGGTCCGCTCTGACCGAGACTCGCGACAGCATGGTCGCGCAACGCTTCGTTGTCGTCCTGGAGTGCCCGTATCAGCTGCTCGATTCGATCGGATGCACTCTGATCAGTCATGCTTGGTGTCCTCTTCGTGGGTCTGAGTTTCCATGGCCGTGAGAGCGTCCAGCTTGTCGGCGATCAGGCCGGCATTGTAGGCCACCAGACCGTCACGATCGTTCCTGAGCCGATCGAACAGTTCCTTGTGTGGGCGTAACACCCCCACCTCCTTGATCTTGGCCAAGGCTTCCATGGCGTACACACGCAGCGGACGGATCGGAATGGCGTCCAGATAGAGCTGAGTCGGGCGCGCATCGCCGATCAATCCAAGAGCCTTGATGGCCAGCTCTTTAACGCCGGTATCCTTGTCATGTTCCAGCCGCTTCATCAACGGTTCGACAGCCCGTACGTCTCCGATTTTCCCCAATAAGTCCGTGGCGGCCTCGCGCACAAGCCAGTCCTCGTCCTCCAAATACTCGATCAAGATTTCCACGCTCGGCCGCCCGATTCCGAGTAAGTCGATGACCGTCGCCATCCGGGCCTCTTCGCGCTCACTCGCTCCTTCGACCTCACGCAACGCGTTGAAGGTCCCATCGATCCGTTCCCGAATGGCGCCCAATTTCTTCAAGGTGCCGACGGCGATGTCGCGGACGACCGGCCGGCCCATCGCATCGATGAATGCATCGACGGAACGGGGGTCCAACAATTGATCCAGCATCAATGCGGCCGCCACTTGTGCGTCCTGGTCCTGATGCGCGAGCATCTCGCATAACGGAAGGACCGCGGTCGGAATCCCTCCGATCAGATGAGTCAGCACCTGCCGGGCGGCGCCTTCCGGAGTTCTTGGCAGCAGAGAAACTAACGCGCGTGCGGTGTCCGTATCGAGTACGCCCGCCATCTGTTCGAGGGCAGCCGCACCGGCGTTTCGGACGACTTCCTCGTCATGTTCGAGGAGATCGACCAGGGCCACTCCGGCATGTGGATCCTTGATTCGAGCCAGCATCGCCGCCGCTTCCTTTTTCAATTCCGTGGGTCCGGACCGTAAAGCCTCGATGAGTGCCTGGACCGATCGAGGCCCCCCGGCCACACAGGCGGCCGTCGCCCGCATACGGCGCCAGTCTTCTTCATGGATCAGTTCCGAGACCAGCGTCTCAATCGTTTCCTTCGACATGGTGCTCAATGGCGTGCAGACTGATTTATCGCCTCGGCCTCCACCCAACCAAGGTCAAGGTCTCACGGACATGAAACAGAAGATTGTCATCGTTCGAACTGTTCAGCAGCGGAATCAGGAGGGAAACGGCTTTCGCTCCAAATTTGGCCAGGGCCGCTGCCGCCTCCGCCCGCGTAAACGTCGATTTCAGTGCGGCGGCGAGCGAGGGGATGGCCCGGTCGTCGCCGATCGCGCCCAACGCCCGCACGGCGGCCCCTTGAGTGATGAGCTCTTCACTCCACTGATCTCCGCAACCGGCCACTGTTCTTGTCACTTCCGGAGGTTTGTCTGCCGTGAGAACGCCGATCAGCACCGGAACGGCGCGTGAATCACCGATTCGACCGAGTGCTTCGACCGCCAACGTCCGCAATCCGGGCTCGCGCATAGCCGTGAACAAATGCTCGACTGCCCGTGGGTCTCCGATCTCGCCTAATGCCCGTACCGCATCTTCGCGAACGGCCAAATCTCGATCGTTGAACAACACCGATAATAGCGGTTCAACCGCCGGTTTCGACTTGGTCTTTCCCAATGATTCCACGGCATGAAGACGAACGAGCCAGTCCTCATGTTGCAATGCCTTCAAGAGGGCTGGAATCGCCGCGTCGCCGATGGCGGCCAGAGTGGCAACTGCTTCTTCACGAACCGCCTTGACCTTGTCCTGCAGCAGCGGAATGAGCGGTTCAACCGCCTCCGCACTCCGTACTTTGCCCAAAGCCTTTGCCGCATGCATCCGAACGATCCAGTCACTACTGCTCAGTGCCTGGAGCAGCGGAGTGAGCACGCGTCGATCGGCGATCGTGGCCAAGATTGCCGACGCTGATTCCTGAACCGAGAGATCTGCTTCAGTGAGGCAGGCTCCCACGGCCTCGACGGCCGGCGCTCCGATCGCGCGCAACGCTTCAATCGCCGCCTCTCGCACCGACCGGTCCTGGTCGCGAAGGAGAGCAATCAAGGGTACGACCGCACGTGCATCCTTGAAGGTACCGAGCAGGCCGGCCGCTTCACCGCGGATGGCCCAATCCTCATCCCTGAGTGCCGCGATCTGTTCCGTCACTGTATCGGTCATACTGCTCTTCGCGCTCGTGGTGACGTGGGACGGAACCGTTGTCGAGAGATCATGGACTTGCGCGTGTCAGCGATCACGCGATGTCGCCGGACGGGCCGAACCGCCCGATTTTCCCCAACGGCCGATCGACTCTCAGATTGTCGGCTTGGCTCGAGCTGATTTCCACCACTTCACCGGGAGGCGTCCATCCAAGCTTTTCCAACGTATCGAGGGTAATCAGCTTTAACGCGTCCTTTGCCGTCAGCCGAACGGATGCGTAAGAAAGCACGCGTTCCTTCTCGGCTTCGACTTCAGAGGCTTTGGGGTCATAGAGGAAGGCAATCAACGGTTCGATGGCCGCGTCCCCGATTACGGCCAGCGCCGCGGCAGCCCTTTCCCGCAAGACCCCGTCTTTCAGCAACATAATCAAATCCGGAATCACGCGGGGATTGCGAAATTGTCCGAGCGCAGTGGCGGCGGCTTCCTTGATGAAGGCATCTTCACTGACGATGCACCCGGGTGTCGGCGTGCCCTCCTGCTTGATGCCTTTGCCCTTCAAGGCGTCCAATACGGCCGGAAGCGCGCGCGAATCACCGATCATGCCGAGTGAGGCAATGGCATGGCGCTTCACCGCGCCGTCTTTCATAGCTTCTATCAGCGCATCAATCGCCCGGGAGTCACCGATCATGCCCAACGCGATGGTGGCGTCTTCCCGAACGGCTCGGTCAGCGTCCTTCAAGGCGGCGATCAAGGCGTCTACGACCTTGGCGTCCCTTACCCAAGACCTGCCGATTTGATAGTCGGTCGTCATCCCGCCCAACGCGCGAGCTGCATGGCAGCGAACCACAAAATCTTTGTCTTTGAGACTGTCGATCAACGGATCGACCGAGGGATGCCCGATGTAGATTAGCGCCGTTCCGGACGTCTCACGCACGATTTTAGAAGAATCTCGGAACAGCTTGATTAGAGCCTGAACGGCTTTTGGATCGGCGATTCTACCCAAAGCCTCGGCTGCTGCACTCTTGACGGCCCCGTCTCGGTCGCGGCAGGCGCCGATGAGCGCGTCAACGGCTCTTGCATCCTTGATCTTGCCGGCCGCCTTGGCGGCGTGTTCTCGTACGCGCCAGCGCTCGTCTTTCACGGCAGTCACCAGGCGATCGAGCACGATCGGGCCTATCTTCGCCATGGCCTCGACCGCCTGATCGCGAACTTCCATGATGGAATCGTTGAAAAGACCGATCAGGGCTTCGATCGCTTTTGGTCCGCCGATGTTTGCGACGCCTCAGCCTGCATGGGCCCGCAC
>CAZPNQ010000078.1:0-18324 GCA_964587955.1 uncultured Nitrospira sp.
GCACGCCGCTCTTCATGGCGGTCAAAGCACAAACTGTTGATTGCCGCGTCATTTTCATACCGACTGATGGCCTCTTGCGCAGCCTGGAGATAGGTGGCCCGCAACGTCTTGAGAGTGCTGTCCGAGAGGACCAACCCCTCGCTTGCCAAGTTGCGGAAGAGGGATTTCGTGATGTCGACGCACATCTTCAACAAGCCCGCATCGGGATTATGCGTCGACAGCGTTTGATGCTTATGCTCATACGCATCGGCGATATCTGCTTGGCAGATCCGCCGGAGCGCGCAATTGCGGTAGACCTCGGCCAGCATGCCGATTTCCAATCCCCAATCGCCGGGAATACGATTGATCCAGGCAAGATCCCGCACCATCGCGAATTCACCGGCAAGCGGATACCGAAAGCTGTCCAGAAACGAGAGAAGGGGATGCGGCCCGACCAGCAGTTGTAAACTTCGGATCAGCGGAGTGATGAAGAGACGTGTCACACGGCCATGCATACGATCGGTCACGCGGCTGTAATATCCCTTGCAAAATTCATAGGCGAGGTTCGGATTGGCAACGGGATAACAAAGGCGAGCGAGATATTGACGGTCGTAACTCACAATGTCGCAGTCATGAAGGGCAATGACCTGGCTCTCACCTCTGGCCAGCACATACCCGTAGGCCGTCCAACATCCGCGTCCCTTGCCCTGGAGTCCGATGTCGATTTCGTGTGAAACCAGAGTATTCAGAAGGGCCTGGATCCGGGTGCCATCGTTCCAGACCAGGCGGACTCGTTGAGGGAGCTGTGAAAAAAATTGTTTGGCCAGTCTGAATTCCAATGCCGACGCTTGATCCAAAGAGATGACGATTTCGTTGATGTACCGAACTTCACTGAGGATCTCGACGATTCGCTTGAGTGCAGGCCGCTCCAGCTCCGCATAGAGCGATGGAAGAACCAAGGCGATTGGAGTGGTCTTCGCATATCGTTCGAGCTCATCCTCGAGCTGCTCGATATTGGACTGGCCAAGACGATGGAGAACAGTCACAACCCCATTTTGGTAAAAGTCAGACACAATACCCTCTCTGCAGATTCCCGATTATTGCTGAAAGCCGGTCTCGCGTAAAGCCAGTTAGGCGAGAAGAGCTGCATTATACTCCGGCGAGCTACATGCCAATAGGGGAAAGTGTGCAGGGAATATACCATCGCTGACCATCGGCAGATACCTCGATCCTTCCTCGCATTGACTGGGAAAAATAACGGAATACCTTATGGAGATGTAGGCAAAAGGAGGCAGGGGTGAAGGGTTTCCCCTATGGCTTGTCTGTGGAAAGTTTTTTCCCCAATCGCCGTGCCAATCGAACCATCCCGGGAGATCGATCGCTTGGGCTGAGGAGAACGTTGAGGAGATGCAGCTGGTGTTGATCTGCAAAGGCGGCGGCGAGGTTCTGTTCGAACTCCCTTTGGGTGTTTACGCGCGAGCCCTTTCCGCCTCCGATCATGTCGCACACCTTGTCATAGTGCCATTCATGCACGTCGTTAAATGGGCCTTCCAAGATTTCGCGCTCCGTTGAATAGCCTCGATTGTTCAAGAGTATGACAATCGGGGCCTGCCCATAGCGCACGCAGCTGGCTAGTTCAGTCCCTGTCATCTGGAATGCGCCGTCTCCTACCAGAACGATCGGTCGCAGGCTGGGGTCGGCGAACGAGGCTCCCAAGGCTGCGGGTACGGCAAATCCCATCGACGTGTAATAGGCCGGCGACAAAAACTCGAAGCGATGACGGACGTGCAAGTCCGCCGCTGCAAAGAGGGATTCACCGACATCCGCGATCACGACCGTTTTTTCGGTCAACACCGTATCAAGATGGCGAAATAGACCTTCCAGCGTCACTGGGGCATCCAAGTCCGGCGCCGAAGGTGCTGCTATAGTTCTGATGGGAAGTGAGCGCTGTGAATGAGAGAAAGACGGGAGTGGCGATCGTACGAGGCCTTGAACAAAATCCTGGAACTTGATCGATTCATATCGATGGTGTTTGATAGCGACCCGATCGGCCGTGGCATGGATGGTGCGGCCTTCTGAAAGCAAGGGCGACGACGCATCCAGATCCTCCACGTCGGACAGAATAGACCCTAGGATCAAGAGGCAGTCGGAATCGTTAATGAACTGCTGGACTTCTTCCCGGCCGATGAGCCCACCATACACGCCCACGTAGAGCGGATGATCCTCCCGAATGATCGATTTCCCGAGCAACGTCGACGCAATGGGAATGTTGAGGCGCTCCACGAGGCGGGCTAAGTCGTCCTGAAGTCCGAACCGTCCGACTTCCGCCCCAACGAGCATGGCCGGCCGTTTGGCCGAGGCGAGCATGAGCCGCACTTCACTGAGCGCCTCTTCCAGGGCGGCCGGATCACTCGGCGTATCTTCAATGCAGAACGGCTTCATACCTCCTGTGAGAGGGCTGTGGACCATATCTCTCGGGATTTCGATATAGATCGGACGGCGGTAGCGCAACAGGGCAGCAAAGGCTCTATCCATCTCTCGTTCTGCAGTCAAAGGATCGTCCAGCGTGACCGCGGCGACGGTCATTCGCTCAAAGACTTCTCGTTGCGTGCCGAAGTCACGAACCATATGATGCAAGTAAGGGGTGCGAGTCCGTTCTGTGAGACCCGGTGACCCGGTCAGCAGAACCACCGGCGAGCGTTCGGCATAGGCGCAGGCAATGGCGTTGACGGTGTTGAGCCCGCCGACACAATATGTGACGCACACGGCTCCGATGCCGTTGATCCGCGCATAGGCGTCCGCGGCAAAGCCGGCGCAATCTTCCCTGGTCGTTCCGATATGCTTGATCGGTGAGGCCTCAATGAGTTGATAGAGAGACAGGACATAGTCACCTGGAATGCCGAAGATATGGCGGATGCCTAGACGATGCAAGCGATTCAATACCGCCGACCCGATCGTAGCGTTGTCGCTCATTATGTGTGCTCTCGATAGTGACTGAATATTCCGGCTTCAGGAAAACATACTGACGACACTTCGTCAAGAACAACCGGACGGTCCGTGATATTCCCCATACAATACTTGACCGTTCACGCATAGACTCAGGTACAACATGACATGGGAAAAGATATGACGCAATCTGCACATGTTCGCCTCACTCCGGCACGTGGGTCTGAGAGTCGGCATCTCTGGCTCTATGCGGGACACGTGGGGCCGGTGGTCGGTCAGGCAGAGGCCGGCGATCTGATCGATGTCTTGACCCCCGATGGGCGATTTTACGGCCGCGGCCTCTATAGCCCCGCCTCGAAAATCAGAGTCCGCCTGCTGACGTTCCGAGATGAACCGATCGACGAGACATTCTGGCTGGGAAGAATTCAACAGGCGATCCGTTTACGAGAGCGTGTCGTCGCTCGATCCAATGCCTATCGCCTCATCTATGGAGAAGGGGATCGACTGCCGGGATTGATCGTTGATCGGTACGATCGATTGCTGGTCATGCAGACCTTGTCCGTTGGGATGGAGCGCAGAAAAGAACTGTTGGCCGATTTACTGATGAAGGAATTCAATGTCGCGGGTGTCTATCTCCGGAATGACGCCAAGAGCCGGTCACTCGAAGGACTGCCGCTCGAGCGCGGGTTTCTTCGCGGCAGTGGTCCGACGCAGGTGGAGATTCAGGAAGGTTCCGCGAAGTTTGTCGTCGATGTCGAACGGGGGCAGAAGACCGGCTGGTTTTGCGATCAACGGGAGAATCGGTTGGCATCGTCGAAGTTTGCGGCAGGAACCGAGGTGTTGGAAGTCTTCTGCCATACCGGCGCTTTCGGCATCCATGCGGCTCTGGCTGGAGCGCAATCTGTCGAGAGTCTCGATGTCAGCCAGGACTCTCTGGCGATTGCCCGACAACACGCCATGATGAACCAAGTAGAGAACCGCTGCACCTATCGCCAAGCCGATGCCTTCGAAGAAATGCGCCATCTCGTGAAGGCCGGCCGGCGATACGATCTCGTGATCCTCGATCCGCCGGCCTTCGCTCGCAGCAAACAGGCACTCTCCGGTGCCTTAGCCGGATACAAGGACATCAATTTGTTAGGTCTGAAGCTGCTGAAGCCGGACGGGTTTCTCGTGACATGTAGTTGTTCTCATCCGGTCTCCGAATCTGACCTCTGGAACAGTATCCGCCTCGCCGCCCGCGACGCCAAGCGCGATATCAGGCTGATTGAACAACGCGGCCAAAGCGCCGATCATCCGATCCTCGCCAGCATGCCGGAGACGCGGTATTTGAAGTGTTTTATCGTGCAGGTGGTTTGATAGGTTTTGGATACAATCATCACCTTACGGTTTACGTCCGGGCTCGCATGAGAGGTGAACGGTCTGTCTATTTTTCACAGGGTCTCGTGTTAATTGTTGAGCGAGATCTTTTCATGGGAGGCCAGCATGGAGAAAGAAACGATACGCAGCAAGGTTAAGGAGGCTCGACTTGCGAAGAACCTCACGATCGCCGATGTCGCAGAGACCGTCGGCAAAAGTCCTACGTTCGTGGCTGCGGCGTTGAACGGCAATCACCGGTTGACCCCGGACGAAGCGGCGAAGGTCGGTAAGCTCTTGGGTTTGGACAACGAGATCGTCCAGTCCTTGAGCCGCTTTCCAGTCCGCACGGATCTGCCCAACCTGACGGATCCGTTCAAGTATCGGTTGCTCGAAATTGTCGGTGTGTATGGCGATTCTTTACGTGAGATGGCGAACGAGATGTTCGGCGACGGCATCATGAGCGCGATTGATTTCACGGTGGACATGGAAAAGGTCACCGGCAGCCAAGGTGAAACCCGCTGCAAAATCACGCTGAACGGTAAATGGCTTGAGTATAAGTCGTTCTGAGGAGAAGGGTGACTGCAGCTGGCTCTAATTGGTGAAGGTGGAGGTTTGTAATTTATTTCTGTGCATCGACAGTGACATCTCAACAGGTGTGGTCTTTGAGTGCTAAGCGGTAATGAATGGAATAATTGGTTACTGACAATATAGGCATAGACCAACTAGCGATGAAAACGTAGAATGCCTCTTCATTTACCTCTCTTCTGGGCGAGAAAAAAAAGTACCGGAAATCTTTGATTGAGGTCGCTGCCTCACCGGTGTTCAGTCTTCCAGACCCACCCCGATCACAATGAGCACCGCATAGTCCTGCTTCACGCAGCCGTCGACCGGAGGCATCGCGCCTCCTGGCGTAACCGGAAACGCCGTCTGCTTCGCGTTGGCCGGGGAGCACGAGCCACCCACCGCCGCCGGAGTATAGCGCGCGGAACGGCAGGCCAGGTGTGTCACGTCGTAGAGCGTCGCGCCTTGATCGAGCTCCCAGCGCCTGTCACCATGGCTGTCGGTGGGATGAATCGTCAGCACCGCCGTCACTTTGCGGGCGCCCGTGACCAGGTATTTACCGGGAGGAAGCGGAACAGTCGGTTGTTCCATGATCAAGCCGTGTTCCTCCAGCCACCAGTTCGTCTCGTCGAACTTCCAGCGCGCCGGGGCGACGCCACCGGAATTTTCTAGTGATTGATAGTGGTTCAGCTTAACGCCTCGAGGACCCGGGTCCAGTGGCCACAGACCCCACAATTGCGCGCCGTTCCCGGAAGTCGCACCTGGATTGCCCAAAGCCGCAATGTACTGCGTCGAGGTGCGCGTAAACTTCGTCTGGCCTCCGCCTCCAGCGTGTACCGGCTGAGCTATGGCGGCGATCGTCACCAGCAACGTCGTCGCAAGGCAGGCGTGACGAATGAGGCGCTGCGTGCTCCTCGTGCTATTCGACCCGGGTTCTCGTGGTACATGAGTGTGCATCTCGATCATTCTGAGGATAGACATCATCGGGAGGCGTTACTCTCAGGCTTGGTCAGCAATAACCCGATCACCACCATCTTTTACCAGGTTGTCCATACGGATATCTAGAAAGACATCAATCTCGAGCTGTGGGACCGGTCCTCCAGCGAGGACTATTTGGAGAGAAGAAAAAGCCTGGAGTCTTTGTGTGAACACATTTCTACTCGCAGCGCACCGTGCTTGACTCCTCTCCTCGAACCGCCTAGCATGCCGCCTCCACATCAGTGAATGCAAAGGAGTTTTTCATGAAATCACGCCATGCAGCTGTTTCGATTCCTGTGCTGAGCGGATGCATGCTCGTCCTTTTGTCTGCCGGATGTCTTAAGCCGGTGCCGCTGGTCGCTATTCCCGGCTCCGATGCTTCTCCACCGGTTCTCGCTTGGCAGACATACAACGTAGTGACCAAGGAGCGAAAAGACATTGTGCAGGACGGACAGACCATTGAGGTGGCGGGGAACGAGCAGTATGTGGTGACGCTGATGATAGAAGATCAGGACAGCGGAGTGAAAGATGCTACCCTGACCGGCCATGTCCAATTCAAGTGTGAGTTGGGTGAAAAGGTAGAAGAGAAGAAGTTTGATCTTGAACCGCAGGGAACCAAGACGACTCCGGATCATGAGAACAAGGTCGCCGTGAGTGCGGCGTTGACCTACGTCGTCGAGTTTAACAAGCGGGGGTGCAAAGAATTGGAGACGTTTGGGGGAGGCACGCTGTCCCTGACAGGCAAGGGCCACAACTCCGTGAACAGCGGGGGGATGAAGACCCTGCGCATGAATTTGAAGCGGCAAATCGGACAGTAAAAACGGGAATCCCTCAGTTACTGGATATGTCTCCTGACTCCAACTCCACCAGTTCCTTTTCCGGAGAAGCCCGCCGAAGGTTCTACGAGGACCATCGGTCGCTGGCCCTGTTCATGATTTTGGTCGTGTTTGCGGCGCCGTTTGCGGGACTCTATGTGGCCGGGCTACTCGGAGTGGCGGTTGGCGTGTTGCTTTCTGCCGCCGCCTATGTGCTCATTCCATGGCTCTGGTAATAGATCGGCGACTGAGTCGCTGTGAGTCAGATAATCCCCGACAGGCATCTCTCAACGTACATCGTTTCGCTGCCGGTACAGTTGCGATCCTTGATGGCCACGATTAGTTCATCGTGAGCACCATCCGGAATCGTGCTTTTCCGCTCAACATACGCTCATAGCCGGTCGCGGCTTGTTCGAGCGGGAGTGTTTCGACCATAGGCCGAATCCCTGTGAGCGCGCAAAAGTTCAGCGTATCCTCAGAATCTCGGGCGGTCCCTGATGGCCACCCCATAATGGACCGGCGGCTCATAATCAGCTGAACCGGCGTCACGCTGATGGGATCGGCCGAGGCCCCCACTACGAGCAGTCGTCCTCCAACCCCAAGCCCGTCGATGAGCGCAGACATGGCCTTGCTGTCCGGCGCCGTCGCAAGAATGACCGAGGCGCCACCAAGGCTTGCGAGTTCTTTTGTGACGTCGATCGCATCGGTATTCAGATACCGGACGGCTCCAAGCTTCAGCGCGAGGGATTCCTTGTCTTTACCTCGACCGATTGCGACGGTGCGAAACCCCATCTTGCTCGCAAACTGTATCCCCAGGTGGCCAAGGCCGCCCAGACCCTGCACGGCCACGAGATCTCCCGCTCCCGCGCCACTGTGTCGCAAGCTATTGAACGTCGTTACGCCCGCGCACAGGATCGGCGCTGCCTCGGCAGGAGAGATCGATTCCGGAATGGAGGCCAGGGCTTCGCTCCGCGCGATCATATACTGAGCATATCCACCGTCATCGTGAAATCCTGTGACACGGAAATCCTGGCATCCCATGAAGTCGCCACGCCGGCAGGGATTGCATTGACCACAATGTCCACCATGCCAGCCCACACCCACTCGCTGACCCTTGCTCCATGTCGTCACGCCGGTTCCAACCTCATCGACAACGCCGGCTACCTCGTGGCCGGTGACCCGTGGGTAGTGCAGTCCAGGCCAATGGCCTTCCTTCACAAACAGGTCACTGTGACAAATCCCGCACGCTTGGACTTTAATGCGGACTTGGTTCGGTCCAGGTGTGGGGACCTCTCGCTTGACGACTTCGAACGCTGCCCCCGGAGAGGGAAGTTGAATGGCAGTCATGTGTGGCATGTCGGTCTCCTTTCGGTCTTGGAATCAATCATCGTCTACTGATCCGTCAGACATCATGAACCAAACTCGACATGCTCTTCAAACCTATCGGCATCAAGAAGAACCGGATCGATTCTATTGTTCTTCCTGGTCGCTAAAGGTGCGACAGTTGGAGGTGTCGTGAGCAGCGTGAAGGTATGCTTCCATCAGAAGCGACTAGTACTGGGAATTTCACTAGTACAAGTCTGAAATGGGTGTAATGAAGAGATCGGCTAAGAACGGCTGAAAGGCCAGGAGAGATGGGCGACTGACTTTGCAAGTCAGCCGCCCATCTCTTGGGAGTTATTGCTGAATGGCGGACAGGAGCCACTGGCCATCCCGTACGCGCATGAAGGTCCAGACTTCGAAAGATTCACTCGGCGTCGCCTCGCTGCCTTCAATCAGGTAACCGGGTTCTCCGCGTGCGATTGTCGTGGAGACGGTGTAGTCACGAGCGTTCCAACGGAGGTCCACGGTCGCATAATCCGTCTCGCCTTCGGACCAGGCTTCACGCACGTCTCCCTTGTGTAACTCGACTCCCTCCACGCGATTTTGCACGCCTCGACTGTTGTCCTCGGCCATAGCCGTGCTGAAATAGCTCAGCATTTCCGGCGTCAAAAAGCGTCGCAAGGCCGCCACATCTTGTGCACTCCAAGCGGATTGAATGTCGATCAGCAGTTGTTGAAAAGCTGCCTTATCTTCGGTGGTCACACTATAGGCATGATCAGTTGCTGGCCTGTCGGTGGAGTTGTTGGACGAGATATCGAGCAGGCTTCCTCTCGTTGCTGTATCGCGCGAGAGTCCGGTGAATACGGGAGCGGGTCTCTGACGGACTTTTTTGAAATAATAGAGTGCACCCGCTCCAACCAGCATCAAGAGGAGGATCAGTCCGAAAGAGTTGCCGGATGCCGCTCCCGGCTCCGCATCCGTCGTCTTGGCGCTGCTCTCCGTTGCGCCGAAGAGCATATGACCGATCCAGGTGCCGGCCAGACCACCGGCGATTCCGGCGAGCAGGGGATTGCGTTGGAACCATGAAGGGGACGTGGCCGGTGTGGGCTGGGCCATCGGGCTGTTAGCCGCGTTCGTAGGCGGCGGTGTCGCCGAGGGTTTGGCGGCGGTGGACTGTTCAATCGGCTTGGCGCCATTATCTTGATAGGTACGGGATCCGCGGCTGCCCATGCCCATTGATGAACTTCCGCCACGGGCCCCGCTCGAAAAACCTCCACCCCCGCGCGCCTTCGCGAACGAGAGGGTCGGTAGGCCGATGAGAGACGCGACGACGCAGACCGCTATGAGTTTTGAACTGTTCAACATGGGTTTCCTTTCACAACAGGTGGCACAAGCTGACAGACATCCTAGCAGCTTTGATCGAAGAAAACCTCATATTCGCTGTCTGAACGACGCGAGTGCTGATGGAGTGCTTGATGCGCTGGGCAGTGCGGCTCAAATCGGACGAGTCAGCAAGTTGCCACCGATTGGCGGTGGAATTCGGCCACGACGGGGAAGACCAGCGCGGCAAAATCCCAGTATCGCATGCGGATCGCCTCCGAATGAGTGCCGCCTTCGAAAACGATTTTTTCGTCGACGGTGAGCGACCGCTCGACATAGACGGGAAGCCCATAGAGTGTACCGAGCGGCGGCATGGCGCCTAATTCGCAGTCCGGAAAAAGCTGCGTGATCTCTTTCTCGGTTGCAAGTCGCACACGATGTGTCCCGAAGAACTTTCGCAGGCGTTGAATGTCCACTTTCGCCGCCGCCGGCAGCACCGTCGTGACGAATTGCTCCTTCACTTTCACGATGACGACCTTCGCCATTTCCTGTTCCGATACATGGAGCGTCCGTGCAACGGCCACCGCTCGAAAGGTTTGTGAGTGGGGCAAGACATCGTAGTGCACATGTTCACGATCGAGATGGCTTTTGAGTGTCGACGGAATAGGCATGGCGCACCTCCTGTGACGGCTGACCGAGCAGATGAAGCCTCGGTCGGGCAATAAGGAAGCTGCTGCTTGGAGATGAGTAAGTAGAGCGCAGGATGGTATTCATGACTACGACCCCCCGTAGATCATGATGGCCGGCAGTCTTGCTTAATTATAGGCTTTTTGTGCGCTTGCGCAAGTCGTATTCTGCAAATCTAACAGATCTTCGGTGGGAGGTTTGTATGTAGTTCAAGGGGATGAGGGATGGTGGTGCAGCCGATTCAGTCCGTCGAGGGCTGCTGTGCGGTAGCATTCGGCCATGGTGGGGTAGTTGAAAACATTGTGAACGAAGTACTCCACTGTTCCTCCATAGGTCAGGACCGATTGACCGATGTGAATCAATTCGGTGGCGCCCGGCCCGATGATATGGACGCCCAGGAGCATATGCGTGTCGCGGTGAAAGATCACCTTTAAGAGGCCATGGAGGTCGCCGCTGATGTGGCCGCGAGCCATTTCTCGGAAAAAGGCCCGTCCGGTGGCATATGGGATTCCGGCAGTGGCGAGTTCGTCTTCGCTTTTGCCCACCATGGAGACCTCGGGAATGCTGTAGATGCCGTACGGAATCACCTTGATGTCATGCGCCTCTGAGACGTGAAAGGCATGACAAGCGGCGAGCCGGCCTTGTTCCATCGCCGTCGCGGCGAGTGCGGGAAATCCGATCACATCACCCGTCGCGTAGATGTGGGGAATGGCGGTTTGGTACTGATCGTTGACGGCAAGTTGTCCCTGTTGATCAGTGGCTAGGCCGATTACGCTGAGATTCAACGCTTCCGTGTTGCCGATCCGTCCCATCGTGTAGAGCACCATGTCCGCGGTCACCGTTTCGCCGTCTTGAAGCCGTACCGCCGGGCATCCGTTCTCATTCAGATAGATATTCAAATGTTCTTGCCCGAGCCGTACTGCGACACCATTACACTGCATCTGCGAGTCTAGTGCTTGGGCGATCTCTTGATCCAAGAACCGCAACATCTGAGCCCGTCTGTCTATCAGGGTGACTCTGATCCCAAACGCGGCCAGCATTGAGGCATATTCCGTACCGATCACACCTCCTCCGATGACGATGATACTGGCGGGGTTCTTCGCCGTGCGGAGAAACGAGTCCGAATCACACACGATCAGGTCGTCGAAGGGGATTTCTGCAGGACGGCGAGGTCGTGACCCTGTGGCTAAGACGATAGTCGACGCACTAACGTGATCGACTGGCTCATTAGATTTCATCACGTGCAAGGTATGCGGATCGACAAATGCGGCGGTGCCGTGGATGATCTCGATGCGGTTCCGCTCCAGCTGATTGGTGATGACTGCAACTTCGGTCTCGATGACTTGATCTTTCCGTGTCATCAGGTCGGGGAGCGTCAGCTGCTTGGTGAGTTCGGCCCCGAGTTGGCGCAATCCTCGCCGCCCCAATCCGTGAATGTATTCGATCGTATCCTTTAAGGTTTTGCTGGGCAGAGTGCCGGTATTGAGGGATGTCCCACCCAGCTGCGGTGCTTTTTCAATGAGGGCCACGCGTTTGGATAGTTTCGCCGCTTGGACCGCCGCTTTCTGGCCGGCTGGTCCGCTTCCCACAACCACCATGTCATAGGATTTCATAGGAGTTCTCGTGACTATGCCACCACAAAATGCACTGTGCCTACGATATCGCGGCAAGTCTCACCGACAAAGAAAATAGATGAAGTCTGAAGCGTCTCTGAATGGAGGACTTGCAGACCTGCATGTCCGTCAAACACAGAATATAGACGCCGTGACGTCGCGGTAACTACTTGAATAGGTGACTGATGAGTTGTATGGTGAAAGTCATGTATCGGACGCGCATTATCAAATGGCCCGTGGGAATCGGTATCGTGATGGGCATGAGTTTGTTCTGGTCGCTTTCCCATGCAGATACGATCATCGATGGACCATCTGCGATTGGGCCGGCAATATCATCCGACCCGATGACTTCTTCGACTCTCACCACTACGGAGGCAGCAGTGAGATCGATGCCGTCCGCAACCGCTCCAAGAGAGAATGAATTGGTCCTGCGGACTCTTCCGACTGTGTCTAAACCGATTTCAGTGAGGGGGACGACGCTCATGCCTTACATCGGAGCGGGGTTTGGTGGCGGCTATACTTCTGAGCTGGATCGTTCACTTAATTCTGCTTCGTCGGCATCATCAGTTTCCTCCACCCTCTCCAATTCCGGTCTGAAAAACTTTGGTCAGGGCCTAGTCCCAAACGAAGTCCAGCTGGGTATCCGTTTCCCCTTCTAGATGGATCCCTCACTGATCGCGCCGTACGGCAAACTGCTTCCTTTCGCTTGTCAGACACCTAAAAAAGGAGAAATTCTGTGAAAGCAGGTTATCGCCTCATGCTGGTCGATAAAGACGGTGTGCTGGTCAGTGAATTTCAATTGACGGAAAACGCTCTAGCTCAGCCGGAGGCTTTTGTGGCTGCGTTGAAAGAGTCGGTTGAGTCCGTGGAAGAAGAGCCTTGAGGGTTATGAGAGGCAAGCGAGGACAAGGATGTGGGCAGGGGAACCCTGCCCACATCGTCTCGCTCAGGGTCAGTTGCCTACCTTTAACAGCCAGCCATCGGTCTTGTCACAGTCGCTCTGCCCTTTAGCAAAAATGTCGAGCCGGATGTAGCTGCCTTTGATGCTGGCAGGCAGGTTCCCTTTGACTAGGAAGCCGTTATTGATCGGAGTGACCTTAACGGGAACTTTTTCTTCTTTGATCTTTACAGTGATGCTTGGGAAAAGAGCGGTCTTGGAGACCAGGAAGGAAAACTCCGATTTCGCTGCGACCGTTACATTATTCTTATCCACGGAGAAGGGAGGAGGGGTGAAAGCAGAAAAGATAACGTTGGCGCAAGCGTCCACGCCGCTACTGATGTTCGGACTGGCATCATACGCCAAGACCTGACCGACTGTACCATACATACTCACTGCAACGACAAGTTGGAGAAGGTTTCGCAGACTCACGATTATGCCTCTCTTTATTGGTGGTTGGCTATTAGATCAGTACTAACGAAGCGGCGATATTGTAACGCCTGAGATAGAAAAAACAACCCCCCTACCCATTGTGCAGCTTCATCCGGTCATTCTTTGACGATGTGAAGCTCTTGCAGAAGAGTTCGATCGTTTTCTGAAAGATTCAGGATCTGACGAACAATCCCTGCAGACAAACCCGCCCCAATAGACCATCAAGCATCGGCTGCATCATGACTTGCCCTTCAATTGCGGCCAGATTCTCACTAATTTTGACGATGTTCAGCGCGCCGAACAGAGCGTGGGGAAGATTCCGGAAGTGGGGATAAGGTTCCGCGATTGGCGTTGGGAATTAGAATAGGCTGCTGAGATGGCGGCCCCTCAAAAGAGATATATACACGAATGTGATGCTAATGTATCTAAGCTAGGTATAAACATTAGCACTATTATTTTATAGAAGATGATTCATTCACGAATCTGCAGCTGAGCGATTCCTCTTATTGCTCATTAAAGGAGGTCACGCGCATGAATAAATTACGCGATAAGACTATCGCCTTGAACATCCGGTTGCAGCCCTCTGATTCCTCAGCTCACCCACGCGCGGCCAACTATACCAACGTCGCAATCGCACAAGGGATGGCCTATCTCGATTTCGGCTTCATCGAGCCGGCGATGCTGGCTGCCTTTGCTAGAACTGCGAAGAGCGACCAGACGGGTCCGAAAGGCTTAGAGGGGCATCGGATATAGCTGCCCTAACGCGCCTGCATCAGCAGATACAACAAGTGCTAGTGGACTTGCGCGATGCGCGAAAACCAAAGGCGAAGGCTTCCGAATAACAAGCAGCGCTGGGAAGGATGGCAGTATGAGGAACTTCTATAAGCTGCGGCGGCTCTTCCAAATAATCAGCTTGATCGCTGTGGTCGAGATGAGTGGGTGCACTGTGGTGAGAGCGCTGCCATTCGGCGGGGATAGTTGGCAAGAGGAAGTGTTGTTGCACGACGGACGCAAGATGATCATCACACGTTCGCAAACCTATGGTGGGCACCACGAAATTGGGCAACCGTCACCGATTAAGGAACACACCATCACCTTCACCCTTCCAGGTTCCAGCCAGCGCATCGCCTGGACTAGTGAATATGGGAAGGATCTTGGTCGTACCAATTTTCATCTGCTTGCCGTGCACGTGTTGAACGGCACGCCCTATCTCGTCACGGAGCCGAACTTATGCCTGTCGTATAACAAATGGGGGAGACCGAACCCGCCGTATGTGTTTTTCAAATACGACGGCACAGCGTGGCAGCGCATCCCACTGGAAGCCTTTCCGACGGAATTCACCACCATGAATCTGGCCATTAGCCTGGATACGCGGTATGTCCAAGAAATGGTTAAGCGTGGCGTTACGACAGTGGGGCAGATTCAACAACGCAATCGAGAGCTTCCAGAGCCAGATTTTAAAACCATCCTGCGGGGGCCGGTGCAGGTGGGATCGCTAGGCTCCGCGGTGAACTGTCTAGAGATGGTCTTCCGCAAAGGAGTATGGATTGGTGGTTCCAACAACTCCGTCGGTAAATAAATGAGGGATCGAGGTCCCAATTAAACATTCGTTGGCCATTCAAATATAGAGGTGATCATGACGGTGCAACTTATTGATTATGCGCTTCTAGCAGGGGCTTCCTACATTTCTACGCGCCATGACATTAATAAATTTCCACTCCCAACTGGCTGGTCAATACTGCCAAATCCAAATGGCTATCGTCTCGATACAAGTACTGGCTTTGAAGCGGTTGCCCTCAATAAAGGGAACGAGATCGTTATCTCCTGCATTGCGTGGACAAACGGTTCTTCGTACGGCGCTGGCCGCTCGCGAACTTCGTCCTGACCGAGTATCGATGGTCCGATACGGCGACGGTTCTTGACCAAGATGGACAGCGTAAAACCATTCCCAATCCCGAAAAGCAGTTGACGGACAAGAATGGAAAGTTGATCAATTACGCAATTTTTCTGCGTGATTTTAAAGGCGAAATATTGACGAACTTTGTAGACGATCCTGTTTTTGCGCCGTGGGTTTATGGTGATTTGGTATTCACCGAAGACGAATCCTATATGTATGCAGCCTGTAGCGTACGAACCAATCCGATAGGATTGGCAGATGGAGTATGTCGTCGCCGACTGGATGCCGGCTCACAATGGGAAGAAGTGTTTCGCTCGGAAATACCACGACGGCACAAGGCCAGTATCAGCAACATCAAGGAGGGCCAGACAGGTCACATGTATTTCATCATCGGCGGAACAAAACCGCCATTTCACGGGATCTGGAAATATCACGCCGCGACGAAGCAGGTTACACAACTGACGAATCCAGGAAACTTTTACGATACCCCGACGGCTATCTCACCAGACGGTCGGTGGCTGGCCTTTAGTCGAACCGGCATAGTGGACGACTCGGTATTTCTCGTGCGAGGAGGAGAACAATAATGGCGATCATCGATTACAATTTAGCGAGACTGGTAGCGGACAATGTGTATGGGAGAACATCTGGTGGTCTGCATGGCAGTATCCCCTCTGGCTGGGTGCTAGATACGACCTTCAATTCTCTCGGTGCGATCGATGGTACCGGAAATGCTGGCGAGCTCAGATTAGGAAATGGGATCTATGCCTATGCGCTGAAATCAATTGACCCAAACGACAATCGTAGAATTCTGGCTTTTCGAGGAACGGAAGATGCACGAGATTGGCTGGCAAACTTTACAGATATAGGAGAAAGCCAATTTACCCCGGAAGCCAAGAAGACCGTAAATCAGTGGATGGCTGAACAGTTGGTGGCCAGTAAGAGAGTCGAATTGGTGGGGCATAGTCTGGGTGGCGCGCTTGTCCAGTGGGCCATCAATGACAGAAACATGCAGCGCATAGATGCGAGTGACGGTCTGAATTCCGTTCTCGAGATCGCACGGACGCTGCCTGACCCAGTTACGGGTAATCCCAACCAGGACTACCAGATTAATCCGTCTTTCCTGCACTTCACCACGTTTAATGCGCCCAGCATCCGGCTCTCGCCGGGCGGGTTGCAGTCGGGAAACACCACAACCGTGGTTGCGGGCGAACATCACGTCATCGCAGTGGATTTCGCGTTGCCGACTCCAGGCTTGCAAGGGGACTTCATGCATTTGCTCGGGGGGCGCGCCGTTGGAGGCACAATCGTGGCCCATCGCGTAGACTTCACACAGTTCTCAGCCGATGGCAACATTTATGACGCCCATCAGATCAGCAAGCCGTGGTGGAATGCGCCGATTGATACCGGGCATGTGCCGCCGTTTGCCATCGATTTGCAGAAAGCCCAGGTCGTGGGACGATTTGTTGCCGACCTGCTGGGTCCGAGCGGACAGGTCAATGGTGCCGTCGACGCCCTGAAGATTGGCTTGGTACTAGGAGCCGGGCTCACTGCCGGCACCGCCTTTCAATTCGGCACCCAGCTGAGCCAATTGATTCAAGGCGTGGGAGCTGATCTGCAAGCTTTTGCAACAAGACTGGTAGCTCCAGGCACCGATGGTTTCCAAGACGGATTCTCCTATTTGCTCGATCTCGCACACCGTGCGGGAAGAAACGTGGCCACCTTTACCTTTGACCTTTCGGCTGCCGCGCTCACCACCTGGAAAGCCATCGCCGGCTTAAGCGGTGCGGTGATCACGGTTGGCGTCGAACAGCTGGAGAATTTTATCGCTGATACGGCTCATGGTATTGGGAACGCGTTTTCTGATTGGCTGAATGATGTGCCGAATGTCTTTAACTTGGATCGTACCCTTGGGTTTACCGAATACCAAAACTATGCGAATGCCTATGATCAAGTTCTTCAAGATCGAACGATCGACTCTGCTTTGCGAGCCGCCCTGGAAGACGCGCAACAGATTGTCCAGCAAGCCGGGCAGACGGTGGTCATCCAAACGGGGGTAGGGCCGAACCCGTTTGAGACGCCGGGGTTCACTCCGGATGCCGCTCCGCCGGCGACAGCGACGGTGAATGAGGGTCAGCTGGAAATGTTCACCATCCATCTGCCGTTTGAAGCAGGCGCCGGCGGCCAGAAGCTTACGCTCACGCTGGGCGGACCGAATGCGAACGGGTTCGTGCTGCGCACCAATGGGAGTGAACTCTCGCCCAACGGCAGTACCTTTACGCTGACCATTCCGGAAGGCCAGCAGCAACTTGTGGTCGGCCTGAAACAGACACAGGACATCGGGACCTCAAGTGCATTTACGGTGACCGCGCAATTGGTGGATGCGAAGGGGGCGGAAACTCATGCCCCCGACCAGGAGCTGACCATTGCGCTGGCCGACACCGGCGATCTGTTGGATGGTCATGTGCCGGTCATCGACTATGACAATAGCGGTCCAGTTGATACGGTAATCGGCAATGATGGAGCGAATATCATTGGGAGCCCGGCATTCGGGGCGTCCGGTCTCAACAGCATGTATCTTTCAGGCTTGGATGGACCTGATCAGCTGAGGGGAGGGGCTCGGAACGATGAGATGTTCGGGGGTGAGGGGTCTGATTGGATCCGCTCCCAGAAACGCTTAAGCCTCGGGGCCGGCGATGATCGCTTGGACGGAGGCGCCGGGGATGACGTATTGATGGATAATCATGGCCGCGATGTGCTGCGGGGCGGTGAGGGGCGCGATGGCCTCATTGGCGATGAAGCCAATGAGAGTTCGAACGACTATCTCGACGGTGGAGACGACGCAGATGAACTGTGGGGAAAGGGGGGCGACGATGTGCTCCTCGGAGGGACCGGCGACGATCATCTCCTCGGCGATGATGCTTCTAGCAACAGAGATCGACCGGTTGGCGCTGATTATCTCGACGGCGGCGAGGGGGCGGATGTGTTGCTTGCGGGGTTGGGGGATGATCAGGTACGGGGTGGCGGGGGAAACGACCGCTTATACGGCGACAATATTCCAGGAGGCCTGGATCGCTACAACTGGAGTGGAATGGTTCACAATGGTGTCTGGCCGGGGTTTACCTTCCTCCTCGAATCTGGTGCTCGGCCCGCGTCAAATAGCCCAGAGTTAATTCATGTGTGAGTATCCACTTCGCTAATACCCATCCGCTGTTTGATCACAAGACCAACCTCTTTCTTCGACTTTCCCACGCCGGATGCCGCGCCATCATAATGTGATGGTCTCCCTCGAAAGAGATATGTACCACGAGTATAAAGTAATTTATATACACTAAGTGTAATACATTAAAATAATCGCTGATTCAAGGATAGTTCATTCGCGAATCAACAGCTAGGCAATCCCACTCATTAATCATTCCAGGAGGTCGAGCACATGAGTGATTCACAGAACAAGACTATTGCCATCAATGTTCGATTGAAGCC
>CAZPNQ010000079.1:0-18259 GCA_964587955.1 uncultured Nitrospira sp.
ACTTATAAGACCGGAAATTCAGGTCGTCAACTATTTTGAGATAGGTTCTAGTCTTACTCGGATAGGGAATAACTGAGAACCTTCCTACGAAGGACTCAGCCTGGGATCAGAGACCCGCCCACTCGATCGTACCATGAACGATCAGCGGTCATCGTGGGCGATCTAACTTATAGAGAATGGTCGGCCGGCTGGGACTCGAACTCAGTGGCCCTCGCCTTCAAAGCACAGCCCAATCTGAAGAAGATCAATCACCTGACGATGTAGGGCCCTCCAATGTCTACGGGTGATTTACAATACTATCGAACTCTCGGGCACGAGTATCCAGTCAGCACAGGCCTACCGCTTCACATCTTCCTGAATGAACAAAGACTTCCGTATCTTGCTGCGAGACGATTTTAAGCATCATTAAAAAATTCTGCCAGGATTGCATCCTCGACTGCACATCACCGCGCTGCGCATTCTTCCCCACCCTGTCATCTGCAGCCGGTTGTGCAGTAGGGGTGAATCGGATTTGATTCAGGCTGAATACATTTGAATTCATCGACATCCTTGTCAGCCTCAAATTAGTTGATTTCGTAAGCACAGAAAACTTCGCATTGTCCTCATAAGTCCACACTTTCTGAAAGTTGGCGAAACGGGCATCGCTGTTGCACTAGTGGCTCGTCCTTTGCTAATGCGGGCGTTGTATAGAGCCAATCAGACCGGAAATGAGATCAGGAAGGCCAGATAGTTCGCATATTCAATTCATGAAAAACGGAAATCATTTCACGCATAAGAGGGAACATGAGTTTTACGAGTCTTATTGATAGCGGATCTCGAGGTCCAGCCTATCCCTATAGACTGCGGATGATCGCTGATACCAAACCGGAGTGCCTGCCGAAAGGAGGCGCCATGTGGATGTTGGTCATCGTTCTATTGAACACAGTGCCCGGGATAGGCGCGGTGACGTTGCTGCAAACCTATCCCACATCCCAGGAGTGCCACAGCGAGCGGGATCGTATCGGCGATGAGATGGCAAAGACGTATCCGGATGAACACGACTTCGAGATTGCCTGTCGATTCAATCCACGGGCAGCTATCGCCAAATCGTAATCTCGCGAGTTAGGGCTGAACGGACTTATACGAATGAGTGGATGGTGTGATACTCGGATCTAGCATAGATAGGGCTGCTACGTAAGATGAAAAACATGAACTTGAAACTGATCCAGGGTGATAAAGGAGAATGCGACCACGTAAGGGGGTATGGATCACGGTGATGATGAGAAACCATCGGTTGCGTTGATGCTAGTGAGGTACCAATGAGAAATTTCAAGATCAGCAATGGACTGATTGTTCTTTCCATATTGTTTGGAACAACCCTTCCCTCCTGCGCACGGGTGATGATTGAACGACCACCGCTTCAGTTGTTAACTCCGGGCACTGAAGGAGAGGGCAAGATGCAAAGTGCCCGGGATCTACCTCCCTCGGTGATACCCAGGCCGGAAGTCTCCGCAAAATTCTACGATCAAACCGTTGCAGGAAGTCCCTTCACTGAAGGGAAACTCAACTGGAACTCGCTGACTAGAACCATCAACACACCAGGGCTTCAGAAGCTGGAACTCCGCCCTGGCTTAGTAGTTGGATTTGAGCCGAAAGGCTATGAACAGCTTAAGGGAAGAGCAGCGGAAGGGAGTAAGAAGTACCGATGGTTCGGGCTGGTTAAGGACAAAGGAACCGTTGTGGGCGAAGGGCTCTTTATAGTTGATGAAAAAAAGCAGCGAATCCGTGCAACCATTGAATACAGAGACAAGATCTATGACATTATCTCGTTGAAAAACGGGAGAATCCGTATACTCGAACTCGCAGCGGAACGATTTCCTGAAGATAATCCTAAACGTCCTAAATCTTCGATCGGCACGTCCCCTGAGGACAATCCTGAACATCCTATATCTTCGGTCCGCACGTCGGATGGGGCGATTAGTGAATCCTCTTCTTTGATCAATAATTTGTGCGTGATAGAGGTCCTGATCCTTTACACGGAGAGAGCTGAAACGGCCTGGCTCGACCAAGGGTACGCGGATATCTGGATGGAGTTCGACGCTGCAATAGAAAATGTGAACACAGCCTTCGCCCAGAGTGAGATCCCAGCAAGGGTTGAAATAGCCGAGAGGAAACTCATTCCTGCCGACGTGTACGACGAAAGTGATGAAAGTGGAACTCTGGATGCTGCTTTGACCAAGCTCACAAGTACGAACTGGCTTTTAGGGCAAACTGCTACACTCCTTCGCGACTCAGCCAAAGCAGATCTTGTCAACTTTTGGGTATCCGGCGGGGACTGGTGCGGAGCTTCCCCATATTTCACAAATAGAGGTCCTGATGCCAATGATGGGTTTTCGGTCGTCACTGTTGGATGCGCTACCAAGAACAAAACTTTAGCTCATGAATTTGGACACAACCTCGGAGCGAGGCATTCTCGTTGGGATGAAAAAGTCCAGGACGGTTCCGGCAGCGGCTACAATTTTGGTCACGTCAGCCTTGCAGATGGGGTCCGAACTATTATGGCCTTGAGAAATGAATGCAAAGATCAAAACATATTCTGCCGTCGTGAATCACATTATTCGAATCCTGATATTTCCTACGATGGCCTCATGACCAAGACAGGAGTCCTTGATGATGAACCTAAGGCTGCCGACAATCATCAGCGACTCAGCTCGACAGTCTGCAAAGCGGCAAAGTATCGGTAACGAGTCAAGCAGGTAAAACGAAACCCCTTTGTGATTATCTCCTGACTCTATGGAAATTTTCCGGGCATGTCTCGCTTCATATACTACCGAAGTTCAAGAACGTTTACCCACTAGGAGGA
Organism: uncultured Nitrospira sp.; assembly: GCA_964587955.1. Lineage (GTDB taxonomy): Bacteria > Nitrospirota > Nitrospiria > Nitrospirales > Nitrospiraceae > Nitrospira_D. The sequence goes on from CAZPNQ010000079.1 coordinate 2,843, forward strand.
GGCGTCAATGGCTAAACAGTTATGGGCATGGATGGCGATTATGATAGGTATTCAGCTGGGAGTGTGGTCTGTGGCAGAAGCAGGTACTGTCACGTGGTCGGTCAAGAGCAATACTGGAGCAGTTGTTTGCCAGGGGAGTGGAACCAATTCTGTGAACCTCCCGGCCACTTGCGGCAATGCCCTTGATTTCGTCGATAGCGGGGGGACGGCTAAAATAGAAGCCATCGATAGTGGCACCAACGACATTCTGCAACTACTGTTTACCAGGATTGTAGCCAAAACAAATATAACAAATTACGTTTTGACTTTTGACCATACCTTTGCGCCTGGGCCGACAAAGACAGATTACACCCCAATCTATTACCGGACGCACATGTATGGTGCCAGTATCAGCGGTACTGCTCCCGCCAACAAGATTTCCGTCACATCCACAATTGAGCATCCAGGAACTCCCGCGCTCCACGCTTCGGTCCAACCCGCCCCGCCTCCTCTGTCAAACTTTAATTACTACCAATCTCCGTCCACGAGTGGAGATTGGAATCAAAATCGAAAGATTACGGTCAACGTCACTTTCTCGCTTCAGAACACGAAATACGTAACTTTTGGGGCAGGTCGGTTTGTAAAAGTCTCGGCTCAAACTTTCCCCGATCCACCGGATGATGAAGTCTCACCAAAGCCTGGCCTTACGCGCTCCTTGTCAGAAATTCAGTCAGAGGTTCAACAGATGCTTGAGAGTGGGGACACTGCATGTATCGGAGTCGCACTTCCTGATGGCAGCTGCGCCGGCATTCATGTTTTGAAGTAGGGTGAGAGAACATTGTAAGTTCAGCTGAACCTCATTGCGCGAGATAATGTCATGGCGTTGTCTACTCGCTCTGTTACTCATTTACTCCCAACTAGCGGAACGGATCTCTTCGTGCATATACGTCCTCATTTCACTTCACTTCGAAGTTCTCCTTGGGGTAGGAGAATGTCCATGAAACAGAACCTGCGGTCTGACCTGTCAAGCGTGAAGCGACTTAGAGTGAAGGCCTACGCCATTGCCGCCTCGGTCGTCTTGCTGTTCACATCAACAAGCAAGATCGCGGCCCAAACGCCACCCATCACATCTTCCGGTTTCAATACGACCGTCACACAAAATGGGAGCACCTACAACATCACCGGTGGGAGTAGACCGGGAGGTGGAGCTAATCTGTTTCACAGCTTTGGGGACTTCAATGTTCCGAACAACAACATTGCGAACTTTCAGAATGACTCCGGTCTTCCTACATCCAACATTCTCGGCCGTGTCACCAGTGGAAATATCTCGAACATTTTCGGAACCATTCAAACCGTGGGATTCTCCAATGCGAATCTCTTTTTGATGAACCCTAATGGCTTCCTTTTCGGCGCGAATGCAACTCTGAATGTGGGGGGCACGGTGACCTTCACGAGTGGGGACTACCTGAGGCTTGCCGATGGCGTGCGGTTCAACGTGATTCCCAATCCTTCGGCCGATGCGCTTCTAAGCCCAGCACCGGTTGCAGCTTTTGGTTTCTTGGGCTCTAATCCGGGAGCGATCACCGTACAGGGGAGCCACCTCGCAGTTGCCGCGGGCACCGGCATCTCACTGGTTGGCGGGAATATCACCATTCAGTCCGGCACATTGGGGGGCGGAACCCCTCAACCGGCTCAACTGATAGCACCAAACGGCAGAATCCAACTAGCCAGTACTGCATCGCCTGGAGAGTTCGATGCCGTAAATCTTCAAGCACTCTCAAACGTGAATGGCGCTACCCTCTCTTCTTTCGGGTCAGTCTCTCTGGCGCCAGGCTCGACGATGGACACTAGCCACAGCGGCAACGGCAAGGTCTCGATTCGGGGAGGTGAATTCATCCTTGATCTGACAAATGCGGTTCTTACAACTGCACCGTCTGCTCTTCCAGCTACTGGCGATGATGTAATTTCTCTGGCTGGAGGCAGCCTAATACAGAGTCGCACCATGAGCGGCACCGACGGAGCCGCAATTAACATCGTCACCGATTTACTTGAAGTGAAAGGGGCTTCACAGATCTTGAGCAGTAATGAAGGGCCTGGGGGCATTGGAGGCGATATCAATATCAGCGCCACAAAAGCGGTTAAAGTTTCAGGATATGATGAAGCCACAAGCTCCGGTGTGCGAACAGATTTTGGAATTGTGACAAGCGGCGTGTTTGCCGGCACCATCGGGGACGGTACTGGAGGGGCCATTAGTATCACCACCCCGAAAATGACTATTGAGGAGTCGGCCGAGGTGGCAACACTCACTGCGGGAGCCGGCAATGGGAAAGCCTTGACATTGGAAGTGGGAACGGTGGATGTCAATTCAGGAGGACGCCTTTCCACAATCAGTGGGTGGAACTACCTGATTGCTGATCATGGCGACGGCCTTGGGCAAGCAGGCTCGATCAATATTCAGGGCGCAGGTACCATCACTATATCCGGGACCGGTCCATTCAATAACTATAGCCGCATCCAGGGCGTCGGTTATGGTCTTCTTGGCGGAGGGAGCGCCCCGATCGAAATCACTGCTCCCTCGGCATCAGTATCTCTCGAACATGGCGGACGGATTGAGACGATGCCGGGGTTCGGTGCAAACTCAACTGGTGACATCACGCTCACGATCAAAAATCTTATCATCACGAACGGGAGCATCAATACCGTTGGCGGAGATGGTAGGTCCGGAAATATCCTTGTCACGGCCTCGGATTCAGTGTCGCTAAGTGGAGAAGTGATGGGTCAGCCATCCCCCATTACAAGTGAAAACGGCGGATCGGGTGGCACAGGCATCGTTCAAGTTGAAACTGACAATCTTTCCCTCTCCAATAGGGCTAGAATCCTCAACTCGACCTTCCTCGATCCGGCACCATCGACCGCCGCAAAAATCTTGGTCAATGCTACAAAATCCATTACCATGGCAGACAGCAGTGACATTCGTGTCTCTAGCTTCCTATCGGATGTAGGCGGCCTTGAGATTTCTTCCCCTACGATCTTGCTCTCTGGCCAATCCACAATGAACACAATAGGGCAAGGCACTGGAAATTCAGGTCCGATTACCATTAATGCACTGAACCTTTCCCTTTTGGGGGGAAGCAGGCTCAACAGCTCTATTCTCTCTGGCAGTTCGGGCGTGGGTGGGCCTATTACGATCCAGGGCTTAGGCAGTCCGGCGGAGTCAGTAGTCATTGACGGCACGGGAAGCGGCATCTTTTCTGAAACAAAAGGACCCGGCCAAGGCGGGAGCATTTTCGTCAATGCCAATTCCGTCACGCTTCAGAACGGTGCGCACATATCCAGCCGCAGCACTGGCCCTGGAAATGCCGGCAATATCAAAATCGACGCCGGCCGGGAACTCATGGTGCGAAACAGCGGAATTACGACCGAAGCAAAATCGGCCAGTGGTGGCAACATCGATGTTATAGCGATCGATCGTATTCACTTAGCGAATGGTCGAATCAGCACGTCGGTGCTCGGGGGTGCTGGAGACAGCGGAAGAATTACCATCGACCCGATAGAAGTTGTTGTACAAGACAACAGCGCGATCCTCACACAGGCGGTGCGCGGGCGCGGGGGAGATATCACGATTAGCGCATCTCGGTTCTTGCAGGATCCGACCAGTCTCGTGGATGCATCGTCACAGTTTGGCCAAAGCGGCAGGGTATCGATTCAATCGCCGACGTCGAATTTGAGCGGCACGGTGAAGCAGCTCCCATCGAAGCCGAGCGACACGCAAGCACTCTTGCACAACCGTTGTGCCGCGTTGGCCGGGGGTAAACAGAGCACTTTTATTGTCGCCGGACGTGACGCCCTCCCCTCCCAACCAGGCGGATGGCTCAGTAGCCCCGTGTCGATGGATCATTTCACCGGAGAGGGTCCGGAGCATGCGGCGAATCCGAGTGCGATCGCACGTGTGACTGAGACCGAGATCGTGTCCCTTCGACGGCTGACGCCGCCTGGGTTTTTGGTCCGGACGTTTGCGATTGGATCCACAGGCTGCCACTCATGACGGTTGGCACCGGCGGTTCAGCGCGAGATACCCGGCGCCGGTTCATCGCTCAAGCCGTACTTCTCTGTGGTCTGGCCATGACTGTCATCGCGACTGCTTCCCCGCTTTCAGCACAAGTCGCTCCTCCGATCTTTGATCCCACGCTTCGTTCCGGCGAGCCGCCCGCTCCGCTGAAGAAAGAATTCAAACCACCTACGCCGACACCAAGCCCCACCCTCCCGGTGGTGCCCCCACTATCTCCGGACAGCGAGGTGCAGAAACCACTCGGCCAGGTACGCGTGTTTGTGAAGGCAGTCCATGTCACCGGCCATACCGTCTTTTCGGACGAAGAAATCGAAGCCATCACCAAGGCCTACACGAATCGAACCTTGACCACCGAAGATTTGGAACGCCTGCGGCTCGCGTTGACGCTCTTGTATGTCAATAAAGGCTACATCACCTCCGGAGCAATTATTCCCGATCAAGACGTCAACGATGGTGTGATCCAATTGCAGATCATTGAGGGAACGCTCTCAAAAATCGACGTCGAAGGCACGAACTGGTTTCGGCGAGGCTACGTGAGTGACCGCGTGGCCCTGGGCGCACATCCACCCTTGAGGCTCGAACCGATCCAAGAGCGATTGCAATTGCTCCAGCGAGATCCGCGCATCGAACGGATCAATGCCGAACTCCGCCCAGGCGATCAGCGTGGTGAAAGCGTCCTCAGCGTGAAAGTCAAAGAGGCCAGTCCGTGGAAAGTCTGGTTGGATTTCAATAATTACCAGACGCCGACCGTGGGAGCAGAGCGAGGACTGATCACCATGGCGCACCTCAATGTAACAGGCCACGGAGATCCCCTCACCCTCACCTATGGAGGCTCACGAGGGGTACACCCGATCATCGACGTCTCTTACAGCCTGCCACTGAACCGTTATGATACGACCTTCACCACATCCTATCGCCGAAACGAATTTGTCGTCGTCGACGACAAGTTTCGCGCCTTGGACTTGAACTCGGAGTCTGAAATCATCGGCTTTACTCTCCGGCAACCGATCTATCGAAGTTTGTCCGACGAATTCGCCGTTGCGATCACCGGCGAGCATCTCTCCAACAAGATTACTTCGGCCTTCGACTTGCCCGGTCAGCCCTTCATTTTCGTCCCTGGATCGTCCGACACGGGTGTGAACACGGTGAGCGCCCTTCGGTTCATTCAGGAGTATCAGCACCGGACTTCATCCTCCGTGATTGCGCTCCGCTCCCGCGTCAGCGTGGGCTTTGATGTCTTAGGTGCCACGATCAATTCACGCGACAAGCTCACTCCCGAGGGCGATCCATTACCCAGCGGTCGGTTCGTATCCTGGCTGGGGCAATTGCAGGCAGTGAAGCGTCTCGATCATTGGGGTGGCTGGCAGATCCTGGGGCGACTGGATCTCCAGCTCAGCAACAACCGGTTGTTTCCGCTCGAACAGATCCCGCTGGGAGGGCGCTTCAGCGTGCGCGGCTACCGGGAAAACACGCTGGTCCGTGACAATGGATTCATCGCCTCCTTGGAAAGCCGGATTCCCCTGCTCAAGTTTGCCAGCGGCGAAGACATGGTTCAGTTTGCGCAGTTTGTCGATGTCGGACGGGCCTGGTTGTCGCGGGACAGCACACCGACTCCCGAGACGCTCGCCAGCGTTGGTCTCGGCGTCCGCTGGAACGTACTGCCCCGAGACCGAGCCAGATTCGAGCTCTATTGGGGCGTACCGCTCAATCACGTACCCCATCCATCCGGCAATCTCCAGGACCATGGCATTCATCTCCAGGTGATTGTCCAGGCACTGTAATGAGGCCCCGCGCAATGCCACGATATGCTCGGCCAGGTATCCGTTTCGTGCTGAGCGGAATCTGTTTTCTCTTCTTCGTCATGGTTCTGCTATTCACCGTCACGCGATCAGAATCGCATCAAATGTCATCGCCCGGCGATTCATTGATGAAAGAAGGCGGGCAGCATTTTGAGCGCGGAGCCTTCGGTGAGGCCTTGTCTCGTTGGAAACAGGCTGCGGAATTTTATAAAGGTGTTAGGAACGGTCCCGCGCAAGTCGAGGCGCTCACGCTTTCTGCTCAGGCTTCGATGGCATTGGGGCAATCCAAACACGCGCTCCAATCTCTTGAACTGGCACTTGCGCTCGCACAGAAGGGTGGCGATTCTCTTGCGGAGGCCACTGTCCTCGGCCATCTGGGCCGCACCTACCTGACCCTGCGACAGCTTGCTGAAGCATCGGAGTATCTCCATCGAGCGACGGCTTTGGCACGAAAACACGACGCTCCGGCGCTTCTGGCCGCCATGCTGAACGATCTCGGCATCCTGTTCGTGTTGAAGCAGCAAGACCGGGAAGCGCTGGATGCGTTCGATGAAAGCGTGAGCTTCGCACAAAAGGTCAAGTTGCCGCTGCTCTCCGCCACCGCACGCACCAACGCTGCGCGGGCCCTACTGCGTTTGAACCAACCGGTTAACAGCCGCATGGCGCTCGACGCAGCGCTCGATCAGTTGCAGGATGTGGCACCCTCTCGGAACAAATCTCTCGGGTTGATCGGTATGGCTTTGATTTACCAACGTCTCGCCTCTCAGCTGCCCCAGATGCATGATTCCCTCTTGTTGAGGGTTGCGGGAATGCTTCAGGAGGCGGCCTCGGTCACCGAGACGCTGGGTGACAAGAGAACCCAGTCTTATGCCCTTGGCTATCTCGGTCATGTCTACGAGACAGAATCTCGTTTGGACGAAGCGCTCCAACTTACCAGGCGCGCGGTGTTCGCGGCGCAAGCGGTGGATTCGCCCGAGTCGCTTTTCCGGTGGCAATGGCAGTTGGGGCGGCAATTGGCAGTTATTGGAGAATTGGATCACGCCATCGCCTCATACCAACACGCGACATCCACGCTCCAACCGATTCGGGTAGAGGTGATGCAAACCTCTTCCGAAGATCCTATCGCTGGGCAGGAAGCCATCAAATCGATGTTTTTCGAACTGGCCGATCTCTTGCTTCAGCGGGCATCGCTCACTGATGAACGCACAGCAGCGGATGGGTATCTCCTTGCAGCTCGGGATGCGATTGAGGCATACAAGACGGCCGAGCTGCGAGACTACTTTAAGGACGACTGTGTCGATGCCGCACGTACGAAAGTCACGCGGTTCGATCAGTTGTCTCCGAATACCATTGTTATCTATCCCATTATGTTCACTTCCCGTTTAGAACTACTCCTCAGCCTGCCGTCCGGACTCAAACGCATCTCGGTTCCCGTGACGGCCGATCGGCTGACCGAGGAGATTCGCGCATTCCGGCGAATGGTGGAAAAGCGCACCACTCGGGAATATCTGCCCCATGCACAACAGTTATACGACTGGCTCGTACGTCCCTTAGAACCGGACCTGGTTGATTCAAGGATCACCACGTTGGTATTCGTGCCGGACGGCTCCCTGCGGACCATTCCGCTGGCTGCACTCCACGACGGGTCGTCTTACCTGATCAATAAGTTCGCCCTTGCCATGACTCCCGGCATTACCTTGACCGACCCACAACCGCTGAACCGCGGCAAGCTGCGAATTCTCGCAGCCGGCCTCACGAAATCCGTACAAGGGTTTCCAGCCCTTCCCTACATCGCGGAGGAGGTCGCCTCGATCGAGCAGCTATACAAGAGCGATCTGATCATCGACAATGCCTTTCTGGTCTCCAGGCTGGAACGGGAGTTGCGCGATGGACGCTACGGGGCGTTGCATATTGCCACACACGGCAGATTTTCAACTGATGTGAACGATTCGTTTCTCCTGACGTTCGACGGAAAATTGACGATGCAGACGCTCGATCGACTGGTCGGCCTCTTTCGGTTTCGGCAAGAGCCACTCGAACTTTTGACCTTGAGCGCTTGCCAGACAGGCGTCGGCGACGATCGCGCCGCTCTTGGCCTAGCCGGTGTTGCACTGAAGGCTGGAGCCCGGAGTGCGTTGGCTACGTTATGGTTCATCAATGACGAAGCCTCGGCGACGCTGATCTCCGAATTTTATCGGCAACTGCGCAATCCATCCCTGTCGAAAGCCGTTGCGCTCCAGCGCGCACAAATGAAACTTTTGAGCGACCGAGTGTATGAGCATCCGGCCTACTGGTCGTCATTTCTCCTGCTGAACAATTGGCTATGAAAGGAGGGTCCATGCGATTTGCCATGAATTCTCTACCAATCGCGGGATTGAGCCTCGTTCTGACCCTTATCGGACCGAGACCGATCGTTGCGGCGGCAGACAAACCGACCGCCCCGGCAGCAGGTCAGCAGGACGACCTGTCGATTCCTATTTATGCTCCGCCAAAAAAGTTGATTCCCCGCGCACGTGTCGGGGGCGCATTGCGGGGAACGGAGAGCAATGAACCCGAAATCGTCGCCTTGGTGCCCGACCATGTCGGGTTGACCATCAAGCAGACGCCGACGCTCAGTTGGTATCTCTCGAAACCGACGACCTACCCTGTACGATTCACGCTCAACGATACCCAGAAAATTCGCCCGATCTATGACGGTCCCCTCCCGACACCCGTTGATGCAGGGATTCAGTCTATCGATCTCAAGGCTTTCGGACTCGTGCTGGAGCCCAATGTTCAGTACCGATGGTTTGTCTCTGCCCGCCGCAACGCCGACTCCCATTCCCAAGATATCGTCGCGGGCGGAATGATCGAGCGGTGTGAGTTCAGCGAATGCCTGACGATCGCCTCGCCGAATATGAACTGCGATCGTGAGAGTGTGCGCACCAATGCCATGATGGGGCTTTGGTACGACGCGATGGATTGCCTCTGCTCGTTGATCACGAAGGATCCTAGAGATGCATCACTGCGGAGGATGCGTGCCGCTCTGCTAAGGCAAGTCGGCCTGCATGGCGTAGCGGACTGGGATCTCAGTTCCATTCGGAACAATCCTAAATAGCCGCTTGCAGGCGCCTATGGACATCACGTGCGATCCAGGCTGGAGAATCCAATTGGATTCAGTTCGAATCTGTTTGGATTCACCCGGGAGACCGTTTATCGGAGACGACGAATGAGCCTGAGTATCTATGGCCCGTCTGGATCTGTGAAACATGAGGAACCTTTCAATTCAATGGCATACCACTTGCTGTATTACAATAATACAGCAGCAACGTTTTCAACCTAACAGGTTCGCGCAGAACCAATGCGTCTCTCGTCTGACCCCAACGTTTCGGTTGCACGATATTTATGTTTTCTCGAAGAGTCTGTGATCTTTACCCAAACGACGTAGTGATGCTTTCTCTTCATACCGGCCATAGACCGATAGGAAAGCGCTGTCCATACACATGGCTGCTGTTTCTCGTGTTCACCGCTCTCTGGTCCGTCATACTGACGAATGCTCATGCTGCAGTGGGAGAGATTGCCATCCTGAAGTCCTCCGACCTTAAGGCCTATAATGAAGCGATCGAAGGGTTCAAGATGACGGCGCCCGGAACGTCGATCTACGCTGAGTACGACCTGCGGGGCGATTTGGAACGGGGAAAACAACTTGCCCGGACAGTCCGCGATTCGACGTCGTCGCTCGTGATTGCCGTCGGTCTCAAGGCAGCGCTGGCCGCCAAGCTTGAAATTATAGACATTCCGATTCTCTACATGATGATTCTCGACCCATTGAAACATCATCTCGCCGCCGCCAATATGACCGGTGTCCTGCTGGAAATTCCGATGGATCGTCAGTTTAAAGTCATGCGCACCTTCCTACCCTCCCTTCGTAGGATCGGCGTGATCTACAATGCCGAAAAGACTGCAGCCAAGCTGAAGGAGGCAGAATCCCAGGCCTCCATCAATGAGTTTCAATTACACGGGTTTCCAGTCGAAAACGAGAAGGAGGTTCCGCGGCAACTGCGATCACTTTTATCCGAATCAGAAGCCTTATGGCTCATTCCGGACTCGACCGTCCTGACAGATCAATCGATCCGCTTTATTCTAGAATCAGCAGTAGCCAAACGGGTTCCGGTCGTGGGGTTCTCGTCAGAATTTACACGTCTCGGTGCGTTACTCAGCATCTCAATCGATTACGGGGAAGTCGGCCGTGAAGCCGGCCTTCTCGCTAAACGCATTTTGAACGGTGAACAACTGCCGCTCAGACCGGTCTCAGTTCATCGGATCAAAATCACGGTGAATCAGAAGATGGCGCGGTATTTGGACATCGCGATTCCGAAAGAGTTCGACAGCCTTATCGACGAGACGTATTGACAGGTCCGATCATGGGCGCACTCCTTCAGAACAGGCGGAAATCGGAGCCCACAACTCGGTTTTTCGGCCTTCGCTTGAAATTCGTGAGCCTATTCAGCTTCATCCTCGTCATGACCTGTTCGTCCCTAAGCTGGTATTTCATCGAAACAAGGCGCCAGGCCATGACTGACAACCTGGAAGAACTTGGGAACATCTTGTTGACCAATACCGTTCGGAACGATCACTTTCGGATTGCCGGTATCGTTCTCGAAGATCGCATCACGCTAGGCCAGTTCATACAGAGTCTCATGACCATCGACCACGTCGTCTACGTGACCATCACTTCCGCTGACGGTCGTATCCTGGAACAACAAAGCAAACGTATACGGAGGACGTTGATCGAGTCCTCTCCAACCACGGAACAGCCGCTCTACCCGGACGACCGCATCTCAGAATCACTGCTCCAGGCTCCGTTGACCGCTCCGCTCATGACGAAACTCATTCTGTCTGCTGAACAGAGATTGGTACCCCAAGAACAATATTCAGACTGGCTCCTCCCCTTTCTCGTGCGCAAGGAAACCCTGTTTGACTTTGCAATGCCGGTCCTTCGGGAATCCTCATCTGGGATTGCTCCGTCCCGCCTTTCAGTGGAATTGGAAGAGAAGCAAGGTTCTATGGCCCCGAGCAAACTAACACCGGTGATCGGCCTCGTGCGCATCGGAATTACCGACGCGCAATCCAAACAAGCACTACTCGCCATCGTTCAGAATGTTTCGATTCTGACAATGCTCATCATTGCGGCAGGCATCCTCGGTGCTCACCTGCTCACGTCACGCATTACCACGCCGCTCCGGAGCCTCGCCAACTCCGCACGGCAACTTGCAAGAGGAAACGATGCGCCGGTTCGACTCATGCCCTCCACCAACGACGAAGTAGGAGAGCTCACGCATGTGTTCAACGTGATGATTGAATCCCTCCATGATCGCAATAATGCCATCACCATGAACCTCGACACGATCAGGAGGCAGGTTAAACAATTGACCACGGTCCATCAGGCCAGTACCGCGATTGCGACCGCCAATTTGTTCGACATGAACCAACTGCTGGACTCGGTGCTCCACCTGCTCCTCGAGAATCTAGGGTTTTCCCGGATGGTCGTGTTCCTTCACCATCCGGAGCGGAATTGCACGTCCATCGCTCAAAGCCTTGGATTTTCGCCCGAGATTCAGGAGGCGAGTCGCAGGCTAGAAATACCCATAGTCAACGACGGCATCACGGCGGAACTCATCATTCACGGCAAACCAGTCCTGATCCGTGACGTCGAAACCGTCGCTCATCGCATGCACCCGCCCATGCTCGACTTGATGCGGCATTCAGGAGTGCGATCGTTCGTCGCCGTACCACTTCAGAGCCATACCAAGATCCTAGGATATCTGGGCGGAGACCGAGGCGCTCATCAATGCACCGAAGAGGATCTCCATATCCTACTGACGATTGCCGGCCACGTCGCCGCCGCCATCGACAATGCCAAGGCCTATTCCGAGCTGACCGAACTCACTCAGCATCTCGAGGAGCGCATCGCGCAACGGACGGAAGAGTTGTCACGTGCCAACTTCCAACTTCAGAATCATGACACACGCCGATCAAAGTATGTCAAAGTCGTTTCGCATGAGCTACGGACTCCGATGACAGCGATTCGGAGTTTCGCGGAAAACATGCTGGACGGCGTCACGGGGCCGCTCACCGAACAGCAGCGTACCTATCTCACACGCATCAAACACAGCGTCGCTCGACTTGCGAGATTGGCCGATGAGTTGCTTGATTGGTTACGTTCCGACAATCTTCGCTTGCAACATGTCTGTATCGGCCACATTGCAACGATCGTTGCCGAAGGTTTGGAAACGGTGGCGTCAGATAGCCGCGTGTCCCTCGACGTCGCACCGATCGACAATCTTCCATTGATCCAAGGTGACCGTGACAAATTGGAGCAGGTTCTGGTGAATCTGCTCGGAAATGCAATCAAATTCACACCATCAGGCGGCCGTATCACCGTCGCTTTTCGTGCGTGCCCATCAGGGTTCGTACAGACGAGCGTCACCGATACCGGCTGTGGGATAGACTCCTCTCACCTTCCCTATATTTTTGACGAGTTTTCTGAGGTGCCATCGGCCATGCCTGCGTCACAGGGTGCCCAACTGGGCCTGTACATTACAAAAACTCTCGTGGAGAGACATCACGGGCGAATCTGGGTGGAAAGTCAACCTGGAGCCGGATCACGTTTTTACTTCACACTCCCAATTGCCGGGTCGCCGAATGAGTCAGGGCGGACAATATGAACCATCCATTGCGTACCGCCATGTTCCTTGGGACGAGAAAACCTATCGCAAAAGAACAGGAGTGTTATGCACGCCAAGATACTGATTGTGGATGACGAGAATGATATCCGCATGAGCTTGGAGAATCGTGTCACTTGGATGGGGCATGAACCCCTTATCGCCACCGATGTTGCGAGTGCGCTCCGCCTGATCCGGGAAGAGGAGCCCGACCTCGTCTTGTTGGATTTGAAGCTAGGCCAGGAATCCGGACTGGAGGTGTTACAACGAGTTCATGATACGTCACATCTGAATCAGCCCAAAGGAGAGGGTACATTGCCGACTTCGGGTACGTACACAACCCCGCTCATTGTGATCCTTACGGCGTTCGGAACCATCGAGCTTGCGGTGCAGGCCATGCAACTCGGTGCCTTCGATTTTGTTCCGAAACCGTTTACCGCAGATCACTTAACCGTCGTGATCAAGAAGGCGTTGGACACCGTCGTCCTCCACCACCAATTCAATCGGCTTCGAAAGGAGGTTGATGACAGCATCGACCCGATCGTCGCAGCGAACAAGCATATGGCTGTACAACTCGTTTGCGCCAAGAAGGCGGCCACTTCTACTGTGACCGTCTTATTGCTTGGGGAGACCGGAACCGGCAAGGAAGTGTTAGCCCGTGCCATTCATCGTTGGAGTCCTCGCGTCCACAAACCATTCGTGGCGGTCAATTGTGCGGCGATTCCTGACACATTGATCGAGAACGAACTGTTCGGACATGAAAAAGGCGCCTTTACAGGAGCCGCGTCGATGAAGCGAGGACAATTCGAAGAAGCAGACGGAGGAACATTGTTCCTCGACGAGATCGGAGACATGAGCATGAGCACACAGGCGAAAGTCCTGCGTGCTTTGCAAGATCAGCAATTCACGAGGGTTGGGGGGACGAAGTTGATCAAAGTCGACGTCAGAGTTCTTGCCGCTACGAACAAAGACCTGAGACAGGCAATCCGTCTAGGAACATTCCGGGAAGACTTATACTTTCGCCTGGCTGTTATCACGGTGACCCCGCCTCCCCTACGGGAGCGGATGGACGACCTTCTCGCACTTGCTCAGCACTTCATCAATTCTCGCCCCGTCAAGCTGGGTCTTCAAAGGCGCTACGTGCTCAGCGACCTTGCGCTGGAGGCGTTACAACACTATTCCTGGCCAGGCAATATCCGTGAGTTAGACAACGTGATTTCTCGCGCTCTTGTTTTATGCACCGGAGACACCATCGAACCGGAAGATCTTTTATTGCCTGATACTCCCAATCACCCAAGGCAGGAACCAGGCAGTTCTGCAGACGGTGAAACCGTTTTTCATTCTTATCATGAAAGTATGGATGCTCAGAGCCGAAAGCTTATCGAAAATGCATTGATTCGGAACGGATGGAATCAAACGAAAGCGGCAGCGGACCTCGGCCTACAACGAACCTACTTGACTAAACTGCTGCGCCAAAAGCAGATATCCGGACGGCCGCCCACCTCTTCCTCCCCTTTCTGAAGAAACGGATGACACTCTGTGAAACTCTTCGTTCCCTGTCCTTGCTTATAGGAATATACCCCCCTGATCAATTCCTTCTGCTGCTCTCATGCATCGAGTGGTTTCACCGACCTCATGTCGCAGGCTGTGCGGCACTCTGGGCACAAACGTCCGGTCTCCGTGGCCAGTTGCTGTGGAACCAACTCATCACTTCCGCGCACAACATTGTCACAGGACGCGTGGCAGCAGAACAGGTCAAGGCACTGGCAACGGTACCCGGAATCAGTGTTGCCTTTGATGAGACGGTAACGATCTCACTACCAGATTCGGATATCCAGTAGTGGCATTAAAAGGTCAAATTCATGGTTTCCAAAGAAGGCTCGCTATCGCAACGGTTTCCCCAATATCGACTGCACCATTGAGTAATTGGCCCATTCCACTGTCTCTATCCGTTCCCTTGGCTTCTTCCTCTCCATTCCACAGAGTTTTGTCACAAAATTCACTGCCGCGATAGCACGTATGGAGTTGAGAGAGTCGGTTCACAATTGTCAGACGTTTGACCGTATTGGATGCATTTGATTAATGTATAAGTAGTTACCATGGCTACACAAAGCGGACAGATGATATTTTAGCTACAACACACAATCGGAGCTTGACTTTGGCATGGCTTGGCAATAGGATGCCGCCGAAATTGTTCCAAAAGGAAAACTAGGGTTCCGGCTTCCTTCAGGAGGGAGCGTCTGGTCCAAGAGTTTTCGGCCTCTCTCATAACGAGGCTCCACGGAGGGATAAAAACCCGGGAGATCATGTACTGAGGTACATGGCCTTTTGGGAATTTAGCCTTTCCAACAGGAGGCTTCGTTATGCAGCTCTACTCCAATTCCATAGGTATTACCCTGCCAGGCCAGCCTGACTTGCTACCCGGTCAGAGAGGTCTGTCATGGTAGCGAGAGAAAGTCTGGAGACACATTTTCCTACCTCCGCTACAAGTCCTTCTGAGATCCTCAACCGCAGCCTCAGTCTCTGGAACAGCTTTACACTTGGCCTCGCCATGGTGTCGCCCGTGGTGGGACTCTACGCCATTATTGATGCGCTTTCGTTCGCTCGATGTGATGGCAATTCATGAGGCACGCGGGGGCCGAACCGCGGCAGGATTCGATTGCGACGAAGGTGCCGACCGTCGATGTCATTGTTGCTTCATTAAACATGGTGTTACCTGGTGCCATGCTCGGCTAGGTCACTTCAGAGATTGTGCGCATGATTCTCGAGGCAAAGGCCAAGAAGGTCTTGCTGCTGCTGAATCGAGAACAAGCGACCTGCCAAGCGTAGCCATCACTTCATGTCGTTTCCGAGTTGCGAGGCCACG
>CAZPNQ010000080.1:0-17997 GCA_964587955.1 uncultured Nitrospira sp.
CTTTTATATCGAAACGAAGAGCTTCGTCAGTAATTTTGTGACGAACGCGACCGGCAACAAGGTCGATTCGTTCCACGTGTCCTTGCAGCTGCAGTATTAACTTGGAGGGTATCGTCAAGAATTGGCTTCCTCAGAATGATGAGCCTTAGTGAGGAACCCATGGCGGGCGGGACTTGATGAGGGGGAAGCCTAAAAAGACGGCAAACCCTAATATCTAGCGTAAGCTCACGCCATCGAAGAAGAGCCTGTTCGCTCCCACTTTGCAGCGGGGTCCCCGGGATTTTCCGGGGACCCTTCCCGACGGCCTGGCATCGTCGTGTTGATGCAATCCATTCTTAACTCCGACCTTTTACCCATTGACCCTCCGACTTCGGTAAATCCCCGGAATCTCTCCAGTGATGTCCGCCCCTGTTTTCAGGGAATTCCTGATAGGCCTATACCGGTTCTTCGAATATGCTGCGGGGTAAGGTCCGACCTTGATGATTTGCTTTAAGAAAGGGGGGGGAGGTGAAGCACTATGAATCTGAAGGGTTTCCTACTTGAAGATGGACAAGGACGGGAATTTGTGATGGTGTGCGAGCGGTCTCATATGCGGTTGGGAAAGACCTTCGCGCTCCGAGGATGGCAACGGCGGCGACTGGTTCCGCTCCACCATACGAAACAAGAACTTCGCGAAATCGCTGCAGGAGTTCTGATCACGCTCAATGACTTGTTTGAAAGCCTTCCCGAACTTGTTAAAGACTTGGTTGCTGATTCACCGGAGAAAGGGCATTCCGCGTCACTCTTATTGAAGAGGGGGAACAGAGAAGGAGGGGGTATGATGAGAAGCAAGTTGCCGCACTAGACCATAATTCGGCAACGGTATGTTATAGCCAGTGGGACATGCTCAAGGCATTCTGCCTGATATGACGAGCATGGCCAATGAAGTCATTCAAGGTGTGCCACCGCACAACGCTGTGGTCATCGAGTCGTACTGTCCAGCCTGTGATCTCAGGTACAGGCGGTTTCTTAAGGTCAAACGGATCACGAGAGAACGCTCCCCACGCTTGCGCGCCTGTTCTATGACCGGTCTATCACTCCCGATTTTGGCGCCTTGTTCGGCACCAGCCTCGGCATTGTGAGGCTTGTCCATTTGTGCGAGTCCACAGCATCCTTCCTTAACCTGGCTGATACCTGCGAGAAATCTCCTCGCAGCGGCCCACTCGCTTCCAGTATGATACGGCTCCGCTGACTGGGAGGCGCAGTGTGTTGAAGCAGCGTATCGAAGCCGTTACAAAAGTTAACAAGAACTTTTACGATGCCTTTGAGAGTCTCGACATCGCCAAGATGGATGAGATCTGGGCCCATCAAGAATACATCACCTGTATTCATCCTGGGTGGACGATTCGTTCCGGATGGCCGGCTGTCCGCGATTCGTGGGTTCTGATCTTCAACAATACCTTCTCGATGAAGTTCGAGCTCACCGATGTCATGGTTCAGGTCGCAGGCGATATGGCGTGGGTGATCTGTGTCGAGAATCTCACTACCCAGCAGTCGGACGAACCGCAACAAGCCAAGGTGCTTGCCACAAACCTCTTCGAACTCATCGGCGACGAGTGGCTGATGATTCATCATCACGGCTCGCCGGTCATGGGGTGAGAGCGGGGGCAGCCTAGTGGTCTCCTGTGCTCGCCCAACGCGCGGCCCACTGGGAAAGTGGACACCTTGGTGTCCGCGGGGTGGGCGGGTGAGATCAGTGGCCCTCGCCCGGGTAAATGGCACGTCTTGGCGTGCCAGTGGGTGGGCGGGTGGAAAAACCGGCGCGCAGTTAGGAGACCACTAGGCCGCCCCTTTAAGGGGTAAAAAATATGAGGAAAGAGGATTAGCGGTGCTCGCTCAACGCGCGCAGGAGAAAACTACACAACGCCCCGCCCTCATGAGAGGAAGGAGAGAATAGAGGCAAGAAAGAAATTGGTAATGTTGCTGTCAGAGTGAGGGCGATTAAAGCTTCGGTGCGGCAGCTGGCACGTCATCCGTACGGATCGTTTTCATCCATTCGGCGACGACGGTGTCACGTTCCTCCATCGTCATGCCGGCATAGGTGTGGAACATTTGAGGGCCACGGCGACGGCGCCACGTGAGAAAGGCGAGAAAATGGTCTTTGCAAACGGAACGTGTCCCGGCTGGAGCATAGGGTTTCTCCAGACAGTTGGGTGCGCAGCAATTGGTGTCCAACATCTCGGTTCTCCTGTAAACCACTTCAGTATGCCGGTCGGCTATCTCGATTTCAAGCCCGCAGGCGTCCCCTCACTGCTTGGTTTAGGGTAAGATCGCCCAATGTACGCGTTTCTTCTGCCGATCAGCATTCTAACCATTGTGTATTCATTCATTGGCTGCGCTGTTTTTTCAGGTGAGAGTATTCGATCCAGCAGTTCGTCCGGTGGACATTCCTCCGTGGGCTCAGAGTTCTTGCCTCAAGGTATTGCGGTCGGCGACGTGAGCTCGAAAAGTGCATTGCTCTGGCTGCGTACCGACGGACCGGCCTCTATTCAGATAGAGTGGTCCACGGTCTCTCGATGGGAACGTGCCTCGAAATTTACGACTGTTGTGGCACCGGTGTCGAAAACGGCAGCCATCACGACGACTGCGGAGACGGATTATACCCTGACCATTCCATTGGAAGGTCTCAGCCCAGCTACGCGCTATCGGTATCAGGTTCTGGTCGGTTCTGCCGACCAGACTACAAGGCAGGTTTCGCCTATCCTTGCGGCCAAGGGCGAATTCACCACTCTGCCGGATGAGCAAACCTCCGCAGCAGTGACGTTTTCCTGGAGCGGAGACCTCGGTGGTCAGGGACGATGCCGGCAGGGAATGAGTGGCTATCCCATCTTTGATGTGATCCATCGGCACAGTCCCGACTTTTTCCTATTTCTCGGCGATACGATCTATAGCGACAACCCTTGTCCCTCACCGCCGAACGAGCCGGGCGCTGATTTCAAAGCCAACACACTGCAGACCTATCGAGTGCGACACCGTTATCAGCGCGGCGCCGAGGCCCTTCGGCGATTTCTGAGGACGGTGCCGGTGTATGTAACCTGGGACGACCATGAGGTTCGCGACAATTTCGCGGGGCCGTTTGACGAACAGATGCCTGCAGGCCGTCAGGCGTTGCGCGAGTATTGGCCGATTTTTTCTCCGGCCGAGGATCCGCATCGGATGTATCGGAGCATTCGATACGGAGCTGACCTGGAACTTTTTATACTGGATACCAGGCAGTATCGCAGCCGGAACGAGGATCTGGATGGCCCTGCCAAAACGATGCTGGGACATTCGCAATTGCTATGGTTGCTCGATGGACTTCGCACCTCTACGGCAACCTGGAAAGTTATCGCCACTTCCGTTCCACTATCGGTTGAGAAAGGTGGTCTAGGCAACGATGGATGGGGGCATGAGCCAAGCGGCACCGGCTTTGGAAGAGAGCGGCAGGTGATTGTCGATGCCATTCTCAGACAAACGATCAAGAACGTTGTGTTTCTCGCAGGGGATGTACATTGGGTTCAAGCCAACGCTTATGATCCCAATCAGGACGGGGTCATCGATTTTCATGAGTACATGGTAGGTCCGCTCTCAGCGAGGCCGGGAAGGCTTACGGCTGCCAGCGATGAACTGCATCCCATTCGATTGGTGAATGAGTCGGGGTACCAAAACTTCGGTCTGGTCCGTGTCACGAAGGACGCGTTCGAAGTGACGGTGATCGACGAGACGGGTACTCAACGATTTTCTCACGTTGTGCCGGCTAAGCCGTAGGCCGATCGCACGCGTGTAAGCCCCTTGCAATTGCTGCAGATGGCCGGTTACCGTACGGCTCCTAAGATCGCTGGTTGTCAATTTAACGATAGCAAGGGAGCATACCTCATGTCAGGATTGATGTCCGCCGATGATGTTTTTTTGAAAACGGAGGCGGCTGCTGTAGCGGCAACGGGGCCGGATGAAAAGGCCCTACAGATCGATTATGACGCATTGAAAGAGAAATTTCGCAAGGCATTGGGGGATCGAAAGGTCGCGCTTTGCCACGTCAATAAATTTTTGCCGGAAGGGTACGAGGATCAAGGTCGGTTCAATGTGGTACTACTGACGGCGGGTAACGTCGTGTTCGACATCGTCATCGGCGATTCTTATTTCAGGTATGACGTCGTATCGGTCGGTCAATTCGATAAGGTGCAGCTGATCGATGCAATGTGGGACAATCGAGAAAAGCGCCGCGAAGAGCCGTTCTTAAGTCTTCGTTTGATGCACGGCGAAGAAACGCATCTCCTGTTGGCCTTGGACGACCAAGAACGGTCCAGTCTGCTGCAATTTGCTTCGGCAGTCACAGCAGCGCGGAATCCGGAGCGCTGAGCCAACACTCGAAGTCAATGCTGAGAGTCTGGCCGTCCAACAACTAGATTGACATCGCATCGACTGACTGCTCAGTCTCCACGCGCTCCAATATCCTTGGCCAATTGGCTGCGTAGCGTACTGCAGACCTCCCGCACTTCATCATAGTGCTCTTCGGCTATGAGGCCTGATACGCGGTCGCCGAGGATGGCTTGGAGGGTATTCTGGACGGAGGAGTAGGCTCCGTGCGCAGGGCGAGATAGAAAAATACCTCCGCCACCGAGGAAGTACCAGTCACGAAGGGCAGCACTGAACGTTCGAAGCTTGGAATAGCTGACATTACCGGCTCGTGGCCACTTCGGCAAAAGTCGAGTCAGTGCCCAAAGCGTGCGATAGGCGGCAATACGTTCGACTTCGAAAGTCTCGCTTCTGTGCTCATTAACCGAAGGGCCGCCACGCTTGTGCGGACGGATAGGTTCGGCGGCAAGACGATCGACGGCGTCCGCGACTTCAGCGGACAGATTCCCTTGGGGAAATTGAAGCGTCACTGTTCGGAGATAGGGAGGGATACGGGCGAGTAGAGTCGGTTGCACCACGACTGGAAGCAGGGTTCCTGACGTCTGGGGAACTTTTTGCTGCCGATACTTCAATTCGGTGAGTGTGTACCGTCGGTCTGTTACGGATTCAGGGCTGATGAGAAAGACGAACACATCGCACGCTTCCACCTGTTCGCGAATGGCCGGCTGATATTCCAGCCCGGCCGGAAGACTCTCTCGGTCGAAGAATACATCGTATCCTTTTGCCGAGAGCACGGCATGGAGGTCCTCGGCAATACCGCGTTGCTGCTTCGCATAGGAAATGAAGAGCTTCATGTAACGCCGCACAATCGAATCGACAGAAAACCCTAACTCAGCCAACCAGCTCAGAGCATCGGAGATGCTATAGGCTTCTCTCATGCTTAGCAAGGCTCCGATAACCTATGCAGGCGTCTCAATCCGCCTCATTCCACTTCTCGCAGAAGCTGAGATGTTGATCGGAGGTATCGCGCCACATGAAGCACAGTTTCGTTTCGTGCGGGCTGCCAAAAATATCAACGTACGACACGATTCCGAGTATCACAATGAACCAATCTTTGCGTTCCAAATGCATGCCCTGCACGTCGGTGAGCGGGGCAATCAAAGAGACGGTCTGAGACACGACAGATCCCGGATCGATCTTGCCAACGAGTTTGGTATCGGTCGCCAGTTTCAGAGGCATATCCCAATCGGGAAATCTGTTCGAGGTCCAGACGGTCATCACCAGACGGGCTTTGGTCGACAGCGAGGGTGAATGCCCGATATTTTTGAGGACAACCGTGGCGGTTGGAATATTGTGTTGGATGAGTGGGCCGACGATCGTCGCTTCTTGAACTGTCACTCTCGCGCGGTCAGGGGTTTGATGGATCTTCCCTTGCATGGACACAAGGATGGAGACCGCGATCAGAATGAGTGCCAAGAGCGTGACTGAAGCAAACAAAACGTGCCTGGCGTTTTTTAGAATACCTCTCAACGGTGGCTTTATCAGACTGATAAGGGCGGTGTAGTTTAAGCAACGAATTATACTCAGGCGCACGGTGGCCGCTTCGTTTCTTGCGCCTATCTGGCACTTAGCCCGTAAGACGGCTGGATTGTCCGTGAAAGACAAGAGGGTGTCAACATTGGCAATTGCAAAAAGGGATAATCTGCCCGGCTCGCACCAAGCCGCTGCTGCGCTAGGCCTTGGGCAGAACCACGCTGAGCGTCTTACGTAAGAGGGCGAACGATCTCGTAAGAGAACTGTGAGCACGAATTGAACTTGAGTGATCTCCGGACACTTTCACATTCCCAGTGACTGCTTGGAAGGATTTCTTCCCCGAATGAAACCGACTCACATCGATCCAAGCCTCGCAGCCGATCGAGTTTAGCTCGGTCGGTGGCGAAAGGGTGGTTTCAGGGAACATATAAGAAATGTCATTCATGCCTTGAACCGTTAGAACGATGGCACGGTCTACAATTCCGATTCCATGACCGTCGGTCCTCTCTAGTAGGTCTGCACTCTTCCAGCATCTCTTGGGCTTACTGAATCGATCGTGCTTGGTGAGTAGTGATCCGAATCGGATTCATTTCATGTGGAGCAAGTAAAATGCCACACAAACGTTTGATCAAAGGTAGTCGAGTTTTCGTTTATCGCGTTGATTTTGAAGGGAAGCGGTTTCTCTGGGGGCCGCATGAAGATCGGCGCCCTGTATCCGCAAGGATGCAGGGATGTATTCGAATGTGCAGGAGGAAGTCCGACGGGCAGCCGATCAACTCGGTAGGGGGTATTAGAACTCTCCTGTATTCACTTCTCGTACTCGTTCTGCCGGGATGCTGAGTGCGGCTAAGAGGTAGTCCTTGAATCGGTCATCGTACGGCTGGACGGCGATGGCCCGTTGCATGCAGAGCAACCAGGCGTTGCGCTCTTCGTACCCAATGGGAAACTGTTTGTGGAATCCAGGAATGCTGATAGGCCCATAGTGCTGCTGAAAGAGCTTGGGGCCTCCAAGCCAGCCACTGAGGAAATATGTAAGCTTTTTCCGTGATTCCGTCAGATCCTCCGGGTGCATGCTCCTGATGATTTCGGCTTCCGGTAAAGTGTCCATATTGATGTAAAATTCGTCCACCAGGCGAGTGATACCCGCAAGTTCACCTGCCTCCTGATACGGAGTGGTGTTGTCTTCCTGTTGATCAAGAGACATAGGCGTTGAGGAGTAATAGTTATTGCTTGGTGTAGAAGGGGAGGGTTTGAACGGTGACCGGCTGCTTCCCGCTCTCGAGTTCCACTGTCAGCTCCGTTCCTGGCTTGCTGAAGTCGCGCAGAGGAAATCCGAAGGCAATGACTTTATTGAGTTGGGGAGAACGAACGGCGCTGCTGATCCACCCCACCTCCCGATCGCCGCTATAAAGTTTGGCTCCGTGCGGCGGAATAGCTGAATCCTTAAGGACCAGTCCGACCAGTTTACGGCGTATATTCCCGTATGTATCCATGCGTGCCACGACTTCCTGACCAGGATAGCATCCTTTGTTCAGGCTGAAAGCCTTTCCCTCAAGATTGGCTTCGGGTGGGACGATTTCTTCGCTCAAATCCGGTCCGGCTTTTGGGAGGCCGGCTTCGATGCGCAAAGCCTCTCGCGCCTGGTGTCCGATTGCCCTCATGCCGAACTTGTCCCCGGCCTGCATGGCACTGGTCCATGCGGTCAGGAGACTATCCGCGGGAAGCAATACTTCGATGTCAACCTCTCCGGTTTCTTCGGTGCGTAATACCAGGGCATGGTGTCCGCCGATCTGTGCGGTGACAAAATCGACCGGTTGTAAGTCCGTGACGTCCACACCGAACGCAGATTGCACCACACGTGCCGCCATCGGTCCGCTGATCAACAGCAGCCCCCAACTCTCGGCACAGTTTTCCATCTTGGCTTTGGTCCCGTAAAGCAGGAATTTGCGTAGAGCCTGAAATGTCGTTTCACCGATCTCGCCCACGTCTTCAAGCATCACGGCTTCTGTCTGCATGTACAGGCGGAAGTAGGTGAGCATCTTGCCTTTGTGAGTCAAAAAGCTGGAATAGCTGCCTTGCCCTGGTTGAAGGGGAAGGATGTCGTTGCTGACGACGCTTTGCAACCACTTCACGCGATCTTCTCCTATGATCCGTAACTTGCCGCGATGTGAGAGGTCGGCTATCCCCACTGTCTGGCGGACAGCACGGTGTTCGGCTATGAGATCGCCATAGTGAGCCGGGATTTCCCAGCCGGTGACTTCCTCAAACGTCGCTCCGAGTTGCGCATGTTGCCCATGCAGGCGGGATCGTTTCATCGGGAATCCGTGAGAAGTGAAACCTCAGATATGACGCGAGCTACCGCGTGGTTCCAAAAATCTTTCATGCCTTCCCCCTTACGTCTGGCGTGAATAATTCGTCCACCAGTTCCCTCGTACGCGCCGAAAACTCATTGCGGGAGACAACCTTCGTCACACCAAACGCTTTGGCGCGATTCCACGTATCGACTTCTTCATGATTGGCAAAGGCCAACGTCGGAATGCTTTTCGACTGTGGATCGGCTTTTAGTTTTTCCAATGCTTGAAAGGCATCAAGGGTCAGATCGTTCATGTTGAAGATGATCAGGCCTGGGCTTGCCGATTGGGCCTTGTCGACAATATCCTGCTGAGTACGAGCTTTTTCAAGCTGGTATTCCGGTTGACGTAACGCGTCCCGGACCTTGGTGTAGAAGAAAAGATCTGTAATGGCGACAAGTATAGTCTTTGGACTCATATCTCAACCTACCTAGTTCAGAGAGCTGACCAACCGTCCGAGCGCTTTCCTTGCCAGCGTGTAGTTTGGGTCAAGGGCAAACGCTTGTTTATACGAGTCGATGGCCTCCGTCCAGTTCCCTTTTCGCTCGTACACGCGGCCGAGATTGAAGTGCGGATAGGCCGGACTCTCGTAACGTTTGGCCTGTATCGCCCTCTGAAACCAGGGAATCGCCTCATCGAATTCTCCCTTTTCGATCAGATAGGCGCCGATGTCGTTGTAGGGATTGCCGAAGTGCGGGTCTTGCATGATGGCTTTGTGACATTCCTCGATGGCCTCGTCAATCCGTCCCATCCAGCTATAGGTCCACCCCAAGAATGTGTATGCCTCGGCCGTGGGATAGGTAGCCAACGATTTCTTGTACAGGTTGACAGCCTCTTCCAGTACACGCTCGGTCTCGGAAGACGTCTCCGATTTCCTGCTCTTCATCTGTTGCTCGTAGGCCTGCTGAAAGAGATCCCACGCCTGGCGTTTGTCTTCCTCGTGCCCCTCGCCTTGGATCAAAAAGTCTTGAATATCCATATGCATGTAGGAGCTAATGGCGTATGGCAAATAGCTTATGGCACAGACACGATCTCTTGACGCTTCTGCCACAGGCCATGCGCTATAGCTCTCCGGCTACTCCTGTTTCAATTTTTTCCTAATCAATTCCGCTCCGTACCGGCCGGACAGTAGCATTGAGCCGAAGGCCGGGCCCATTCTCGGAGTGCCATACACGGCGGCGACGGCCAATCCGATGACGAAGCAATTGGGATACACTTCTCCGGTACGATCCATGACCTCTTCTTCGGATCGCGCAACCCACATGGCGCCGTTTCCCGGAACCTTATTATACAGGTTCCGCTTGTGTAGGAGTTCGACCAAGACTGCATCGTGGCCGGTGGCATCAACCACGATTTTGCTTTCAAGAGCGATGGGATCGACGTGGATGAGATCATGACCGGCCATTTCAACGGTGGTACTGTTGACGACAACTCCTTCCAATAGGCCGTCATTGCGCAGGATCAAATCCACGACTCTCGTCAGGTTCATGGTCTTCGCCCCGGCATTGTATGCGGCAGTAATCAAGGCGCCGGTCGCGTGGGGTGGATCGACCATGTACATCCCTTCGCACTCTTTGATCTTTTTGCAAGGCACGCCGATCTCTTCGAGGATTTCATTCGCCGGCTCGCAGATGGTGGCCTTATTCATGAGATACCCGCCGGACCAGAACCCACCACCGAGGGCCAAGCTTTGCTCGATGAGAAGTGTGCGAAACCCCATTGCGGCCAAATCGTGCGCGCAAATGAGGCCGGATGGTCCGGCACCGACGATGATGACGTCGCTTTCGATCAGCTGATCGAATTCTTTATAGTATTCCCGGGCAATCTGCCGGGTAATATCTCGTTCGCGTAGCGGTGCAGGTCTTGGCTTAGACATCGGGCACTCCTACCGGTAAATTTCAGACCCGGTTTTCTTAAACTCTTCGGCTTTCTCTTTCATGCCGATCTGAATCGCTTGTTGCGCATCGACTTGGAGCTGCGCAGCGTAATCTCGGACGTCTTGTGTGATTTTCATAGAGCAGAAGTGTGGTCCGCACATCGAGCAGAAATGCGAGACCTTGGCGGCATTGTCCGGAAGCGTTTCATCGTGAAACTGTTGCGCGGTCTCCGGATCGAGGGACAGATTGAATTGATCTTCCCAACGAAATTCGAAACGCGCTTTCGAGAGCGCGTTGTCCCTCGCTTGCGCGCCGGGGTGCCCTTTGGCCAAATCGGCCGCATGCGCGGCAATCTTATAGGTGATGACGCCGGTTTTAACGTCCTCGCGTGTCGGCAAGCCCAAATGTTCCTTGGGCGTCACGTAGCACAGCATGGCGCAGCCGTACCAGCCGATCATAGCTGCGCCGATGCCCGATGTAATGTGATCGTAACCCGGCGCGATATCGGTCGTCAGTGGACCCAGTGTATAAAACGGGGCCTCGTGACAGGCCTCGAGCTGTTTTTCCATATTGGCCTGAATCATATGCATGGGCACATGGCCGGGACCTTCGATCATGACCTGCACATCGTGTCTCCACGCAATCTTGGTCAGTTCACCCAATGTATCGAGCTCGGCAAACTGCGCGTCGTCGTTGGCATCGGCGATTGATCCCGGCCTGAGGCCGTCGCCTAAACTGAACGCGACGTCATAGGCCTTCATGATCTCACAGATCTCTTCGAAGTGCATGTAAGCGAAGTTCTCTCGGTGGTGGGCCAGACACCATTTCGCGTGAATCGATCCTCCGCGCGACACGATTCCGGTCATGCGTTTTGCGGTCATGGGTACATAAGCGAGGCGCACGCCGGCGTGAATGGTGAAATAATCAACGCCTTGTTCCGCCTGTTCGATCAGCGTATCGCGGAACATTTCCCACGTCAGGTCTTCAGCCTTACCATTCACTTTCTCGAGCGCCTGATAGATCGGCACCGTTCCGATCGGCACCGGTGAATTGCGAATGATCCATTCCCGCGTTTCGTGAATGTTTTTGCCGGTCGACAAGTCCATCACGGTGTCGGCACCCCAGCGGGTGGACCAAATCATCTTCTCGACTTCTTCTTCGATGGAGGAGGCAACGGCGGAATTGCCGATGTTGGAATTGATCTTCACGAGAAAGTTTCGGCCGATGATCATCGGCTCACTTTCCGGGTGGTTGATATTCGATGGGATGATCGCCCGGCCACGGGCCACCTCCTCGCGCACGAATTCCGGTGTGATGACCGAAGGGATATTAGCGCCCCAGGAAAATCCCGGATGTTGTTTCACGCCTCCTCCGTGTCCGTTGTGGGAGGAAGTCGTGAAGTCCACTTGGCGGGATTGATTCTCGCGGATGGCGATAAATTCCATCTCCGGTGTGACGATACCCTTTCGTGCATAGTGCAGTTGGGTAACGTTTCTGCCAGGCTTGGCCCGCAAGGGTTTACGGATGTGTTGAAAGCGAAGCTCGGCCAACTTCGGATCCGTCTCACGGATACGCCCGTAGGTCGAGCTTACCTGTGGAAGCTCTTCGACATCCTGTCGACTGAGCACCCAGGGGTGGCGCAATGGTTTCAGTCCCTCACGGACATCGATGGTGACAGCGGGATCTGTATAAGGACCCGAGGTGTCATAGACGATAACGGAAGCATTGTTTGATCTCGTCCCATTTGTTTCTTTCGTCTGGGTCAAGCTAATTTCTCGCATCGGGACGCGAACTCCGGACTGCACACCGTCCACATAGACTTTGCCCGATGCCGGAAAGGGTGTCGTAGTCAATGGGGAAGTGGGGACCCCATTTCCATTAGCGGATCCATTGGTATTTGTCTGGATGCTCATAAAGAGATCCTTTCATAGTTGGTCGATATGCAGAACCACACGCTGACTGCCGTATTCTGACAATAAAAAAAGCCGCTTCCCTGAGAAGTAGGGAACGCGGCTGAACCCTCACGATCCGCTGTCATCCGGCTTCCCTACGCTGGTATTACCCAGGTCAGGTTGTGAGGGTCGTCCGATCGTTCGGACTCTCAGCCTCAAGGCCCCCCTAGCTCTAGCTATCGGTGCTGATCGTATTCCTCTGGGATCAGTCAAGTCAATCGTCTATTAGACCCATGCCATCTGCTCTCCTTGGGGTGGGCGGACTAGGACTTTTCCTCTTGGGCTATTCGTTGATTGTGAGGGAAGGCTATCGTAGAATAATCCCCTTACGGTCGGAGGAATATTGTGACGGCTACTGCGACATTGCCGAGGCTCATTACGGAATATCAGACGCAGTCCACGGAGGAGTTATATCGTCGGACCGCAGCGGCGAAACGGGCGCTCGGTGAACGAGTGATGATTCTCGGCCATAACTATCAGCGGGATGAAGTGATTCAGCATGCTGATTTTCGCGGCGACTCGCTGTTGTTGGCGAAACTGGCCGCTGAACGCTGCGAGCGACCCTACATCGTCTTTTGCGGCGTACACTTTATGGCCGAAACTGCGGACATCCTCAGCCGTTCTCAGCAAACAGTGATCTTGCCGGACATGGCCGCAGGTTGCTCAATGGCCGATATGGCGGCAATCGAACAGGTGGATCAGTGTTGGGAAGCGTTGGGACGCGTGGTTCCCGTCGAAGAGACTGTGATGCCGGCGGTCTATGTCAATTCGGCAGCAGTACTCAAGGCGTTTTGCGGCGAGCATGGAGGAATTACCTGTACATCCTCCAATGCCAAAGCGGTGATTGAATGGTGTTGGGCCAGGCGAGAAAAAATTCTCTTCTTCCCTGATGAGCACTTGGGCCGCAATACGGCGAACAAGATGGGTGTTCCCCGCGAACAGATGATCGTGTGGGATCCCTATCAACCCAACGGTGGGAACACCAGAGACGCCATCAAACGAGCCAAATTGATCTTATGGAAGGGGCATTGCAGCGTCCATCAAATGTTTCAACCGGCTCATGTAGATCACTTCCGCAAACAGTTTCCCGACGGCAACGTCATTGTGCATCCGGAATGCCACGAAGATGTGGTCAATAAGGCGGATTTCATCGGATCGACCGAATTCATCATTCGCACGGTGACCGCCGCGCCGGCCGGCTCGACGTGGGCGGTTGGAACGGAACTGAATCTCGTCAATCGATTGAAACACGGACTCGCCGACAAGAAAGTGTTCTTCCTGTCCTCCACGGTCTGTCAGTGTGCCACGATGTTCCGAATCGATGCGGCCCACCTATGTTGGGCCATGGAGAATCTTGCCGAAGGCCAAGTCGTCAACCGCATTGTCGTTCCGGAAGACGACAAGCGCTGGGCGAAGGTGGCGCTTGATCGCATGATGGCCATCAGTTAGGACTGGTGCTCCCCTCTTCCTTCCGGTATAGTCCTCCGATTCCATATATCATCCCGTGAAGTCGAATCCCATTGTCATGGATTACAAATCAACGCTCAATCTCCCGAAAACCGATTTTCCGATGAAGGCCAATCTGCCGCAGCGCGAGCCTGACATGTTGGCCTGGTGGGAACAACAGAAGCTCTATGACCAGATTCAGTCGATGGGCCAGGGACGGCCTCGGTATGTACTCCACGACGGTCCTCCGTATGCAAACGGACGTATTCACATCGGTCATGCGCTGAACAAGATTTTGAAAGATATCATCGTCAAATCCAAAACGATGGCCGGCTTTCATGCCCCATACGTGCCAGGGTGGGATTGCCATGGGTTGCCGATCGAGCATCAGGTCATGAAGGAGCTCGGTGAGAAGAAAAGAGACTTGGATGTCTCGGAGATCCGCAAACTCTGTCGTGCCTATGCCGAGAAATATGTCGATATTCAGCGTGACGAATTCAAGCGGCTTGGAGTATTGGGAGAATGGGAGCGTCCTTACCTGACGATGACGCCAAGCTATGAAGCCACGATCATTCGTGAGTTTGGAAAATTTGTCGAGCGCGGCGGAGTCTACAAGGGGCTCAAGCCGGTCCTCTGGTGTACTCAAGATCAAACCGCGCTGGCAGAGGCGGAGGTCGAATATGACAATCATACCTCCCCGTCGATCTATGTGAAGTTTCCGATCGTCACATCGCCATCCGTGCTCGGTAATACCTTCCCTGGTGTCGTCTTTCCGGAAACAGTACGGTTGGTCTCCGTCGTTATCTGGACGACCACACCCTGGACTTTTCCGGCCAATCAAGCCGTTTGCCTCCATCCGGACATTGACTATGCATTCGTGCAGGTGGGAGACGAACTGTTCGTGATAGCCGAGAAGTTGATCGCGAGCGTGGCCAAGGAGTGCAAGTTCGAAAACTATCGGGTGTCGGGGGTGAAGAAGGGCGGAGAGGGGTTCGAGGGGTTGGAGACGCAACGTCCGTTGTCTACCGGCCTATCACCGATTCTGCTCGGGGACTTTGTGACTCTGGAGCAGGGGACCGGCTGCGTACACATCGCACCCGGACACGGTATGGAGGACTATCTCCTCGTGCTTGAGCACAACACCAAGGCTTCACCCGGCGAGCGGCTCGAAATCCTGGCTCCGGTCGACAACGCCGGACGGTTCACGCCGGTCGTGAAGGAATTTGCGGGTCAACACGTGTTCAAGGCCAATCCCAAAATCGTCGACTACCTCCAAGCCAATGGACGTCTGCTCGGGCATGGCTCGTTGAACCATTCGTATCCGCATTGTTGGCGGTGCAAGAGCCCGGTCATCTTTCGTGCGACGGAGCAGTGGTTCGTGTCCATGGAGACAAACGAGTTGCGAAGGGAAGCTCTGGCGGAGATCGAACGGGTTCAATGGATACCGGGCTATGGCCGTGATCGGATTTTCGGCATGATCGAAAACCGGCCGGATTGGTGTCTTTCGCGCCAGCGTGTATGGGGTGTCCCGATTCCGGGGTTTACTTGTAGCGCCTGTCATCACGTACTCGCTGATCCCGTCGTCATCGAGCATATCGCGGCCTTGATGGAAACCAGTGGCGCGGATGTCTGGTTTGAACGATCCGCCGGCGAACTTTTGCCCGCAGGAACATCATGCCCTACATGTGCGGGAACACAGTTCGAGAAGGAGCGCGACATTCTCGACGTCTGGTTCGAATCCGGCGTGAGCTATGCGGCGGTCGCGAAGCCGAGGAAGTGGTCCGCTGATTTGTATCTTGAAGGCTCCGACCAACATCGCGGCTGGTTTCATAGCGCTCTGTTGGCAGGGGTGGTCACAGACCGACGGGCACCTTACAAGACCGTGGTGACACATGGTTTTGTCGTCGACGATCATGGCAAGAAGATGTCCAAATCCGCTTGGAACGGCGTGGCACCCCATGAAATCATCAAGCAGCATGGGGCGGAAATCCTTCGATTGTGGGTCGCCGCACAGAATTATCAGGACGATGTACGCATCTCCACGGCCATTTTGACGCAACTCATCGAAGCCTATCGGAAGATCCGTAACACGTGCCGGTTTCTGCTGAGTAATCTCTACGATTTCGATCCGGCAATCCATCGTGTTTCCTATGGACAGCTGCCGGAATTGGACCGATGGGCGTTGTTGCGCCTCGGGGAACTCATCACGAAAGTGCGGCGAGCTTATGAAGACTTTGAGTTTCACACGATCTTCCATGCCCTGAACAATTTCTGCTCGGTGGATCTCAGCGCCGTCTATCTCGACATTCTGAAAGACCGGCTCTATACGTTCCGCAAGGATGCACACGAGCGCCGCAGCTCCCAGACCGTCCTGTACGATATCGTTGTGTCCATGGCGAAACTTATGGCGCCGGTGTTGAGTTTTACGGCGGAGGAAATTTGGCGGACGCTGGCCGCGCAGGTGCGTGGAGGTGTGGGAACGGTGAGCGTGCACCTCGCCTCATTTCCCGAGCTCGATCCGGCTTGGGCCGATGCGAAGCTGGTCGAACGGTGGGAGAGGCTGCTGAAATATCGCACGCAGGTGCAAGGGGTTCTGGAGGAGCGGCGCCGTGAGAAGGTCATCGGCTCCTCGCTCGAAGCCCATGTTCATCTCACCACCGATGTCCCGACCGGCCAGTGGCTGAATGTTCCGGGGACGGACCTGAGCGCGTTATTTATCGTGTCGCAAGTGACCGTCGAACAATTGCCCGATGCGACAACCGACCTCACTGTCAGTGTGACCAAGTCCGCGCATGGTAAGTGTGAACGCTGCTGGAACTATCGAGAAGCTGTAGGCAGAGACGCCGCCCATCCGACACTCTGTGATCGGTGCCTGGAGGCGATCCGGTGAGTGCGTCAGGCCTTCGCAATCTGGCACTGGCATCGGTGACCGGCAGCATCATTTTTCTGGATCAACTGACCAAACAGCAGATCATGCAAACCATGCGATTGCATGAATCGATCTCCATCATCCCCAATCTCTTTAGTTTGACCTATATCCGAAATCCCGGGGCGGCATTCGGTCTGCTGGCAGGAAGCAGTAACGCGTTTCGGATGGTGTTTTTCGGATTGACGTCGATTTTTGCTCTTGGACTGCTGAGTACAATTCTGTTACGGATGCCGGAACAGGATTGGATGGGTCGTGTCAGTGTTGCGGCAATTCTCGGCGGCGCAATCGGCAACCTAATCGATCGACTGCGTTTTGGAGAGGTGATCGACTTTCTGGACGTGTATGTCGAAAATTACCACTGGCCCGCGTTCAATGTGGCGGACTCCGCGATCACCGTCGGCGTGATCTTCCTCATCATTCACTTTGCCTTTGAGAAACGAACCGATCCTCCCGCCGTCTCTGAAACATCCTGAAAGCGTGAAGCGTATCTCGTGAAGCGTCCAGATCAGAAGCGAGATACGAACTACGAACCACGAGATACGAGTGATCAGGCCGGCATTCGAACGATAAATCCGCCTTTTTCCTTAGTTTGCTTCTGTTGCTCCGCCGAGAACATCACCAACGGTTCACTGTGACAGAATTGGCATTCCTTCGTGGTAATGGTCGCATTCGGTTCGCCGATGCTGACCAGGTATTCCTTCGCGAGTTTGAGGGCGGTGGCTTCATCCGTCGTCATGACGTCGAAATGAATGCGACCGCTCTTGCCGTTGACCCAAGTGTCGTAGACGTGAATCGTATCCGAAGACATGCACAGCTCCTTTCAGCGGACCACCAATATGACCACAATTCCGAGGATAATACGATAGTAGGCGAAGACGCGCAAGGTATGCCGTTGAACATAGGTTAGAAAGGCGGCGATGACGGCCCAAGCCACCAGAAATGAGATGAACATGCCGAGGCCGAGCGCCATAAAATCCTGATCGGTAAACGTTCCTCGCGCCTTCCATGTTTCAAAGACCGTCGCGGCGATGATGGTCGGGAGTGCAAGAAAGAAGGAGTACTCCGTAGCCACTTTGCGGTCGAGCCCGGCGAGCAGACCTCCAATGATCGTCGAGCCGGAGCGAGACATGCCGGGGATGAGAGAGGCGCACTGTGCCAGCCCGATCCAGAAGGCATGAACGGCCGATACTTGATCGAGGCTCTTGGCCTGGCTGGTTCGTGTTCTTGCCTCCACGATAAGAATAATGATGCCTCCCAGAATCGATGTCAAAGCCACTGTCAGAGGAGTGAACAAATACGATTTGATCCATCCGTGAGCCAACAGGCCGAGTATGGCCGCGGGCAGGAAGGCAATCCCGAGTCCGAGCAAGAACCATAAGTTGGGATGGCTGCGCATCGAAGTGCTAACGCGGTCGGACCATGTGTCGGAAGATTGCTTGACTGAGGCTGTGCGCAAGGCTTTCTGTTCCTGCCAGGCGCCTGACAGAAGCCGCCCGATTTTCTCTCGTTCAAAGACGATGACGGCAAGAATCGCA
>CAZPNQ010000081.1:0-17689 GCA_964587955.1 uncultured Nitrospira sp.
TTCGTCAGTCCTAACACAAAAAACGATGCGACCAGGCTCGCTCCCGTATTTCCGGGGCTCACGACGGCATCAGCATGGCCGTTCTTGACCAACTCTGTCGCAACCCAAATCGACGAGTTCCGCTTCTTCCGAGCGACAGCGGCTGGCGATTCATGCATTTCGACGACCTGGGAAGCATGTCGAATGGTGAGACGGGAATCGCGACTCGACTGACGTTCACATTCCTGTTTGAGTGTGGCTTCGTCGCCGACGAGAATGACCTCGACGTCGAATTCTTTCACAGCCTGAACAGCGCCCTCGACACAAGGCGCGGGGCCATGATCGCCCCCTACCGCGTCGAGCGCGATTTTCATGCGAGATGGTGTACTCACGGATGGCGTTTAAGAGACAGGCTGATCACGTGTCGCCCCCTGGCTCACGTCAGGCGTGCCGGGAAACTCGCGCAATGGACCGACTGGTACAACCCACTCACGCCTCTTCGACTTGAATGACTGCCTTGCCCTTATAGGTCCCACAGTTCAAACAGGTATAATGCGGCAGCTTTAGTTCATGACACTGTGGACACACAGCCATTCCCGGTGGGGTCATGCGCAGCTTTTGGGTGCGACGCTTATCGCGTCTCGCCCGTGAATGTTTATGTTTGGGATTGGGCATGATGACTCCTTCTTCCGCTCAATTCGGACCACTGCTCAGTGCTGACCGGGGTCCCTCAACTTGTCTTTCATAGTGCGCAACACCTGAAACGGGCTTCCCGCCGGTTCATCACCACAACGGCAAGGACCTTCGTTCAGATCTTTCCCACAACGGACACACAATCCGCGGCATTCCTCGGAACATAACGGGTGCATGGGAGAAGCAAGAATCAATTGCTCTCGCAGCATCGGCGCCAAATCCAGATGATCACCCGTAAAGTAATAGAGATCGTCGTTTTGTTCTTCCGCTTCGTCTTCAGGAGACGCGGCCGACTTCCTCTTCCGCGAATCATCCCGCTTTGCGATCACACTGGTCGCTTTGACTTCCCGCTCATAGGCGACACGCAACGAAAACGCCAGTGGGTCGTCAAAATTCTTGAGACAGCGCACGCATTGGCGAACCGCCGTCCCTTCCACGACTCCGGTCACATAGATGGTACGTTCAATCGCTTGAAGGTCCAGCCCGACCGCGACGGTTCCGCGAATGGACACATCCGTATCCGTCAGTCCCAACTCTTCTCCCGTCAGGTCTCCCGACAATGAAAGACCCTCTGCCGTGATGTCCACGATTTTCGGTGTCAATACATCCATGGTCATTCTCAGCAGCGTGCCGCTACTCCACCTCGGTGCATCGAAATCGCCGATCACGTTCGCTATCGCTCCTCGGCAAAGCTGATGATGGCAATATGCCGAGCCCGTTTGACGGCCACCGTCAGTTCACGCTGGTGGCGCATGCAATTCCCGGAAATACGGCGCGGAACGATCCTTCCCCGCTCTGTCAAAAAATTCCGAAGGAGCCCGGCGTCTTTGAAGTCGATCGGTACTTTTTCCAGGCAGAATCTGCAGGGACGCCTTCGCTGGAATAACCGCCCCCCTCCACGTTCGTTTTCACTTCGGTCCATTACTGCCTCCTCATGCTTTTGTCATTAACCTTCTTCGTTCATCTCATACCCAGGGTCGTCATGCATCGGAGGTTCCGCACCCGCCCCACTGTCTTGTCGCTTGGGCATGAATGTCACGGTCTGCGCGACGACTTCATGTTTGCTGCGCTTTTGGCCATCCTCGGTCTCCCATCGGCGCTGCTGCAACCGTCCTTCGATGATCGCCCCGTTGCCTTTACTGAGATACTGTCCGCAATGTTCCGCCTGTCTGCCGAACACCACGATGTCGACAAAGCAGACTTCTTCCTTCAGATCTTCACCCTGTTTAAACCGACGGCTTACCGCCAAGCCAAAACTCGCCACGGGTGTTCCGCTCGGCGTATACCGGAGCTCAGGGTTACGGGTGAGGTTCCCCATCAATATGACTTTGTTAAATCCGGCCACCGTCTGACTCCTGTGCCGAAGCTTCTACCGGCCGCCGCTCCATCAAGGGTTTCTCGTGATGGACCGTCAGAAACTTGATGATATTGTCTTCCAATCGATACGCCCGTTCCAGTTCACCGACCGTGTTGTTCGGCGCCTTAAAATAGAAATAGGCGTAGGTGCCCTTCCGCTCGCGACGTACTTCATAGGCGAGTTTTTTCTTCCCTAAATTCTCGGCTTTGATGAATTGGGCGCCGGTCTTATCGGCGACGTTTTTCATCTTGTCGATGAGCGTCTCGGTCTCCTCATCGGAGACGGACGGACGAATGATAAACAGAGACTCGTAGAGCTCCATGCAGCGATCCTCCTGGACAAAGGCCTCCGAACCGGTCGGAAGCGAGGTGTAGGTGCCTATTTGGCGTAGAGAACGGTGGACGGTAGCACAGGGTAGAAATGGCTGTCAACAAAAGCGGGGCTGATAAGGAGCGGCACGCTCCTTGTCAGCTTAGACTACGGCAGATCCATCACGAAAACGTTTCCTCCCTGCTTCGCCCACTTACCCACTCGGATTTTCTACGTACTTGACTGGGGATAATTTTGCTGTAACCATTGGTTACTACCAACGCACATGGATCGTTCTATTGCCTGTCTACAGATCCCTGCTTTTCGAATCGTATTGGCCCGTGCCGCTGATAGCGCACTGCGAAGCAGGCCGGTGGCCGTAGCACCCATGCATACGCCGCGTGCATTGATCCGTGAGATTTCCATGGAGGCATGTCACGAGGGTCTGCAACCGGGGATGTCCGTCGATCTCGCACGGCTGATCTGCCCTGGTCTGCGGATGATCCCTCCGGATTCATCTCTGACGCAAGCCGCCCATCGCGAGCTGCAACACCGTATCTCATCCTTTGCACCGGCTTGGGAAACGATCAGGTCCGGTTCGCTCTTCCTGGACCTCACTGGCACAACTCGACTCTTCGGTCCTCCCATCGATACGGCAACCCGCATCAGTCGAGAGTTGATCCATCAGGAGGGATGGCCGAGTATGATCGGATTGGCGGGAAACAAGCTGGTCTCGCAATTGGCCTCAACCACACTCGCGAAACCATCCCAAGTATTGTCGATCCACTCCGGCTGTGAGCAACCGTTCCTCGCTCCGTTACCGACCATGTTGCTTCCCGGCCTTCACCGGACCCAAACCTCACGGGTCTTACAACGGTTGGAGGATTTAAACCTGCTTACGCTTGGTGCCCTCGCTTCTGTGTCGTTGGCGTATCTACAAGCCGCCCTCGGCCCTGCAGCCGGCTTGCTGCACGACTGGGCCTTGGGGATCGATCCTTCCCCGGT
Source organism: uncultured Nitrospira sp. (assembly GCA_964587955.1). Lineage (GTDB taxonomy): Bacteria > Nitrospirota > Nitrospiria > Nitrospirales > Nitrospiraceae > Nitrospira_D. The sequence continues at coordinate 3,344 of CAZPNQ010000081.1, forward strand.
ACGCCCTCCGGCCGCACAGCAGGTGATCGAACGCTCTCTTCATTTCGACCCAGACGAAGTGGATGATCGGCTCGTGCTGGGTCGGCTCTACCGATTATCGGAACAGATTTGTGCCACGCTTCGGCAACGACAACGGATGTGCCGGCATATCTCGCTGACTGTTCGCCATAGCGATCATGTCGAACGGACCGCTCATGAGACGCTGCCTCACGGCACCTACTGGGAGGTCGATCTCCAGCCTGTGCTGACAAACTTGTTCTACCGATGTTTCAGCCGACGGGTGCGTCTCACACGACTGCTGGTTCAGGCCAGTCGGCTGGAACCACCGGTCCGGCAACTTTCGCTCTTCGACGAGTCGGAATCCGTCGTGCTTCCCCGCTCTCACCGCCTCTCGCTGGCTTTCGATCAAATTCGCGCAAAATTCGGCGAACAAGCCCTGTCGTGGGGAAGGACATTGCTATGACGGCGCCCCCGTTCGTGCATCTCCACGTCCATTCGGATTATTCGCCGATGCGCGGCATATCTTCATTGGCAGAGCTCTGCACGTTCATTCGACAACAAGGATCACCGGCCATGGCCCTGACCGATACGAACGGATTGTATGGAGCGATTCGATTCGTCGAGCATGCGAAGCAGCTGGGGCTCCGGCCGATTCTCGGCGCTGAGCTGACAGGTGCCGATCATCGATCGGTTTTACTGGCCAAAACGCCGGACGGGTATGCCAACCTCTGTCGTGTGCTGTCGGAGAGGCATTGCAATCCCTCGTTCGACATTCTCGCATCCGTCTCACGCTATCGCAATGATCTGATCATCTTCACGGACGACGAAGCGGCGCTCATGGCCTTGGCCAAAGATTCTCGGCAAGATCTCTATGTTGAGTTGACACCAGGGCCGGCTATGCATGATGCCCTGCTTTTCAGCCGCCGTACCGGTCTTCCTCCTGTCGCTACCAATCGCGTGTACTTCTCTCGTGCCAAGGACTTTGCCACGCATCGCCTCTTGCGCGCGATTGCCCTCAACACCACGCTGTCACGGCTGCCGGAAGAAGCTTGCTGCTCACCCAGCCAATGGTTGATGCCGCCCGCGGTCATGGCCTCTCACTTCCCACATGTTCCTGAAGCGGTGGAAAATACCACTCGCATTGCCGAAGCCTGTCATAGCGACTGGCGTTTCGGCGAAACGATCTTTCCCTCCTTTCGCCGGCTGACCGATGAAGACGCGTTTGTGACACTCAAAGACAAAACGTATGCAGGCGCACAGGCTCGATATGGTGCCATCACACAAGAGATTCGTGAACGGATTGAAAAGGAGCTCGCGATCATTCACGAGAAGCGTTTCGCCAATTATTTTCTCGTGGTGGAGGAAATCGTCAAGACTTCAAAGGGAACCACCTGTGGACGCGGCTCAGTCGCGGCTTCAATCGTTTCGTACTGTCTCAACATTACCCATGTCGATCCGATCAAGCATCATCTCTTCTTCGAACGGTTTCTCAATCCCGGCCGGAAAGATCCGCCGGACATCGATATCGATTTTGCGTGGGACGAGCGTGACGATATTTTGAAATGGATATTTGAGCAGTACGGCGATCGTCAGGCCGCCATGGTGGCAAATCAGAACAGCCTCGGCTTTCGAGCGGCCATTCGCGAAGTCGCCAAGGTGTACGGCATGCCGGCTGACGAAATCGGCAGGATGTCTTCACGCGTTGTGCGTCAAAAAGATCTCCTCGGCTTTTCCACTCCGCCGACTCACGAGCAATGGCTTGATCGGTTGTCTCAAACCCTCCGGTTGAAAGCGCCATGGCCCGAGATTCTCGCGCATGCGCTGAAGGCGCAGAACCATTTCCGCCATCTTTCCATGCATTGCGGTGGAGTCGTCATCGTACCGGAAGAAATCCGGCGCTACGTACCGATCGAGATCACGGCGAAGGGCCTGCCTGTCATTCAATGGGAGAAAGATCAGACGGAAGATGCCGGGCTCGTGAAAATCGATATCTTAGGCAATCGGTCGCTCGCCGTGATTCGGGACGCTCTCGCGGCCATCGCCAAACATACGGGTCGGACAATCGACTACGAGACATGGGATCCGCTACACGATGCCGCCACGCAAGATGCGATCCGATGCGGCGACACGATCGGCTGTTTCTACATCGAATCGCCCGCCACACGCCTTTTGTTGAGAAAGCTGTGGACCGGCATGCCGCCGTCTCGCCTCGCAGTGGCCGATGTTTTCGACTATCTCGTCATGGTCTCATCCTTGGTGAGGCCCGCGACCAATCCCTTCGTCGAAAAATTTATCCGACGGGCGCACGAAGACTCCTGTGCGTCCTGGCATCCCAAGCTTGACGGAGTTCTGAACGAAACCCACGGCATCATGACTTACCAAGAAGACGTCTCGAAGGTGGCGATGGCCATGGCAGATTTTTCCGTTGAAGATGCAGATCAGCTTCGTAAGATCATCAGTAAAAAACACAAACAGAGGCAACTATGGGACTACTATCAGCAGTTTTGCCGAGGTGCCCAAAAAAATGGTGCGTCATCGGAAATAATCGGCGAACTCTGGAAGATGATCATGAGTTTCGCCGGCTACAGTTTTTGCAAGCCCCATTCGGCGAGCTATGCGCAGGTATCGTTCAAGTCCGCCTATCTGAGAACTCACTATCCGGCGGAATTCATCGCCGCTGTCATCAGCAACCAGGGCGGATTTTATTCAACTTTCGCGTACGTCTCGGAAGCCAGGCGCATGGGGCTGGCCATCCTCCTGCCGGACGTCAATGAGAGCGATTGGGCATACCGTGGCGAAGGTGAACGGCTGCGGATCGGTTTGATGCAGGTAAAGACGATTCCGAAAGAACTCGGCGAAAGAATTATCCAAGAGCGTACAAAGGATGGTCCCTACCGGTCCTTTCAGGACTTTTTACGGCGCGTGAAGCCGGAACCGTCCCATGCCAGAGCATTGGTCCGCGCCGGCTGCTGTGATTCCATCGCCGGCGAGCTGACAAGGCCGGCTTTGATGTGGCGGCTGTATGCGGGAAGCGATTTTGCTTCCAATCCCTTACCGATTCCAGACGACTATTCAGCCGCTCAGAAACGAGCCCATGAGATCGAGGCGTTGGGCTTTCTGGCCAGCTACCATCCTCTGACCCTCTACCGCAAGCAGATCGAGCGGCTCCGACCGGTGCCGGCTTCTCAGATGCATCGCTACGTCGATCGGCGCATCACCATGGTGGGCATGCTTATCACAGAGAAATCGGCTGAAACTAAGCATGGCCACGCCATGGAATTCATCACCCTGGAAGACGTCACAGCGCTGTACGATGCTACGCTGTTCCCAGAAGTGTATCGTCGCTGTTGTCATCTGCTCTCACCAAGTCAGCCGTATGTGGTTCATGGGGTGGTGGAAGAAAGCTTCGGTGTCGTGACGCTGACCGTGCTTGATCTGCAACTGTTGGAGTCGACGGCGACAATACACGTGACTGACTATCTCGTTTAAATACACCCATCAATCAATGCGGAGAGCCAAAAATATTCCCTACCCGCTAATGTCGTTCGGCTGGGAGATCTGTTTTCCAGACCTTATAATCTTGGAGCGTGTTAAAATAGCCACGGTCACGCGACATACCCACTGTACTGAGAGCAGGCCCTTATCGATTTTTCTTCTATGCAGGTGATCGCGACGAGTGGTTTCATGTGCATGTCGAGCGCGAGGATAAAATGGCTAAGTTTTGGCTTGAGCCGATCCGGTTGCAGGAAAGTGGAGGATTCTCTCGACCCGAATTGAATCGGATTCGTCGGCTGGTTCAGCTTCACAAGGAACACCTTCGAAAGGCTTGGTATGAATACTTTGACCATTGAGGCAACCACTCCCACCGCAGAATCGGTCACGGTCACAGACGACACGTTGACCGTCGATTTAAGCGATGGGCGAAGCCTCTCAGTGCCGCTCGATTGGTTCCCACGCCTCGTATACGCGATACAAGAAGAACGGAAGAGCTGGCGGTTCATTGGACGAGGAAGGGGTATGCATTGGGACTTACTCGACGAAGATATTGGCATTGATGGGCTCTTAGCCGGAAAACCTTCAGGAGAAAGTCATGCCTCGTTTCAGAAGTGGCTCGCTGCTCGACGGCGTACTCGTACGAAACGAGTCACTCCCCGTAAATCTTACTCTCGCCGATAACACACACTCCATAAGCAGCGACTGACCAACTAAGGCGCGATATCGCTAGCCGAACAGAGAAGCCTCCGGTGACGAGGGAATTCACCGGCTGCTCCTGTCCTCTCATACAGCGTATGGTGAGTCATGCGACATCTTGCCCGATCAGCCGCCCAATTCGTTCCGACTCAACTGATCATTGCAAGTCTGCAACAGGCCGCCTCAGCCTGTACGGGGTGCGATCTGTACCAACGAGCCACTCAAACCGTATTTGGAGAAGGCTCCGCTCAGACAACGATCATGTTCGTCGGCGAGCAGCCGGGTGACCAAGAAGATCAGGCCGGCCATCCCTTTGTCGGACCAGCGGGAAAACCCTTGGACAAGGCATTGGCTGAAGCCGGAATCGCCCGAGAGAAGGTCTACATCACGAATGCCGTGAAGCACTTTAAATGGGAACCACACGGCAAGCGCCGCAAGCACAAGAACCATCCGTTTCTGAAATCGCCGCCTGTCGCCCTTGGCTTGAAGCGTAAGGGGAAGCGGTCAAACCAAAAGTCATCGCGTGTCTGGGCGTAACGGCTGTCCAATCGGTGTTCGGAAAGACGGTTCGCTTGAATGACCTGCGAGGGCAACCCTCGAGACAGGACTTCCCTTGACTTCCCAGTTTTTTATCCACCCTCACCCGATGACCGCGAGTAATACGTCGCATCTCGCCACCTGATCATCGAGGCAGATTCGAAAATTGACGCCGGGAGAAAACCAGCCCACATTTAAAACCCATTTCTCGATCAAATTGCTGAATGAGTCGGTCATGGATGCGACCCATTACATCGGGACTGTCCTGGTGGCGATAGGAGATAAAGGTCTTAGTTGAGGCTCCAGAACTCGCAGTCGTCACACGATCTCCAACGTAAAGGCTTCTCTTAGCGAGTTCGGTCGCATTGCGCTGTCCGTCTCGCTGCCCGTCTCTGCTTTGGTTTCTCAAGCTCTGATTGCACCTCAGCTTTTAGGCAATCCAATAGCTTTTAAGGTCATGGCGGAGGCGATACGCGCCAGTAATTCGACCGTGTTGAAGGGTTTGGTCATATAATCCATGACGCCAGCTGAGAAGGCCTCTTTTAGATTATCTAAATTGTGGTTGGCCGTCACCATGATGATGGGAATGTCGCGAAGGTGGATCTGCTTTTTGATGCGGCGGCATGCTTCTATACCGTCAATACCCGGCATTCGTGCGTCCATTAATATTAGGTCAACCTTGATCAAAGATTGGGATCCACAAAGGTTCAAGGTTGTAAACGCGGCCTGCGCAGATTCCGCATCGAGAATCTGGTTGTAACCAGCCTTGGTCAAGATAGACCGAAGTAAGAAACGCATGTCGGGAGAGTCATCGACGATGAGGATAGCCATAGCATTATTAATGGCTGAGAAGCGGTTAGCAGTTCACGTGCTAAGATATGTCTTTTCACTCTCACTTGAGAGAATACCACGGTGACATTTATTCACTAGCTCGATCCTGAGCCTTTAATACGACGATTCACGTTCTGTATGCACCAGGTGAATGATGACGGAGTTGCGCATCAACTTCAAGGATGTCGAAAAGCGGATGCACTTGCGAGGGCGTGTATGGAGTATAGAGGAATTGAATAGCAGGAAAGTGATGCATAACTCACGTGTCTGATTTTTCCAAGCCACCTCAATCAGACCCCTATTTCGATGTTCTACTTGACAGAGCTACAGACTCGACGCAAGAATCTGCCTCCCCTTTTCCAGCTTCGTATGGCTATAACGAAGGGATCAAGAATTGATCATGCTGTCACCTCCGCTCCAGATTCATTGGAAGTACGAGCAATTCACAAAATGATCTGGTCGATGAGCACCGCCATATTAGCGTGAGCACTCACGATGGATAAGTTCAAACAGCCTTATGTATTTATTAGTTATCGACGACAAGATAGTTCCGCATCGGCTCACTGGCTCGCGGAGTCGCTCCAACTTGCCTATGGTGCGTCATCAGTGTTTATTGATACGGACACAATTCGACTAGGACAGAACTGGACCACTTGCATTGAACAGGCACTGTGCTCAGCTACAGTACTTATGGTTCTCATAGGTCCCAATTGGCTCCACCTCACAGATGATCACGGCAGGAGGCGCATAGATAATCCAAATGACTGGGTAAGGAATGAAATCGCCTTCGCTCTTGATAGCGACATACAAATAATTCCCATCCTCCTTTCCGGAGTGAAGCTACCTGTTAAGGAAGCTCTGCCTGAAGACATAGCAGAGATACTAAATTTTCAAGCTTTTGAGCTTCGTGAAGGATCGTGGTCACGAGACAAACTAGTATTGTTTGATGCGCTCAACGAATACTTCGGGTCATTCCATAATGATGTTGAATCAACACCCCTTATAAGGACGCGGGAGGGAGCACAAAAGAAGAACCGACTGGTAACAGCTCATCAATTAAAAACTTTGAAGGCTGCAGCCACCTTGGTTTACCGAATGCGAAATTTAGTTCGTTCTCTGCTCGACCCATCCATTTCAAGACTGGAATTTTGTAAGGGCTTGGACGAACTTCGCTTCCATCACAATAAGTTTCTAGATCTATTGTACGAGGACCGAGCGCTCTTGCCGGAGGAGATTTTCAGGGTCTTGCACCGGCTAAAAGGTGACTTCGGTAGCGCGCTTGGGAGCTCAGAGCGAGATTCAGTGGAGGAAATTGTAGATAACACAATCTACAATGAATATGTACAAATCCTTGGCTTAATCGCTCCGAATTTTGAGAACAGATATCCAGAGATAATCAAGCTCATCCAAGATTTTCTCCGGGTAAATGACGCCGTCTAACAGATGCACCGCTCAAGCCTAGCGGGGAGGGAAGATTAAGATGCCTCGAAGAAACAAGAGCCGGGGGGGTAGGCTCTCACCAGTTGAGAGTGGATGGAAAGCACAGACTCTTTCACAGAGAGCAAATCGATCCTTTTTCGGGTGATCTGTTGGACCTGTCTTACCAGATCCTCGGCCTCCTCGATGCAGTCTATGGCCAGGCTGCGTTAGTCGCGCTACTCAAGGCCATGTGGGTCCAACACTGCCCATCTCAAAACCCTTACGGCATTGGTGCCCCAACTCGTCCCGCCTATGAGTACTACCAGGCCATGGTACCAGAACCCCCGTCCCCCTTACCCCCCGATGAGCTCCATCGCCATTCTAGCGACAGCTATGCCCTCACACCGCTGGTTCGTCTACACTTACCCGGTGGACTCAAAGGAAAATGTCCGGCGATTGAACATGCTTAGAAGTTAGAAAACCGGCAAGGCTGCTTTAGACAACAGAACCTTCGCCGTCGACTAGACATTGAGCCTAAAATACACGATGTCTGCTTCTTTGATGACATTATCCTTGCCTTCCAGGCGAAACAGTCCCTTCTCCTTTACCTTCGCCTCCGACCCACAGGCGAGCAGATCGTCATAGTGATAAACTCCGGCGCGGATGAAGCCCATTCCATCTCAGCTTATTATGATTGCTTCTATCCTTTAGATCCCGACTGCCATGCGAACGGGATGTAGCGTTTCTTCAATCCCCCAAGGTCCTGTTGATTCGACCTGTTCAGGGTCGGCATACGTCCCGAACAGCCGATCCCATACGGTAAACAAGACTCCGAAGTTCGCCCCAGTCTTTCCAATCTCTTTCAGGTGGTGCACGCGATGGTAGCGAGGCGTGACGATAAGCCACTCCGGTTTCCTTGATTGTCAAGGTCGTATAAAGGATCAAACCTTGCGATCACACATCAAGGCACTTTCGGTATGCGATAACGTTAGTTGTAGGTGTGCTCGTCCCGCTTGGCGAGCTTCAGAAGAATCACTTTCTTGCGTTGATCATCAACGTCGTACAGCAAGCGGTAGGGACCGATGCGAAGGCGGTACTGTGCGATGAATTGCGACACGATGAATTGTCCCGCAAGCGTTTTCGACCGTTTGCCTTCTGGCCTCGGGTTGGCCGCGAGCGATCGAGCGGCCATGATTATGGCGTCTTGGTACTCTGTCGGAATCTTTGAGAGTATTTTCTGAAATGCGCGCTCGACTCGTTCGCTGGGGAATATGACTTGGTAGCCCAACTAGAATCCCATTTTTTTGAACAGTCGTTCGGCAGGAACGGCTTTCCCATGAGCATATTCTGCTCGGGCTCGGGCAATCTCTCCCAACAGTCTCTTATCTTTTAATTCATCTAAAGCCTCGACCAAATCCAGCATATCCTCGTACGGCACAAGGAATGAGACGGGCTTCCCGTGGGAAAGCACCATGGAGGGTGCTTTTGATCGAATCAGCTTTGAGAGCTGGGCTTGCGCTTCCCGAACGTTGACCGGCTTGGCTTTTCTGAGTAGATTGGCTGAACTCATGCTTCCTCCGCTTGTATGGCACTTGTATAGACACTAGCATTTTCTCATTCTCTCAGCAAGCTTAGGGTTCTGATCAAGAATGCACTTGAGGAGAAGATGCCTTGTTCTAATCATGGCAAACTTTGTGAGGTGCTACGCTGCCATAGCGCGGGGATAGATGGAAAGAGACAAAGGGCTTGTATCAAATAAAGGTGATTAGTGTTTCCTGTTCTCCTTAGACCCCGACTGCCATGCGAACGGGATGTAGCGTTTCTTCAATCCCGCAAGGTCCTGTTGATTCCACCTGTTCAGGGTCGGCATACGTCCCGAACAGCCGATCCCATACGGTAAACAAGACCCCGAAGTTTGCCCCAGTCTTCCCAATCTCTTTCAGGTGGTGCACGCGATGGTAGCGCGGCGTGACGAAGAACCACTCCAGTTTTGTCGATTGCCAGGTCACGTTCATGTGCATCCAGTTATTCGTCACGACCAACATATAGGAATAGAGCGGAAAAAATAATGCAGGCACCGGCTTGAGGAGTGGAAATGCCAACAGGTAGGGAATATTAGACAGAACGATTTGCGGGAAGCTCGCCCGGACACCGGCCAGCCAGTACAACTCCGTGGGCGCATGGTGCCATCGATGGATGGGCCAGCACCACGACGTATGCCAGAGCCGGTGCATCCAGTAGGCCATTCCGTCGACAACGAGCATGAACACCACCAGTTTGAACGCAAATGGAAGGGCTTGCCAACGCCAATAGGAGTAGCGAGGAAAAGGGATTTGGCTTGTCACCAGTGCGGCGAAGACGAAGAAGAGCTGGTAGGTGATGAGGGCTGCCACATCCGGCAGCAACACTTGAAGATACGAGACCGGGCGTGCGGCCCACCAATACTCTGCCGCAAAAAAAAGCATCCCAATTCCGCAGTATATGGCGACCCTTTCCAACGCAAATGCATGAGCCAGTTCGTCGAGCATTATTACTACCTATGAATACCGAGATAACGGACAAGGCAGTATGATCGCCTATATTGAAGCCCGTATCAAGTTAGTACGGATATTCTGTTTCTTGCCCTTGATGAGGGTGATTCTAGGCGGGTAGTGGAGGAACGCTAAACATTGAACCTGAAATAGACGATATCCGCTTCTTTGATGATGTAATCTTTGCCCTCCAGCCGAAACAGACCTTTCTCCTTTACCTTGGCTTCCGACCCACAGGCCAGCAGATCGTCGTAGTGGTAGACTTCTGCGCGGATGAAGCCCCGTTCCATGTCCGAGTGGATCTTGCCTGCCGCTTGCGGCGCCTTGGTGCCTCTTGGAATTGGCCAGGCTCGGGATTCGACCTCGCCAGCGGTGAAGAAAGTAATCAGATCCAGCAAGGTGTAGGCTTCTCGCGTCAACCGAACGAGCCCTGATTCGGTCAGCCCCATTTCGTTCAGAAAATCCGCGCGTTCACTCTCAGGCAATGACGACAGCTCGGCTTCCAGCTGTCCGCAGATGGTGACGACCCCTGCCCCGCGCTTCGCAGCAAACTCGCGCACGGGCTGAACCATCGCTTCGTCTGAGTTTTTCCCTTCGGACACGTTTGCGACAAACAAAACCGGCTTGGCTGAGAGCAATTGACATTCGTTGAGGATGACCCGTTCTTCAGCTGTATATTCCCGATTGCCCAACCATTCGCCCTTGTCCAGTAGCCCAATCAGCTTGGTGAGAAACTCCACTTCAAATGCAGCTTTTTTATCGCCGGCCCTGACCTTCTTTTCAGTCTTCTGTTTCCGCCGATCGAGTGTCTCCAGATCGGACAGCATCAGTTCGGTTTCGATCACGCCGATATCGCGAAGCGGATCGATCCCACCGCTGACATGAACTACATCGGTGCCCTGAAAACAGCGAACCACGTGAAGAAGTGCATCCACTTCCCGGATATGGCCAAGGAATTGATTGCCGAGACCTTCGCCTTTGCTCGCCCCTTCGACGAGCCCGGCGATGTCTCGCACTTCCAACGTGCTGTAGGTGGTTTTCTTGGAGCTGAAGAGTTCAGTCAATTTGATGAGCCGGGGGTCCGGCACCAGAGCGATGCCGGTGTTGGGATCCACGGTCGCGAACGGATAGTTGGCTGCCAGGGCGCCGCCACCGGTGAGCGCATTGAAGACCGTCGTTTTGCCGACGTTCGGAAGACCGATCATGCCACAACACAAACCCATTAGTTCGTATCCTCCCCTTCGCGAGCAACCCTCTCTCTGATATTAAATTGATTCATCGCCACTTCCGTTCCGCGATGAATCAAACATTCCAGCGCATCCACTGCCCGCTCGAGGCAGGGCTCAAAGACGGCCATCTCATCCATCGTCACCCGTTCCAAGACATAGTCGGCGGAATCTTGGCCCGGAGCAGGGCGGCCAATCCCGATCTTCAATCTCGCGAATTGCGGAGTTCCGAGCGCTTCGATGACAGACTTGATCCCGTTGTGCCCCCCAGGGCCACCGGCAAGCTTGATTCTTAGCCGGCCCGGCTCCAAATCCAGATCGTCGTGCACAACGATGAGTTCGTCGGCGGTGAGCTCGAATTCTCGTAGGAGGCCTTTCAACGGAGGGCCTGAAACGTTCATCCAGTCGAGCAGGCCGGCGAGCTCTACCAGCTTCCCTCCAAGCCGCCCGGAACCTCGTTGAGCTGTGCCGCGTGGCGAGAGCCGGATCGACCATCGAGCGGCGGCCCGCTCGATGACCCACATGCCGACATTGTGACGGGTCTGGGCGTAGGTTTTTCCTGGATTGCCCAGTCCAATGAGCAGGTGCAACGTTATTTCTTCTTTTCAGCTTCTTTCTTTTCAGCCTTTGGAGCGGCTGCCGCTTCTTTCTTCTCGCCACCCTTCGCATCACCGGCAGGCGCTGCAGCACCGGCTTTGGCTGGTTCGGCACCTGCCGCACCTTCAGCCGTGGCTTCCTTACCTTTCGTCATCACTTCCGGTTCCCCTGGCGCTCCCGCAGTGCTGGTGAGCAAGGCTTCGAGCTTGGCGTCCGACATCGGTGCCGCAACACTGACAACCATCTGCTCAGCGTCATCCAAGAAACGCACACCCTCGCGCGCTCCGATTTCTTTCATATGAATGCCGCTGCCGATGGTCAATGCCGAGGCATCGACTTCTATGTAATCAGGCAGAACGGCTGGAAGACATTCGACCTGTACATCACGCATGTTGTGATGCAGCACGCCGCCTTCCTTGACGCCGGCTGGAATTCCACCGATGACCTTAATCGGAACCTTCACTCGGATCGGCTTGCTCATGGATATCTCAAAGAGGTCCGCGTGCAAAACAGCCCCGGTCACCGGGTCGACTTGATAGTCGCGTAAGAGGGCCGTGCGATTCTGCTTGGACTTTGCTCCGTTCACCGTGAGCGAAATGAGCGCGGTGCTACCTGCATGAGACTTGAGAATCTTGACTAATACCTCCGGATTGACGGTCAGTAAGAGACATTCTCCTTGGCCATAGAGCACAGCCGGAATTTTCCCCGCCCGCCGCATAGATCGCGCGGCACCTTTCCCCGTTTCTTCTCTCACCGCCACTGTCAAATCGAATTTCATGATTCTCCTCCGTCTCCTCTGCTTCTGCGCAATACCTAAATCAATCCCAGCTTAGGCGAATAGTGAACTCACCGACTCATCTTCATGGATGCGTCTGATGGCTTCTCCCAGCAAAGGGGCCACCGACAATTGATGCAATTTGGGACAGACCAACTCTTTCCCTCGCAGCGGAATCGTGTTGGTCACCACCACTTGCGAGAGACACGACGCCTGTAACCGTTCTAGAGCCGGTCCCGACAGCACCGCGTGGGTGCAGGCCGTAATCACGTCGCGAGCGCCGTGGTCGAGACACGCCTGAGCCCCTTGGACAATCGTGCCCGCCGTATCGATCATGTCATCGAGGAGCAACACGCTTTTCCCTTGTACGTCCCCGATGATGTTCATGATTTGCGCTTGGTTCGGACCTTCGCGTCGCTTGTCGATGATGGCCAGGTTGGCCTGAAGCCGCTTGGCGAATGCTCGGGCTCGTTCGACTCCCCCTGCATCGGGGGAGACGACGACCAGATCCGATATTTTTTTCTTCACAATGTAGTCCAGCAACACCGGCAGTGCATACAAATGGTCGACCGGCACATTGAAAAACCCTTGGATTTGTCCGGCGTGAAGATCCATCGATAACACACGATCGGCTCCGGCGGTTGTCATTAAATCGGCGACCAACTTTGCGGTGATGGGGACGCGCGGTTGATCTTTCCGATCCTGACGAGCATATCCGAAATAGGGTATGACGGCGGTGATGCGGTTGGCCGACGAACGCTTGAGCGCGTCAATGATGATCAGCAACTCCATCAAGGAATCGTTGACCGGTTGACAACAGGATTGCACGACGAACACGTCGGCGCCACGCACATTTTCGTCGATCTTGACTCGAATCTCTCCGTCGCTGAAAGAAGAAACCGTCGCTTCACCCAACTTCTGCCCAAGGTAGGCGCAGATCTCATGGGCAAGCGCAAGGTTGGCGTTGCCAGAGAAAATTTTAAGTTCTCTGTTCATTTGAACGTACTCTAAACCGTCGTCTCGCTTGCTATAACGCGCTGGATTCTCTAGTGGTTCCTGTGCGGTGAGCGGTGGTGCCTTTGCAAACCACACCCCTCATTTACTGCACACACACCTGGGGAAGCCAATCAAAGGGTGAAACTGTATCGGAAATCGCGGGCCTCTGTCAACAAACGCCCATGGAACGTTTATCCGGCTAGGAGGTAGAAGGGGTCAACATGGTATAAACTTTGTAGTCGGGTTCGGCCGAAAAACTTGACTGAGCCTGCCGCGCCGACCTCTCGTCACGAAACACACCAAAGACCGTGGCTCCGCTTCCAGACAAGAGAGCCGCCTCGGCCCCTTCAGCTAGAAGGTTCTGCTTGATTCCGCGAAGCACTGGATGAGTCTTAAACACAGGTATTTCAAAATCGTTTTCGGTCGCTGAGAGCACTTCCTCCCATGAGAGTTCGGACATTTTCCCCAACGCCGTATGGACATTCGAAAGCGGCCGTACCTCTCCTATTCGGCTTACAGAAAGCTGCTGATACGCCCACTTTGTTTCAACCGGAAACCCGGGATTCACCAGAACGACCCATCGGCGGTTCCCCTTGATTCGCACCGGGGCCACCCGCTCACCTCGTCCTTCCACAGTTGCAGAAGGAGCGAAAAAGAAGAACGGGATATCGCTTCCAAGAACTTGCCCAACATGGGCCAGCTTCTCCATCGACCATCCTAAATTCAACAGCCGGTTCAGTCCGATAATCGTCGCTGCCGCATCGCTGCTCCCGCCTCCCAATCCGGCCCCCATCGGAATTCGCTTAGTGAGCACCATATCCAATCCAACGGTTCGCCCACTGTGTTCGAGCACAGCCGCCGCAGCACGATAGACCAAGTTGGAAGAGTCGGTCTTCAGCGAAGGATCTTCGCATCGCAGGTTGATGGAGGAATGGTTTTCGCCAAGAGAAATCGAAAGCTCGTCCCCCAATTCTACGGTTTGCATCAGTGACCAGAGGTTGTGATACCCGTCAGGCCGACGGTCCAAAATACGAAGGACGAGGTTGATCTTGGCGGGTGCGAAAACGGTAATGGAGATGGGGACGACAGTCGATCCGGAAGAAGGGCTAGTCACGACCTCCCTTTATAGCATACTTTTCCAAGCGATACCGAAACGATCTGGTGTTCAGATGCAGCATTCGCGCGGCTCTTTTTTTGACCCATTTCGACCGTTCAAGCGCCTTCAGCAAGAGATCCTTTTCGA
>CAZPNQ010000082.1:0-17585 GCA_964587955.1 uncultured Nitrospira sp.
GCGTAACCTTTCTCACCCACCCGCCCTGAGCTGCTCTGAGCAGCTCTCACCCGGCGGTACTTTGAGCCACTGAGGTTCACGCCGCGCGGAATAACGCGCGGCACGTTTGTGAACGCCGCCGAGATGGTGAGGCGGCAGTGTCCCGCGAGAACGCTGCTGGCGGACTTTTTCAGCATCCTGCTAGACGCTATGAAAGGAGACAAGGCATGCTCACAGTTTCTACACGGACACAACTCACAATCGGGATTGTGCTGGCACTGCTCATGGGGGTAACGCGGGGGTACCATTTCCCACCGCTGGAGCAATTGCCGAGCGCTTCGTGGGCGGTCTTCTTTCTCGCGGGCGTGTATCTGCGTTCTCGCTGGGTCTTCCCCGCATTACTGGCGGGAGCGGCCGCGCTCGACTTCGCCGCCATTACATGGAGCGGCGTGAGCGATTTCTGTGTCAGCCCGGCCTATGGGTTTCTGCTGCCGGCCTACGGTACGCTCTGGCTCGCCGGTCATTGGTATGCCAACCGTCACCGGGATGCGGTGACGACGCTCATTCCATTGACACTGAGCGTGCTGATTGGAGCAGCGGTTTGCGAAGTGATTTCGAGCGGCAGTTTTTATTTCCTCTCCGGACGATTTGGCGAGACTACCGTGACGCAGTTTGCGCACAATTTCACGCAGTACTTCCCATATTCGCTGTCGTCGCTGGCGTTTTATGTCTTTATCGCAGGCATGATCCACGCCATCGCGCGTGTGCCGATGATGGCCTTCTCGCGAGGTAGAGCGACGAGCTAGGGCGAACGACTGTTCTTTCTTCAGGAGTTGAGGAATAGTCCTGTTCCAACAGGATTCCGCTGGTCTTCGACCCGTGCGGCCGTTTTGCGAGCTCTTTACCCCGACGATCATTATGGCGAGTTGTGACAAAACCCGACTGGAATATATTTGACGTTGACTGACATTTTGTAGATGAGAGCCCTGGGTTTGAGTCTCAGCCGGGTCATTGCTTTTGGCAAAAGATAGAACTTTCATACGACCTTCAGGTTCCTTCCCCCTCCTAGTCGCTCTACCACTCATTCACAAGTCTTCTGACGGTTTAGAATATCAAAGTCGATTTTGTTTCGGGTTTATCGTATCGTTTAGGCCGCTTCAATAACCATTGCGTTAGAGGGTCAAGATGAGTGGCTGGTTAATTTATCACCCAAAACGCAAGGTTTCCAAATTTGGTGATCTGACCGTTTATCACGATGAGATTCAAGGTAACCAAGACCCCTATATTTGGAATAGGAAGTTTCTTCATTCTTTCTGTCACATGACTGAAATGTCTCCCGAGAAGCGTGATATTTGCTTTTGGGTTTCAGGTGATCATTTCCCCGAATTCACAAAACTGTTCTGCGATTTAGTGTTTGTTGTGAAGGAGAAATGCTTTTGGAACTCGGTAAACGAGATCAAGAATGATGACGCCATCGTTGACTCGCCCGAAGCATTTATGGACCATTACTATCCAGGTTCGATTGAACATCGCTTTACCAGAAGAAAGTCGAGATTTACGTTGAAGGCACATCCCGAGGACAGTTTCCAGCCTCAAGCAGCAAATGGCCAATTAATGGATGTGTTACCTGTCATGGAGTCGGTGGGTATCAGTTTTAAAGCCTTGCGACAAGGCCTGAAGAGCCCAAAAGGATTTGGATCAAGGCCGATGAGACTAGATAGCAGCCTATCACAGGTTATTTATCAACGAATTCACGAGTTAGCGTTATTCAAGATCGTTGGTCTACAACTACAGCAATTGCGCAAAAAACACTCGGAAATATGGTCAGAAAATGACAGGGACAAAAAGGATAGAGAAAATCGCAATTGGAAATGTTGCTGAACGAGAGGGATTCGGCTGTCCGTCAATCACCAAGGCCCAAAACGATTGGAAGAGTCTTCAGCTCTAAAACCACTGAATGAGCTTCAGAATCTGAAATCATTTTATAATGGCGATAAAGCAAGCCAGCCGGAACCAGGATAATCTTGGCCTCCTGATAACTTATGGGTAAACCTCCTAAAACTTTCGATTCGGCTTTTGAAATATACTCTGCTACCAGCGTCATAGGCGAGGGTGGCTCAGGTCGAGTGTTCTCCGTAAAGGATAGCAACGGAAGCGATTTCGCTCTCAAGTGTTTATTCCCCGAGCGCGTTACGACCGAAAGAAGAAAGCGCTTCAAAAATGAGATAAACTTCTGCCAGAGACAGAAACACGCGAACATTATTCAAGTAGTTGATGCTGGAATCGTGGAATGGAACAAGGTCAAATGTCTCTTCTATGTGATGCCACTGTACGAGATGACGCTTCGGATATTGTTAGAGAAGGGGATATCGGCAAACAACGCCCTGAAGCTATTTACTCAGATTATTGATGGTGTGGAAGCAGGACATTTAAGCGGTGTGATTCATCGAGATTTGAAGCCGGAAAATGTTCTGTATGATCAGAAGCAAGATCGGCTTCTGGTTGCCGATTTTGGAATCGCTCGATTTGAGGAAGATATCATGGCGACCACTGTGAGTACGAAACCAACAACAAAGCTTGCCAATCTCCGCTATTCCGCTCCTGAGCAACGCATTCCTGGTGCTGCGGTCGATCGTCGTGCAGACGTCTTTGCTCTAGGACTTATACTGAATGAACTATTCACTAATTCTGTTCCGCAAGGAGCGGGATACAAGACTATAAAGTCTGTGGCTGCTGCCTATTCATACTTGGATCCGCTGGTAGACCGGATGATCCAACAAAATCCTGCTGCGCGGTTTTCTACTTTAGAAGAAGTAAAAAAGGAGCTCATTGCTAGTGGTAACGAGTTCGTTGCCTTACAGCAACTAAGGGCAAAGGAACAGGAAGTCGTGCCAGTCTCAGCGGTTGGAGAAGTGGTGCGAATACAAATTATAAACGTTGACTGGCAAAGAAATACACTTATGCTCAAGCTGAGCAGGAACCCAGAACAAGGTTGGATTCAACGTTTCCAGCAACCACGCGAGAACTACAGTGCGATTATGGGCGCGCATCCTTCCGATATTGACTTCCGCGGAGACACTGCTTTTATTCGGGCCGACGAGCAGAGTGTCGAAGCGATATTGAACCATTTTAAAATTTATCTGGAGATGGCCGATCGGGGTTATCTGCGGGACTTGGAGAATGAGGCCCGTACGAAGGATTACGAACTTCGACAGAAACTGGCGACAGAGAAAGCAGCCGCTGAACAAAGAGCTCGTGTTCTGAAAACAATAAGGTTTTAGATTGATCTATTTCTATGCGAAATCAGAGATATCCTTTCGGAAATTTCCCAGAGTTGCAACAATTGATTCTTTAGCGTCAGTATCTTCCGTATAGGCGGTAGAGTTATCCTCTTCGTTCTAAATCAACACTTCCACACTCTTTGCACCTTACTGGTCCCGCTGGAATGTGGACTTCCCAGGCTTTCACGGACACCTTTGAGTGGTCGTGAGAACATGGGAGGGGGCCTATGAGGAATCGGCACAGATCGCAGAATGTCCGACTGAAGTACGTCTTCATCAAACCCCATCGTCGAGGGTTCGATACGGTCATGATGTGTCGTCTCCTCGACGCGTCGCGCAGCGGGTTCTACGAATGGCTGCGGAATCTGCTCTCACCTTGCACCTCCCCCACTCAGGCTTCTTCAATGAGTTTGAGGAGGTCTGAGCAGAGCGACAATAAAGTTTTCCTAAACCCCTGGTCACAGCTTTGATTCTCAACTGGCGAGTAAGCTTGGTTACACGATGTACCCGGCCGCCACAACGATGCCGTTGCGATCGTGATTCACCAGGGTCGAGGCCTTCTGTTTGGAGTTGGAGTGATGAACACCCATGTGTTATCACTCTAGAACTAAACCGTGTGGCAGACGGGGGCCTCATTCTGCAGTAATCGCCACCTCATGTAATTGACGTCCCGAAAACTAACACCACTATCATGGAGATGTAACAATGCCCAAAGCCCGCAGCGCTGGCCAGTGTAATCAATGTGAAGCCGGAGATCGCGTCAGGATGACCTTCATGACGTGCAGCCGCTGCCGCCGGTATTTCTGCAGTGAGCACGGCACCTCCCAATTGGATCAATGTGAAATATGCATTGAAGGCGGTGAAGAGACGGAATAGGGCACGATCAATCACCACTTTCGGCTAAGGCAGAGATCTTAAACGATCTTCAGACTCCTTCCGCCTCCAAGTAGCTCTGGCTGTATCCACATACCTATTTGGAGGCTGAGAGCAGAAACTCGATTTTCTCAAGCTTTGGCATATTCAAAAGACAACACGAGAATGCCAAATGAAGACGGAAGAATGGTTCACGTGCTGATCTAGTCGGAATAGGAGTCATGACTTGTTCGGTATTGGAATAATT
Source organism: uncultured Nitrospira sp. (assembly GCA_964587955.1). Taxonomy (GTDB): domain Bacteria; phylum Nitrospirota; class Nitrospiria; order Nitrospirales; family Nitrospiraceae; genus Nitrospira_D. The sequence continues at coordinate 4,381 of CAZPNQ010000082.1, forward strand.
GAAGGCTTCTTTGGTCCAGAGTGGACATGGGAGGCTCGACATCATCATTGCAACAATCTTGCGTCTCACGGTGGCGCTTTTTACATTTACGCTCCCAAGCGAGATTCTTTCTTGCGGAAGAACTGGACGCAAAATCATTCAGTAGAAACTTGGAAGCAGCTAAGGCAACTAAGCGCACAATGTCAGAACAATCATATCGCTTTTGGTATCGGGCTAAGCCCATTCGAAGTTCGTGCAAGTTGGAATCAACAAACCAAAACTTTATTGCGCGACAAAGTCAGAACGCTCCACGAACTGGATTTCAGCTATCTCGGTCTATTTTTTGACGACATGAAAGGGGCACCGGATCTGGCCGAGAAACAAATTGAAATACTCGAACATGTACAAGGCGTCACCGATAAAACGATCTTGTTTTGCCCCACGTACTATTCTGACGATTCAATACTCGATAAAGTCTTCGGCCAACGACCAACCGATTATTTGGAGAAAATCGGAACGCTTCCAGAGAACATTCAAATATTATGGACTGGTCGTAAAGTTATTTCCAAAACAATTGCGCCTGCTGAGCTGGATGAAGTTGCAGAAGTTCTGCGGCGGAAACCATTTGTTTGGGACAACTACTTTGCCAATGATGGGCCCAAGCAATGTAAATTTCTGAAGCTACAACCTTTCGAGGGCCGTTCAAAGGCTGCGTTTCAAAGGTCGGCAGGATGGGCGTTCAATTTAATGAATCAATCAATGGTCTCAGAGATTCTTTTCGCTTCTTCGGTTCCCGTATTACGTGATGGCGAAAATCCATCGGACTCCTTTCAGCGAGAACTTCGCAAAGGCGTAGGAGAACACTTGAATTTGATAAACAAGCACAGAACCACTTTTGTCGATGCGGGCCTTGATGGCCTAGGTGAACAATTGAAGAAAGAAATTGTGAGTTCCCTGGTTGCAGATGGACCGCTAAAGGAAATTGTTGATTGGGTTAATGGCAAGTATTTAGTTGGTCCAGAGTGTCTAACAGATTAGCGAACGTGTCGAGTAATACGTATTTCATCTATTCATTATATATCCGTTAACGTTTCGTAGATGCTGATCGCCCCTCCAAGAAGTAGGACACAATAGCTCCCTTGGGCAAGCGTTCATACCTAGAGATCTTACGAGTTATTATGAGTTTAAACGGAGGATAATTTACATAGAAAGCAATGAGTTACTGAGACGGAGTGAGATGATCAAGCAAGATTCTTTTACCAGCATAATCGCCATTACGCTGATGATCATCACCTATCTGATACTGGGGTATCACCTCACGCATTTTTTGTCGAAGAAAGAGTCCAGACACTCTGAAATACCCACCATTATTCTTGCGCAGCACGTAACCCCTGAGGGTTTATTGGTCTGGGACCGAGAAGATGTAGATTCCCAGCTGCTAAACCAATGTCTCGCAAGTGACGACCACGAACCTGGGCTATAACCCACCTGGATCCTGCGCCTGATCATGAGACGAACAAGCCGCTAACGTCCGGATCGTAGTTTAGAGATCTTCGCGTTCACACTTCCAATTCAGCCTGGTAGCCAATGTTCCAGGGGAATGCCTAGCTGATCCGCTGCGACAGAGAACGGTATATCCAATCTAACAAGAAAGGAGATACTGTCATGGTTGAAGTCAATTCCATGTATCACGCGGAAACTCGGAGCGATGCGCTCAAGTCGCAGATCGACAAACTCGAAGGCCTTGCTCACCACACCGAAGTGAATCCCACCTTCGATCAGTTTGACGCTGAGACGGAAGATTTATTGACCAAAATATACGGTGCCAATCATAAGTACGTGGAAGCCTACAAATACGCCACCCTGGGCGAAGCCGAAGCATTGGTCAATTTGCCGGAATCCGCGCAAGAACCCTTGACGCGAGACGTCCCTAAGAAGGGACTTCAGCAACGTCGTCAAGCGCTCCAGGGTATTCTGACCGATCTGCAAGAACTTGAAACGCAGGAAGCTGAGGCGCTCACAGGAGAGGATCGTGAGGATCCGCCGGGCCCCAGCTAAATGACCTCAGTTCCTCTTCGGTTCCTGTCTCGTGCGCTGGGTCACCCTCAGAAGCCGATGAAACTGTCGCCGTCTCCAACTCAGTAATCGGTTGATTCGCTCGGACCGGGCTTGCCAATCACCTCACGCAGAAGATTCCGGAGGTTTCTCTTGTTATCAAGTCACGTGAAATCTTATTTGGAGTTCAATTGCTGCATCCGTTTGACGGAACAATACAGCCCATAGCCTTGGGCTATGATCCCGGTTACGATCAGTCCCAGTGCAGTCGGAAGCCAAGGTGACGCGGGGAGATCGAGTCCATACATGCCGATAACAAAACCAAGGGCCACGGCGACGATGCCGACTGATCGCGCGATGACGCCCCGCAGCCACCACTTATCCGAGATCTGGGAAGGCGGCATCTATCAACCTACAGAGAGGTGTATTTGACTACGAGCGGGCAGCCATTGTTCGTATCAATCCGGGTGAAGGCCTGCCACACGAACAATCTGACAGAAGCAACGAGCGATGATCGATACGTGTCAGCATACCATGTATGGCTACTGAAGCGGTCATTGGATTACTTGTGATATTGTGGGACCCATAATCCGTCTCCGTAAAATGGGAAAAGACTGATGCACGCAGATCATTCTCGTCACTGGTCCGTCATGCCGCAAGTGAAGGGATAGATATGAAGCTCACACAATCGGCCATCGAGCGCTTGAAGGCGTTGATTCGTGAACACCCTGAAGATCCCATTGTGAGGGTGCAGGTCAAAGACCTGGACGAACAGCGGCTATCCTTCAGCATTACGTTGGAGGAACGGATTCAGTCGGATGATGAAGTGCAGATAGTCGACGATGTGACAGTGGCGGTTCCTACGGCGAGCGCAGGGCGTATGGAGAGAATCACCATGGATTATCAGGAGCCGGACGGGTTTAAATTCCATCACAGCGAAGATCCGAACGATCTCCGACTTGACCTCATCCATTTGAACTGATCTGAAGAGCCATCGCTCGCGATATCTACACCGGTGTCCAGACCAGGCCAAATAAGCCTCATTGGAGACCCTTAGAATGGGGGGATCCGGTTATGAGGAGGCGATTCGGTCACGATTTAACCCCTCCGTGACCATTGCGTTGGTGGCGTGATTACGGCTCTAATGCCGGATCGTTCTTCTCATCATCCAGGATCTCCGTTGTGACGTCGGAGACCGAGTGGCGAATGTCGTCTTTTTCCCCTTCCGAAAGGCCCTTCTCCAGGAGCAACGCCTCCGAAGCGACGGCGAAGTCTTGAAGCGTTTGCCGGTCGTGGTGGATCTGCGTTTTGAATTTCCGCACGAGCTGATCGACCATGGTGGTCATCTCCGTCGTGTAATACGTGATCCAATCGATCTCATCTTGAGTAAAAGAAACAGCGTCTGGCGATGCCGCTGCGGCAATGAGGTGTTCGCAAGCGCGGGAGTAATTGTCGATCTCTTTACGGAGAGGTATCATGCCGTTCGCCTTTCTCATAGAGTCGGCCCAATGACTCGTACCGTCCTGGCACAGGATGAGCAGTCGGTCCAGCACCACACCCGGCAAGTGAGTGGATTTTAAAAACAGAACTTTCGTTTGTCAAACCGGGACTGGTTAGGGGGGTTAAAACGACGGTTACGCATTTTTCACCGCTTCGTGAATCGCGTCATAGAGCAATTCGGGGGCCTCTTCCTTCGGAATCAGCCGAACGGCGCCAGCGCGTTTCATACTTTCTTGGTTCACCGTCGTCGCGTTCACCGAGAGCCCGATAATAATCGTGTCGGGATAAACGCTTCTGATCTGCGCGGTTGCCGCGATCCCATTCATTCGGGGCATATTAATGTCCATCAGCACGATGCGTGGACGGAGTGTTTCCATCGACGTGAACGCCTCGACACCATTGCTGGCTTCTCCAACAATTTGGATGTCGTGATAGTCTTCCAAGATTGACCGAATGCCCTGTCGGACGTGGATATGATCATCCACAATCATGACTCGCAGCCTTTTGTCTTCCGCCATTATGGTGCCTCCAAGCGGACACGCTGAAACGGGCTGCAGGAGCCTCTTCGCATAACTTGTTCTAAAATAGAACAGAGCCCAATAGGCGCCTACTGGGAGTTTCCTCCAGGCAGTCCTCCGAAGATAGATACAAGTAGACCTGGTATTCATACGGGGGTTGTTCACCCTGAAGATACCTATAGTCGGCTGAAGGAAGGAGGAGCTAGTCGAATGCTGCGTCCAAATATCGTGTCATAGGGAAGGACGCGTTCACTCTTTAGGAAAACGAAATCAAAGGGGGTTTACCGGCGTGGATCAAGCGTTTGGGGATCAGTGCGTTGAAGACGTGAATCGAATGGTTGAATTAGTAGCAAGGACCGGATTCCTCCATGCTTGTCTGCGCGTTCGATGCCTTGAACCCCGTCTCGTCCATACGGTACAAACAATATATGTATTTGCTCAAAATTGAGCGCGTGACCGGAGGAGACATGAGACAAACGATCCTGGCTGGACTATGGCTGTTCGTAGGGGTCCCGGCAATCATAACGGTTGGACTTTCGGCACATGCCGGAGCCTATGAGTCGGCGACTGTGACAGAGGGTGCCGTGGTGCGAGGCAAGATCACTTTCCAAGGAACGGTCCCGGATCCGACAGAGTTCGAATTGCGGCGTTATGCCGACGAAGGCTTTTGTGGCGCTCTCTCGGACGGAAAGGGGAGCCGATTCTTGAAGGAGGTCAACATCGGAGGAGATAGAGGGCTCAAAGATGTCGTGGTGGTCGTGGAGGGAATCGAAAGAGGAAAACCCTTTGCCTTCACGGATGCCAAAATGGAGGCCAATCTCTGTCAGTTCTTGCCTTTTGTGACCGTGATCAGTGACAAGCGCCAGGTGACCGTGGTCAATCGAGATCCGGTGCCGCACGATATCCAAGGCTATGCGTACGATCAAGGCGGGGCGGATGTCGTGCTTCTCAGGCCATCGCTGCAGGAGAGCGGAACGACGGATATCGTCAAGCTCGGTAAAGGGCAAAAAGCTTTTACCATGCAATGCGGCCGGCATGCCTACATGCAGAATTGGGGGTATGCGATCGACAATCCCTACTATGCCGTCACCGACCTCAATGGCGCGTTTACCATTGGGGACCTTCCGGCCGGCAAGTACCGTCTCAAGGCCTGGCACCCGATTTTAGGATCGCAAGAGCGGGAGATCACCGTGAAGCCGAATGAGTCGGTTTCGCTGGATCTGTTGTTTGAATCAAAGTGACGGTCCGGGGCTTCATAGGAAGATAGATTCAGGTTAAGGTTATGGTCCAGAAAGAAAACAGCCAGTCCCCCCCTCAATCCTTAACCTCCACCTTTCTCTTTCGGAAGGAGCGGGCTGACAGCGTTCTGATCTCGTCCAGGCTGGTAGGTCTCCAGCATTTTTTTGATCGTCGCCATTAATCGTGCTTCGTCCGAGAGGGGGACTTTTACCCGGATACCGCGTCCTTCGTTACGGCCGAGTGAAATGATGTGGTGTTCAACCACCTGTCCCTGTTTGTTGTCCGCATAGGTGAATGCCAGTTGTCTCGCCGGAAATCCGGCCAACGTCGTGTTTTGATCCTGCCGCCATTTCACCGTAACCGCTTTCTTCTCATACAGGTCCGTGATGATGCGTCGATGGGCGTCGGCGAACTCCTTGAGTGTCTGCCGTCCGTCTTTGCTGCCGCCGCTGACCACATTCATGTGGCCGGATAATGCAACCAGGCTCTGTTCGATCGTAGGGTACAGTGTCACCCCGATCCCATCCGGCAACGGGTTACCAAGGCGCCAGTCGTCCGGATAGCGGACGGAAAAACCGAAACGGGCGTTCTCATAAAGTTTCCAACCGGTCCCATCGTTCGTGTCGGTCCCAGCGGCGAAAGAGGGCAGGGCATTTGAAAGAAGGCTCATCGCGACTAGGATAAACACAAGATATCGGATCATCAGCGTCTTCATAAGATAGCTCTCTCCTCCATTACCTGACCTACTTGGCACAGCGAAACCATGAGAACGATCCCTCGGCGACGGTCACCATGGGGGAAGCGATGTGGATCATACCTCATGACTTCCTGTACCGAGAACATCGGCCAGGAGTCAATGGCTGGCGGGGGAAGGTACTCGCCGACTGTCATTGAAATAGATCAGCAAATCTCTTAACACGTTCCCTTTCTTCCACCTGAGATTGAGGAGCCGTCCACAAAGACCATGACGATTTTTCTCACTGGATCGATTATCATGCGGCGCCATGTATTCGACTTTGGTCGTCCTGCATATCCTTGCTGCGGTGAGTTGGGTCGGGGGGATGATATTTCTTTCCGTCGTCCTCGCTCCCTTGGTTAGGGGCCGGAAGGCGGCGCCGGAATTCATGGCGCTGTTTCGATCCGCGGCACTCCGCTTCAGGCCGGTCGTTTGGGTTGCCATGGCGATATTACTGGCCACCGGCCCGATGCTGTTGGCCCGACGTGGTATCCACGTAATGGAGCCTGCCTCTTGGTCTGAGATCGTGACAGTCAAGCTGGCACTGGTGGGCCTTTTGCTGGTGCTGACCCTACTGCATGACCTCGTGCTTGGTCCCAACGTCAGTCGGGTCGTCGCCATTCCAGAATCTCATCGAACCGCAGGGGAGCAGATCATTTTCAAAACTGCGCGCTGGATCCCCCGCCTTTCATTGTTCATAGCACTTGCTGTAGTGATCGCCGCGACAATGCTGGCTAGATCGTAACCGCTTATATCCCTAAGTGGAACAGCTCGATGATGTCATTCAGGAGGCTGTGAGGAGACGAAGTGCAATGGGATGACTGATCACGCTCTGTACTCGCCGTGCCGGCTTTGCCCGCATCATTAGATAGGGCATCCCTTCTAGATACCTGAACGCCCGACCACTGAATCTATGCGGTCTTCGCGCAACGGAACCCGTAGCCGAACTGCCGGCCGGACGGGTCGGCATTGAACCGGAACGAAGAACGCAGAAACTCCTCGACGTAGAGCCAATTACCGCCCCGCACGACTTTGGACTTGCCCGTGGACGGTCCCTGAGGATTTCGTATCGGGCTCTTCTTGTAATAGTCATGGTCATACCAGTCGTTGACCCATTCCCAGGCATTGCCGGCCATGTCATGGATACCGTAGGGGCTCTTGCCCATTTCAAACATCCCCACCGGAACCAATGCCATATGGTTCGCCCATTCCTTTTTGCCGAAATTCGCGTGGAGTCCTGTGGGTGTTTCGTCGCCCCACGGATAGAGGCGGCCATCCGTCCCCCGTGCCGCCTTTTCCCATTCCGCCTCGGTCGGTAGGCGCTTGCCGGACCATTTGCAGTAGGAGGCGGCATCGGACCAATTGACGTTGACGACCGGCTTCTTCTGATGCTGAGGCTGATTCATGATCTCCCACTCGGGTGGCGCCTCAGTCCCCGTCCCCTCCAGATATTTGGCGTACTGCCCCACCGTCACATGGTACTTATCCATGTAGAAAGCGTCGAGGTAGATGCGATGCACAGGTTGTTCGTCAGCGCTCAAGGTACTTCCCATCATGAACTCCCCGGCCGGTACCAGCGCCATCGGCCTGTCGCCGGACCGCACACTCTCAGGCAAGGTGGTTTGACGTTTTCCGGGGAGTTTCGCTTGCAACTGTCGATAGACGGTCTGTTGATCATTGTTGAGACCCAACTCAGCCGCGCCGTCCAACATTTCGTCCACCTGCCTCATCTTATCGGGCTGAGCCTCCCCACCCGCAATCAGTTCCTTGGCTTCCTCCAACAATCGCCATGCCGTGACTTCCTCGAGTGACTGCCATACCTTCATTCTTCGTAACCGTGGTTCCCTCGTCCCCGATGTCCTGGATTTTGCATCAAGATGCAACGAGGTTTCGTAATGGTCTTCGGCACAGGCCCAATCGGATAGGGCCCGACAGGCCTCAGCCAAATTGAAATGAGCTTGTACATTCGCTGGGCTCTTTATAATGCCGGTTTGCAGGACTGCACGCGCTTCAGCATATTGTTTGCTCTTCAAGTGATTCGCCCCTTTGATAAGGTCCTGCTCGCCATTTTCTGCAGCCAGTGCTGCCATGGAGTTTGCCGTTACTCGTAGGCATATGGCCAAACTCAGCGCCACCATCGGTTTTCTCATCGCGCTTCCCTTCCATGTGATCAATGGCAGTAGGCTCTCATTTGCCCGTACAGAGCATCCGCGCCCACCGAATATTCTGAACTATGCCGGATCTCCGACTCGCTCCGCCCCAATGTGAGAAACCATGTATATTTTAAGTTTCGTCGGACGCTCGTCTACTAGGGGGACTCCTAGGTAGACGTGCTCCGCTACCTTCGGGCGCGAATTGGGTGCAATTGATCTCGCAGTTTACATTCTCAGCAGAGCTTAACTTGCCAGAGCTGTATGAATTCGGATTCAACTGTATCTTCACCGATACATGTCTCTCAGGAAATACTGTAAGGAAGCCCGGCAAACAATAAAAAGTCACAATAAACAAGTTAAGGATCGATGATGCGGCGGGGTGCATCTATTGCATACGTGTGCCTATGGGACTTGGATCAAGATTATTTTTATTCCATCGAGAACTAGGTCACTCGCTAGTTCATGAGAATCTTCCTTTCTTGTAGCGTGCCTCAACAACAAGGAGGGAGACTCCATGGACACAACATTCATTGACCGAGTCAAAACCACGTTGGAGCAAGTTGGTACGGACTGTCCGCTGGATGAAGTGATGGATCTCTGTCCTGATTTGACTTGGAATCAAATGTTTCTCGCCATCGATGACTTGAGCAGGCGTGGGGAAGTGCGGGTGACCATGGATGCCGACAGAACTTACCGGGTGCAAGTCTGTCGCCCTGAGGGGAGCGTGAGCTCGTCCGTGTTGCTCCACGACTTCCAGGTTGTGGAGCGAGAACAGAGCGTATCTTAATTCGTCTTCTCAGCGAGTAGATTTCTTGCGGACTCAGTATATACGCCTGGTGTGTGTAGGAGCGTCCGTTCATCCATTGAAGCTGAAACGATTTCCCGAAGAATGGAGTATTCACGCATATCCACCGTGCCACTAAGACTCATGCCGCGTTCACATCTTGGGACTTATGAATAGGAGTACAGTTATGTCGACACGGTCAGTCTCTCATACTCGGAGTTCCGTCGCTGATGCGCCGAAGATGAAATGTATTCGCGTCATGTTGGTGGACGATCACTTTCTCGTTCGACAAGGATTACGCAAGTATCTTAGCCATCATGTCGACATTGAATTGGTGGGTGAGGCGACAGATGGAGAAGAGGCCGTGAAACTGGCTGATCAGTTAAAGCCCGATGTCATTGTGATGGACATCAACATGCCGAAAATGAATGGTATCGAAGCGACTGGTTCGATCCTCAGAAAACACCCTCACCTGCAGGTCATCGGGCTCTCGTTTTATGTCGGAAATGGGAATCGAGAAGCGTTATTGGAAGCGGGGGCCTACCTCTTGCTCGAAAAGGGAACGGCGTATAAACACCTGCCTCGTGCGATTCATCAGGCGGTCGGCCAAAGTATCGATGCCGGTTCGTATAGTGACTACCACCTCGTATAACGGAGAGGACCAAGGGGAACACGCAGATCTTCGCCGATCCCACCTAGTCATCACCCCGGACCTGTTGCCTTCTGCGGCAATACGGTTTTCTCCCATGTCGAAAATTTCCCCTGCCCGGACCTCTTCGTTACGCCGTGCGGCTGTTCAACCGGTAAAATATCATCAAAGGTGTTCCCGACAAAGATTTGCTCACGCAGAGTTCCTTCTTTGCAAGCCTTAGCGTTCGGAACTCGAGAGGCGCGCGCTGGCCTGTCAAAGCAAATGAATATGTCTTCACCGGACTCATATGCGGCGGGGGCTTCATGACAGAATTCACTTCCGCTTCCGACGGCGGTTCGATCTTGGCTGTCAATGGAGGATCGTCGACGCTTAAATTTGCGCTCTTTCAGAATGGCAATCCTCTCGCACGCGGTTTGTCGGGATCATTCGACCGCATAGGATCTGCAGGAGGAACATTCACATGGTCGCGAGATGGCAGCGGTATCGCCGAGCGTCGGACGATTGAGGCCATTGATCATGAGGCCTGCATCGAGCCCCTTATGACGGCCATTCAAGATGGCCTGCCGGACAATCCACTGCGAGCGATCGGACATCGCGTCGTCCATGGCGGCTGGCGATTCCGCGAACCGCAAATTGTGACGCCGATGGTCCTGGAAGAGCTGCGGAGGTTGAGCCCCTACGATCCGGAACATCTGGTGGCTGAGATCGCCTTAATCGAGGGGTTTGCGAAACGGCATCCTCATCTCCCTCAAGTCGCTTGCTTCGATACGGCGTTTCATCGGGAGATGCCTCCCGTCGCCCGCCAGTTGGCGATTCCCAGGCGTTACACCGCCGCCGGAGTCCAGCGGTATGGTTTTCACGGATTGTCCTATGCTTTCTTGATGAAGGAGCTGGAACGGATCGGCACTCCTCACGAAGTGACGGGCCGCGTCATCCTCGCTCATTTAGGAAACGGCGCCAGCATGGCGGCGGTGAAAGAGGGAAAGGCTCTCGAGACGACGATGGGCTTCACTCCTGTGTCCGGTTTGCCCATGAGCCGCCGATCCGGCGATCTCGATCCCGGACTGATTGCATACTTGGCGCGGACCGAAGGGATGACCGTCGAACGGTTCCATCGGATGGTGAATACCGAATCCGGATTACTCGGGGTTTCGGAGATCAGTTCCGATATGCGGGACTTACTTGAGCAAGAACAGCGCGATCCACGGGCAGCCGAGGCGGTTGGGTTGTTCTGTTATCACGCACGAAAATGGATCGGCGCGTTGGCGGCGGTATTAGGCGGGTTAGACACCCTGGTCTTCAGTGCCGGTATCGGGGAACATGCTCACGCGATTCGGGCGCGCATCTGCTCTGGATTGGAATTTCTCGGCATCGTCATCGACGAACCGGCCAATGCGTCCAATCACCCTGTTATTTCAACCGAAGAAAGTCGCGTGTGCGTGCGCGTGATTCCAACTGATGAAGAGCGCGAGATCGCACAATCCGTCGTTGGATTGCTGAATGCTACGAAGGAGCGATCATGACGAAGAACACATCACCATTGAATGACATATCGCTGAAGCAGATGGATGCCTATTGGCGCGCCGCCAATTATCTCTCGGTAGGACAGATCTATCTGCTCGACAATCCACTGCTGCGAAAGCCTTTGACGCTGGAGCACATCAAGCCCCGCTTACTGGGACATTGGGGAACGACACCGGGACTGAACTTCATCTATGTTCATCTGAATCGAGTCATCAAACGGGATGACCTCAACATGATCTTCATCTGCGGACCGGGCCATGGCGGTCCTGCAATCGTGGCGAACGTCTATCTCGAAGGGACCTACAGCGAGATGTATCCGGACATCAGTTTGGAGGAGGAAGGCATGAAGCGCCTGTTTCGGCAGTTTTCCTTCCCCGGCGGAATCCCAAGCCACGTCGCGCCGGAAACGCCCGGCTCGATTCACGAAGGCGGTGAATTGGGGTACGCGCTGTCCCATGCCTATGGGGCGGCCTTTGACAATCCCGACTTGATCGTGGCCTGCGTGATCGGTGACGGAGAGGCGGAGACAGGCCCGCTGGCTGCCTCATGGCATTCGAACAAATTTCTCAATCCCGTCACCGACGGCGCTGTGCTGCCGATCTTGCACTTGAACGGCTACAAAATTGCGAATCCGACCATCCTGGCACGGATCAGTCATGATGAGTTGCACAGCTTGCTCGTCGGATACGGCTATGAACCCTACTATGTCGAAGGCTCGGAGCCCGAGCCGATGCACCATGCGATGGCGGCGACGCTGGATGCAGCGCTGGCGCAGATCAAGACGATTCAGCAAGACGCCAGAGGGACCGTATCGAAAAGCAACGGCTCTCTCGCTCGACCGCGTTGGCCGGTCATCGTCTTGCGCAGTCCGAAAGGATGGACTGGCCCCAAGGAAGTCGACGGCAAGAAAACCGAAGGCTCGTGGGGATCGCACCAGGTGCCGATGGCGGAGATGGCCTCCAAGCCGGCTCATATCGGACTGTTGGAGTCCTGGATGAAGAGTTATCGGCCCGAGGAGTTGTTCGATGCGAACGGCACGGTAATGCCCGAACTCGCTGCACTCGCGCCGACAGGGCAGTGTCGAATGGGAGCGAATCCGCATGCCAACGGCGGACTGCTGCTGCGGGACCTTCGCCTTCCCGATTTCCGCAACTATGCCGTGGACGTGTCGAAGCCGGGAGCCGTCATCGGCGAGGCGACCAAGGTACTGGGCGCGTTTTTACGGGACACGGTTGTCAAGAGCATGCGCAACAGGAATTTCCGTATCATGGCTCCCGACGAGCTGACCTCGAACCGGCTCGGCGCCGTGCTGGAGGCCTCGGAGCGGGTCTGGATGGCGGAGAGAGAGCCGGATGATGATCACCTCGCTCCGGACGGCCGCTCGATGGAGATCCTGAGCGAACATACGTGTCAGGGGTGGCTCGAAGGGTATTTGCTCACGGGCCGGCACGGGTTATTTACGACCTACGAAGCCTTCGTCCATATCGTCGATTCGATGTTCAATCAGCATGCCAAGTGGCTTAAGACCACGCATGAAATTCCGTGGCGGAGGCCCATCGCGTCGTTGAACTATTTGCTGACCTCCCACGTGTGGCGGCAGGATCACAACGGGTTCTCCCATCAAGATCCGGGTTTCATCGACCATGTCGTGAACAAGAAGGCCGACGTAATCCGAGTCTATTTGCCGCCGGACGCCAATTGTCTATTGTCGGTGATGGACCACTGCCTGCGCAGCCGCGATTACGTCAACGTCATCGTGGCCGGCAAGCAGCCGGCCCTCCAGTATCTCGGCATGGACGCGGCCGTAAAACATTGCACGGCAGGCATCGGAATTTGGGAATGGGCGAGTAATGACAAAGGAGGCGAGCCGGACGTGGTGATGGGCTGCGCCGGAGACGTGCCCACTCTGGAGACGCTCGCGGCCGTGCAGCTCCTGCGCCAATACGTGCCGTCGCTCAAGATCCGTGTCGTCAACGTAGTCGATCTGATGAAGTTGCAGGATAAGAACGAGCATCCGCACGGGTTGCCGGACAAGCATTTCGATACGTTTTTCACCACGGACAAG
>CAZPNQ010000083.1:0-17487 GCA_964587955.1 uncultured Nitrospira sp.
CGTCGACACCTATGGCGGTCATGGCAGCCACGGCGGTGGTGCCTTCTCGGGCAAGGATCCCACAAAGGTCGACCGCTCCGCCTCCTACATGGCCCGCTATATTGCCAAGAATCTCGTGGCTGCCGGCTTGGCCGACAAGTGCGAAGTGCAGCTGGCCTATGCGATCGGGGTCGCAGATCCGGTGTCGGTACTCGTCGACACCAAGGGCACTGAAAAAGTGTCGGTCGATAGTCTGGACAAACTCGTGCGCAAGCATTTTCCCATGACTCCCCGGGGTATCATCGATCATCTGAAGCTTCGGCGTCCGATTTTCCGGAAAACCGCTGCGTACGGCCATTTTGGCCGCAACGAGCCCGAGTTTACCTGGGAGAAAACCGATAAGACGAAGGCCTTGCGCAAGGACGCCGGACTGTAACAACGACAGGTTGAGGCCAAGGTTAAGGTTCAGTAACTGAGGCTCAGGCAGAAGGAACGGGGTCGGGTTGTGCTCGGCCTCATCCTTAACCTGAGCCTTCTTTTCGATGAGGAGGATTTTCGTGGACTACGATGTGAAAGATATCAAGCTGGCGGACCAAGGCAAATCAAAAATCGAATGGGCTGAAGCAACGATGCCGGTGTTGCGGTTGATTCGTAAGCGCTTCAAACGACAACAGCCCCTGAAAGGTGTTCGCGTCACAGCCTGTTTGCACGTGACCACCGAGACGGCAAACCTGGCTATTACGCTGAAAGCCGGCGGTGCCGATGTCCGCCTCTGTGCCTCAAACCCCCTTAGCACTCAGGACGATGTCGCCGCAGCGTTGGTACAACATGAAGGCATCCCAACATTTGCGATCAAAGGCGAAGACAACCCCACCTACTATCGCCACATCGAATCCGCCATTGCCCACCGGCCTCACCTCACCATGGATGACGGCGCCGACGTGGTCTCTCATCTGCACTCCAAGCGGAAAGAACTGTTGCGCAACGTGATCGGAGGCACGGAAGAAACGACCACCGGCGTCATCAGATTGCGCAGCATGGCGGAAAAGAAGGTTCTCAAGTTCCCGGTGATTTCCGTCAACGACGCCGACACAAAACACATGTTTGACAACCGCTACGGCACCGGACAATCCACCATGGACGGCATTGTGCGCGCCACAAACCGCTTGGTCTGCGGCTCCGTCGTTGTCGTTGTCGGTTACGGCTGGTGCGGACGTGGCATCGCCATGCGGGCCAAGGGCATGGGAGCCGACGTCATCGTCACTGAAATAGATCCGTTGAAAGGGCTCGAAGCCGTCATGGATGGTTTTCGCGTCATGCCGATGGAACAAGCTGCTCCGGTCGGCGATTTCTTCGTGACCGTCACGGGTAACATCCATGTCATCCGTGGTGAGCATTTTTCCGCCATGAAAGACGGCGCTATTGTCTGCAATAGCGGTCATTTCAACGTGGAACTCGACATCCCAACCCTTGAAAAGCTGGCCAGCGCACGCCGGGTAGTCCGTACCGGAGTTGAGCAATTCACGATCAAGAAGAATGGTCATCGGGTCAGTTTGCTCGGCGAAGGCCGGCTCGTGAACCTTGCCACCGCTGAAGGGCACCCCTCCAGCGTCATGGACATGAGCTTTGCCAACCAAGCACTGAGCGCCGAATATATCGTCAAGAATTATAAACAGCTGGAGAAGAAGGTCTACCCGGTGCCGGCAAATATCGATAAGGAAATCGCACGGCTCAAACTGGCCGGCATGGGCGTATCGATCGATACGTTGACGGCCGAACAGAAGAAGTATCTCGCCTCCTGGGAAATGGGAACATAACGGCTGGCCTGAGACTCGCCGTCGCTCCCAAGCTCTCGGAATGACCCCTCCGGCCTTCTGCGACGCGAACCTTCTGGAATTCCTTCATCTGCGGTCGCTTCGGCGACCGCAGTCTTTCAGTCAGTTCCAGCTTTCACATCGCCGGCGGCTCGGTGGGTCCCCATTCCTTCGCTAAGATCGCTCCAGAAAGTCTCAGGCCCACCTGGGGGAAAAGCGAAGAAGAGTGCAATTGAGAGCACCCGCACCACACCAGCAAGGAAATGAATAGATAATGGAAAGGCCACCTACTAAGGTGGCCTTTTATTTTTGAGTCAGCACTTGCATATCTTCTGGTTAATACTCTTTGCGGGTTCGTTTTGAGATCGATTGCAATCTTGGGAACGAGTGGTAGAGTGTGGGCAAGGAGCCTTCGTGAAACCCTCAGCTTTCCAGCCACTGACGCTTGCAGATTTTGATATCTCCCCTGAGCGAGGATTCTTACCGTCTGATCCTTGCGAAACTCTATCCGACTGTTCCGTACTCAACCACCTGAGCCGTGAGATGCCGAAGCTGTTGAGCTCGCGCCAGGTCCGACAGTTTATCGACGCACAGTTGTCGTTGCTCCCATCCGTTCCATCGAGTTGGCGCGACGACGAGTATCGAGCTGCGATGCGAATCCTTTCATTCGCGGGACATGCCTATGTCTGGGAAACACCGGGCCAACCAGCCGTCAAGCTTCCCTCCCAACTTGCACGCCCCTGGTATGAAATAGCCCAGAAGCTCGGCCGTCCGCCGGTCCTTTCCTATGCCTCCTATGCGCTGGACAATTGGCGCCGGCTTGATCAGACAAAGCCGGTTCAGCTCGACAATATTGTGTTGCTGCAGAATTTCCTTGGTGGGCTGGACGAAGAGTGGTTCGTCGTCGTTCATATTCAGATCGAGCGACAGGCAGGATCTGGCCTGGAGGGACTGCTTCGCGCAATCAACGCGGCATCGAAAGGTACGGACGAGGAGGTACTTTCAGCGTTACAAGCTCTGGCGTCAGCTCAAACTGCCATGCGGGACACGCTGCTCCGCATGAAGGAGCGCTGCGATCCCTATGTCTACTACACTCGCGTGAGACCCTATATCCACGGCTGGAAGAACAGTCCGTCCCTGTCTGATGGTCTCATCTATGACAGCGTCGATGCCTATGCGCAACAGCCGCAGCAATTTCGTGGTGAGACCGGGGCGCAGAGCTCGATCGTCCCATGTCTGGACGCAGGACTCGGCATCCGTCATGCCCCTGATCCCTTGACTGTGTACCTGCAAGAAATGCGTGAATACATGCCGCCTCGCCACCGTGCTTTTCTTCAAGCCCTCGAAAGCCAGACTGACGGCCATGGACGCGCCGTCCTTGCCGGCTATGTCCATGATCGCAGACAGAGTCGCCCCGAACTATGGTCGGCCTACTGTGCGTGCGTCAGCTTACTGGCCCAGTTCCGTGAAATCCACATCGGCTACGCAGACAGCTACATCAATCGCCAGCACCAAACCAGTACGACTAACCCCACAGCGGTCGGCACTGGCGGCACCCCATTCATGACCTACCTACAGAAGCATCTGGATGAAACGAAACAAGCTATCGGGACCTAACAAGGCTAGATGGCAGCTTAACCCGTGCCGATATTCGTGACTTTGACCATCCGCATAGTCCCCATGTTTTACTGACTATCCATGACAGGCGAGAGATTGAGGCTTGGGAATGACCGTTTTGAATGCTTCAGAGAAGATATCTGGTTGTTTTTCAAAAAAGCTGAAGTCACCCGCTGGGCAAGGAGATCAGGACTTCAGTCGAGCTCGTCGACGAATAGTTGGCGTCATCCTGGTTCCACTCAGCCAGAACGCAAGTCTCTGATTCATGCCGAGGATTCGAGCAAAGTTCGCACCTCTTGGGTAAGCTCCAACGCATCAGCCTGTGCAATGAGGTATTCCCGATGAGCCGCGCTTGGTTTTCGCACTGCGACAATATTCCGGGCGTCCTGCCAATCTAGCGGTCCTCCGGCATAGAGTTTCAAGAGTACGAGTGCTTGCCAATTCACCACTGGTACCGAACAACCAATGACGTCTAGTGTTTCAACTCTATTGAATGCGATATTTGCTAATTTTGCCGGCAGCATGATGAGTTGAACCGGAACTTCTTGCCCTTCGCATTTCAGGCTAAGCCTAAAGACGCCTCGTAGTGGATCATCCATACCTCCTGGTTCATATGTAGCCCCAAGGTGGACAGCCAACACCTGCGGATCTGATGTACCGAGTGCTACGGCAAGATCTATGTCTTGTGTGGCTCGCGCAACACCCCATGCTGACACAGCAAAGCCGCCAATCAACGCATACGAATGAAGCAAGCGCTTCTTCTGTGCTTGGTCTAGACGTCCAATGATTTGACTTAGGGCTTCGGAGAACACCGGTTCAATAGATAGCAGAAATCAGAGAGGTTCAATGCAATTATTAACCGTTCTTCTGGAGTCAAGCGCCTAGCTCGTTCAATTTTTTCGTCAGCGAGTTGCAGGCTCAGTTTGCTCAGGCGCCGCCGTGACACCTGAGAGACGGTTTGTTGCCGAGGTTTCATGAATGCGAGTATACATGGGTCTGCTCACTCCTAAAAGAGTGAAGAAGATAGCCGCCACAATGCGCAGCAAGAAGTTGTCGTAGGCATTGACCTCGCCGGGTTGCCGAAGTGCCCGACCGGTCTGTGTGTGTTGGGCAATCTGAACGCTGAACGCGCGTCGCGTTCGGCAATGATGATATTCTCAGTTTCGTTCAGGAAGGCTCGCCCTGTTCTTATCCCAATCGATGCCCCGCTCAGCCTACCGAAAGGGCGACTGACGATCCATGACCGTTCGGGCGAGCATCTGCGTGGTTGCGGTCGAGCGCTGCTCCGTCTAGGCATCCGCTTTTTCCCTGTCACCCTTGGTCCTATGCGCATGTTGACGGAGCGCGGAATAGCATTGAAGAACCTACTCGCCAATATGGGTTATCAGGCAGTTGAGTGCTTCCCAGGCGCTGCACAGGACCTCTGGGGAATCCCTGGGCAACACCGAGAGAGACTCGGCTTGCTCTCTGGATTGAGAAAGCTCGGCATACGCGGTTAGAAAAAGAGCGCGACAAGCGACGAGTTGGACGCCGCGACGGCGCCCCTGACTGGCCGGTGGTTTATCATGGCGGAGATTCAGGGATCTTGATTCCGGACTTGAAAGTTAGGGCGAAGGTGGCACGACCGCAATGATCCGCAGCGGACCACCGGTCCCACCGGCGATTTTCATGGGTAGCGCGATGACATCAAATCCGCGAGCCGGCAGGTTATGCAGATTGGCGAGATTCTCGAACACCGGTACGTTCTGAGAAAGCAGCGCAACGTGGGTTTCGAATTTGGTCGATTGTCCATAGTCGATCGAGGCCGTGTCGATGCCCACTGCCTTAACACGTCGTTCCCGTACCAGCCAGACCGCCGCATCGGTATGTAGTCCTGGGAAGTGTAAAGCTCGAACTCCCTCCTGCCCTCTTCGATCCGTTCCAAGATAGTCTTTACGTTCTGGCCATAACATCGCAAATCCAGTATCCAATAGAACGATGGACCCGTTCGGAATGCGGCCGTGTGCTCCTTCCCAACCCTCAAGATCTGAGACAGTTATGCGGTAATCCCGATCTCGAATGCACTGCTCAATGATATCGATTTTGACACCGGCCCCAGTTAAACGGTCGATTGGAATTTGGTCTAACGTCTGTTTCCCTTTTGAAAAATGAATCGGGGCATCAATGTGGGTACCACCGTGCTCAGACATCTCTACACGGTTGGACGCATAGTAATACCCGCCGGATGTATCCTCTGCATGCTGCACGACGAGCTTGAAGTCCTGTTCCGTCGGCCAGACAATCGTATCCGATCCAAATGAATGAGTCAGATCGAACATCTGCGCCTGATCCCAAGCAATTTGATTCCGCTGAGGAATAGCAGAGGAGCAGCCCGCGACCACGATCAGCACCGCTATCACGTGAATCAGGGTCTTCATAACCGATACCCTCGTTCTACAAACGTCTGATCGAGAAGACTGCAACGCAGTAGCATCGCCCCGCGTCTTCCACTTTCCATAGCTTCGGATGGAACGGAGGCGCGGTGAGGTTCGCGCCATAGCAGGAATTGCTTGATCGGTAGGAAAGTGATGTCAGGTGCGACGGCATTGCGACGAGAGTCGCAGCGTGAGAGTCGCACCCTAGAGATAGAACGAAGTCCGTCAGCCGTCTGAATTCAATGCATGATGGCGCAACCGACTCCGCGCATCTGCGTGTCGCCGAGTCTCCCTCTACTTCTCAAATGTTTTTTTCAGCAGCGGTTCGATTTCACCCTTCGCAGCCATTGGGTCAAGAATATCAGTATCTCCGTAAAAGGTTCCGTCGATAAACACCTTGGGAAGGGTCGGCCAATTCGTCATCTTGGTCAGCGCTTCCCGCTTGGCAGGCTGCGAGAGAACATCGATGAGTTCGTACGGATACCCGTATTTGTCGAAAAACTGCATCGTTTCCCTCGTGAATCCGCACATCGGCATGGTCTTCGTGCCCTTGCCGTAAATCAAAATTTTATGAGACTTCACTTCCTGTTGAATCTCTTCTTCAATCGGATTGGCCATGTTTTCCTCCTATGCCTCATCGTTGGTGCGTGCCGTCAGTTCCAGTGCATGGATACGTCCATCTTTCATCGGGACGTCTAACGCCTGATAGATCAGACGATGCCGATCTAAAAGATTTTTTCCATGAAACCCCTCCGAGACGATGACGACTTTCAAGTGGTTCATCGTTCCCGTACGGTCTGTCACCGTCACCACGGCATCCGGCAGGGACTTACGAATATAGTCGGTCAGCACTTCTGGCGTAATCACCGGCATCTACTCCTTAGCTTTTTCAATAACCTAGCCGAAATAGGCTCTAAAACGCAATGAGCATCCTTGTTGGTGGATTTCAGCATTGTGGTGGTGCAATCGAGCCATCGGTGAAATAGGCCCAGGCTTTCCTTAGACATAAGCGATTGAAAGTTCTCAATGTCACCTCCATCCCAATTCGGCATCGACTTTGCGCTTGATGGTTGTGTCTCGCAAATATGGTTTCCTTCAACAAGGAGGTCGTCATGAGCGAATTCAAGTCCGGATTTTTTGTGGGAGGTGAAAGCACCAATGGCCGAGTGTTGATCGTCGATGACGAGCCCGATATTCGTAAGGTCGTTCGAATGACTTTGCACAAAGCAGGCTACGATGTCCTTGAGGCAGAAAATGGCGAGAAGGCCATTGAAGTCATCAATTCTGGAGAAAATCGCCTACTTCTTGACGTCATTATCTGCGATATCCGAATGCCGAAGCTCAATGGAATCGAAGCGATCGCCTATTTCCGCCAGAACTATCCGCGCGTACCCCTGATCGTCCTGACCGGATTCCCGGACACAGACATGGCCACGTCGCTACTGAGGCAGGGAGTGGTGGATTATCTCGTGAAGCCGGTAGAAGGTGAAAAACTGAAAGCCTCTGTCGCTCGCGCGATGGAACAACGTGAATTGGCCCATCTCTGATGGACCGGGCGGCACCACAAGAAAAGAGCATGGCAGCCACCTCTTCATCTGATGCCCCTCTGCAACTCCGTAGCGAGCGAGTCGAACCTACGCTGCCTGCCTCGCCTCCGATCAGAGTGGCCATCATCGGGGCAGGCCGTGGTGGGACCGCGCTACTCGATGTGCTCCACCAAATCGGCACGATTGAGATCCTCGGCATCACCGATAAGGATCTCTCAGCACCGGGACTTCAACGGGCCCAGGAGCTCAACGTGACGGTCTATGACCGAGTCGCTGAACTGATCAAGAATCCAGGACTCAATCTTGTGATGGACGTCACGGGTGATCCGGCGATGGGGCCGATGCTTCAGGAACAACTGCCGGCGGAAACCGGCATCGTCAGTGGACAGGCCTCTCGACTGCTCTGGACACTCGTCCAGCATGAATCGACCTTGCAAACCGAGTTGCTCCATGCGGAGAAGCTCGCTGGAATCGGGTCGTTTGCGGCGGGTATCGCCCACGATATGAACAATCCGCTTCAACTGATTCTCGGCTTGGCGGAAAACCTGGTCGACGAAGCCGACCTCGATACCGTGCATGCCCAGGCATTGGACATCATCGATGCCGTCAAGCGCACGACGGCTATTTGCCGAGATCTCACCTCGTACTCGCGCCGCACATCCTTACGGCAAGACTGCCTGGTCGGCGTCAATGGCAAACTGGAGGAAGCCCTCAAGATCGCCCGCTACGCCGTGGCTCTTCAAGACATCGACATTCGTAAGCTCTATCAACCTGACGTCGTCGTGAAGGGAAACCCGGATGAACTCCTCCATGTGTTCGTCAATCTCATTACGAATGCCGTGCAAGCCATGGAACATCACGGTACCTTGACGCTGGAAACCTCGGCTGGATCCGGCATCACACAGGTTCGTGTTTCGGACACCGGGTGCGGCATTGCTCCGGAGGTGCAAAGTCGAATTTTCGAACCATTTTTCACCACAAAGCCGCCCGGGAAAGGAACGGGATTGGGCTTATACAACATCAAAAATGTCATCACTCGCATGAATGGCTCCATAGGGGTCGACAGTCACATCGGCCGTGGCTCAACCTTCACCCTAACCTTTCACGATGAGTCAAACACCGAGGGGAGGACCACTCGGTCATGACGGAGACAAAGGCATCATCGCCGGCCGGCACTAGATGGGGTCTCAAGGCAAAGGTCATCGTCTCCATGCTTCTCGTCGGCCTCATCCCGCTCGTTGTCGGCTTGGGAATGGCATTTTGGCAAGGGTCTCAGGAAATCCGTGAAGTCAGCGGAGAAAGCTTCGAAGCGTTGGCGGCTGAAGCCGCCCGCAAACTCGATCTCTTGCTCGCTGAAGAAATCGCCCACACGGCGCGCATCGCGAATGATCCGATGCTCATCCGCGAGCTGGAGCATCGGCGTGATGCACGAGGCGATGCCAAGAGTTCCAACACAACGCCATCGGATCTAGAACGTCGTTGGACTGCACGAGACCGAACGGCGATCAAATCTCTCATGGAGAACCCACTCAGCACCTTGCTCCATGAATACTTTACCGGTGTCCATAGTGCACCGGGACAGTTACTTCCTCACGTGGTTCGCTCCTCCACGAAGATGCTGTTCTTGACTGATAGACAGGGCACGCTCCTCGGAACCATGACCGAACATCCCGCATTTCGTCACAACCAGACCCGATGGTGGCAGGGAGCCTTCAACAAAGCGGTGGGGAAACTCTACATTGAAGATGTCCGCTTCGACGACCAAGTCAACGCGTATGTATTTTCCATCTCGCTCCCCGTCATGGATAGCCTCCGGTATGAAGTCGTCGGAGTGCTTCATCGCGTGATCGATGCCAAGGAATTCTTTTCTCCTGCGACCCATGTCTCTCGATTCGGAAAGACCGGTCACGTGATGTTGATCGATACCAACGGCATCGTCGTCAGCTGCCCGATTCTTCCCACCGGCGTGCCGTTGTCCGATCCGAAGTTAATCCCGCTCGTGACACCGCGGCAACCCGGTTGGGTGCAAGCCTCGAGCGACGGCCATGGTGGACAAGCCACGTCCGTCATCGGCTTCGCGCCTCTGCCGGAAACCAGTCGAGCGACCAACGGCTCTATCGAGGATGGGTCTTGGCATACGTTCGTCTGGCAATCATCAGACGAACTCTTCGCGCCGATTCAGCATCTATTCACCTGGGTGACGGTATTCGGAGCCGTTGCGGTTGTCCTGTTGGCTTCTCTGGGTTACGTCGCCGCCGGACGTATCGTGACGCCCGTACGGCAACTCCAACAAGCAGCACAAGCCATCGGACGTGGTGAGCTTCGGACACCGATTCGGATCGACACAGGTGACGAATTGGAAGGCTTGGCCGACGAGATTAATCGGATGAACAGTCAACTGAAAGCCGCATTCGCCGGATTAACCGACCAGGTCAAGTTGAAAACCCAAGAAGTCCAGGTTCTCCAGAAGTCGACGGATCAAATCTTGGACGCCGTCCCTACCCCCATTCTCTTAATCGATGCCCATGAAGTCGTGCGCTATATCAATCAGGCGGGCCGCGAATCCTTCAAGATCCAGGAACCGATGTCGGGAGCATCCCTATTCACGATTCTTCCGCTCGATCCGGCCGTTCAGAAACAACTTCAAGCGGAGTTCCGAACGAACGGCGCTACTCCCTTCGCCGCAACCGATATCGGGCGTGAGACGGTACCAAGGGACCCACTGATGCCTCTCGCGGATCATGACTCAGCCACCCATCGTGCTGAACTTCACATCGGATCCCGCATCTATCAGTACCAATGGTTCCGATTGCCCGCGAGACCAGGGGAGGAAGACGATATCGGGCTGGTGCTTCGAGACACCACGGACGAGAGCCGTCTACAAGATCAAGTGGTTCAGGCAGAAAAGACGGGAAGCCTCGGCGTGCTTACCGCTGGCATCGGCCATGAACTCAACAACCCCCTGTTCGGCATCATCGGGTTGGGGGAAGTCATTCAGGATGAACAGGACTTGGAGCAAATCAAGAACTGCGCCCGGGACATCGTGGCTCATGGGCATCGCATGGCCGCGATCATTCGAGATTTTACCGGTGTGGCGACTCGTGAGGCCTCCGACAAACCGGTACAGATATCCTTGGAGCAGATATTGGATCAAGCGCTGACCACAGCACAATCCAGCGTTGACATGAAGGACGTAGTGGTCCACAGGACCTATGCGGACAACACGCCGGTATTGGTGTTTCCGGATCAACTCCGGCAAGCATTGGTCAATCTCTTGACCAATGCCGCCCAAGCCATGAAAGGCAGCGGAACACTCACCCTGACCACAGCCGTATCGGACCATACGGTGACGACGGCAATCGGCGATTCCGGTCCCGGCATCGCCAAACAACACTTATCGAAAGTCTTCGATCCCTTTTTTACGACGAAGGGACAAGGAGAAGGTTCAGGACTTGGGCTTACCGTGGCGAAACGCATTATCCGAAAGTTTGGAGGCGACATCCGCATTGAGAGCGTCGAAGGCCGAGGCACGACGTGCCTCGTCACCCTCCCGATCGGTGTGCCTGCATCTCCCAAAGGAGCCCCATGGCCTACTCCCACTTCGCGTTCCGAGCCGCAACCGTCGCACTCCTCTTAGCAGGGTTTTGGAGTGTGACGACTCTTCCCTTGGCCAAGGAGGACCGACCCCCTGTCGGTATCTCACCGGAAAAGGTCGCCGATTATGTCCATGCCGTCCTCGAAGCTGACCGTTCGATTTATACGACTCAGATCGTCAATCGTATGCATGAGAAAGGCATCGTTGCCTCGACTGAACATTGGGAGCACGATAACGCACTGCCCTTACCGGCCCAGTTTCTCCAGCATTCCGGCAGGTTAGTGGCCGAGAGTGGAGGAGGCATCCGCTATAGGCTCATCGGGTTATCTCCGATCTATCAACGCAATGCCCCGGCCACCGAGTTTGAGCGAAAGGCCCTGGACCTCCTTCGACGCCAGCCTGAACGGCCGATCAGCGGAATCGTGTCAAGCGGCAAGAAGAAGTACTTCCAAGCGATCTACCCGGACCGTGCGGTTTCTTCCGCTTGCGTCACGTGCCACAACAGTCACCCGTTGAGTCCTAAGCAGGACTTCAAGTTACACGACGTCATGGGCGGAATCGCCATTACGATTCCGCTGGAGTAGCAGGAGCGGTCATGAGTCATTTGGTTATAGGTCATGAGCAAATAGTCGACAGTCCTTGCTTCAGCCGACGATCATTGATGGGGGCTTGAGGTGGTATTCCTCTCGATAGATTTGGACGGCGGTCATCAACAAACTGACGAGAATGGGACCGACGAAGAGGCCGAGTAATCCGTACAGCGCCAACCCACCTAACACGCTGAGCACGAGGGGTAGCACGGGAATCTGCACATCTTGGCCTATCAGCCAAGGACGAAGAAACTGATCGACCATCGACACGACGCCGATTCCCCAGATCAGCATGGCCATCGCTTTCCCGGTCGCACCCATCCAGAACAGATACACTACGACGGGGCCCCATACCAGCCCGGTGCCGCCGAATGGGATCGGCGCCAACACGATCGTCAAAGCCGTGAGGCCTATCGGAAACGGCACGTCGAGCGCCAGGTAGGCCATCCCTGCCAGAAGACCCTGAACGATGGCCGTCACGAGCATCCCTTTCACCACCGCTCGAATGGTTTGATCCAACCGGGCCAAGATTTTCGACTTGTGTGACTCTTCCATCGGAATCAAATCGTATAAGGCAGCGAGCCATTGCCGGCCATCCGTGAAGAGAAAAAACAGCACCAACAACATGATGAAGAAATTCATCACGAGCGCGAACGTATTTCGCAGCAATCCCCCCATTCCTCCGACTAAGAACTGGCCCAATTCTTTGACTCCACTGACTAAGGACTGTTCCAACGAAAAGGTGGGGCTGCCGCTACCGGATACGGCCGCCTTCAACCAGCCTCCGGCCAAAGGAATACTGGCTACTTGATCGGGCAGACGCTCAAGCCCTCCGCCAGAGATCCATAGCCGAATTGCCTGCTCTGCCGCGCCGGCTTCCCGCACCAACATCACCCCCATGACGACCAACGGGACGATCACGATTCCTAATGTACCCACCGTCAGCATGGCGGCAGAGAGTGTTTCCTTACCGCCGAACAATGCGGTCAATCGGAGATGTATGGGAAAGGCCCAGTGTGCCAACAGGCCGGCCCACAATGCCGAGAACAAGAAGGGCTTGAACATCAGTCCAATCTGATAGAGCAGCAAGACAAGGAGGGAAAAGAACACGATGGAAAAGATCTGTTGTCGAGTCATGAACGATGTCGCACTCTATGAAGCGGCTTCGAGTAAATAGCAGATCTGACGGCGTCTGTCACGGAAGGAAGAATAGCATGGGGGAGTCGAACAACCTGACGTAGAACGATCGTGAGAGCAACACGCGGAGTTTCGTTTACAGGTCAGTGTCTCTTCCGATCAGCGCAACTGCTTTCCCACGATGCGCGGTCATGTCGCGAACGTTACTGGGTAATCGAGAAGCCTCTTCGGGCCAGCCTGTAACACCCATATCACTGACCCCCTGAAATTTGGCTCCCTCTTCCATCAGCATCATGGGACAATGGACCTCGCCGATCAAAATAGCCGTTTTGAGGAGTTGGACTTTTCCGGTGGCCGTCACGGTTGCCTTGATACGGCCACTGCTGATGAGTGAATCCGCATGGATAGCTCCCTTCACCACTCCATCTTCCCCCACGATGACTTCCCCCTTCGTATGCACATCGCCTTCGAGCCGCCCATCGATTCGCACGGTGCCATCGACCTTGATTTCACCTTTCAGTTCAACACCTTTTGCCAACAGCGTAATATTGCCGTCGTCTACATAGCCGGTTTTTTTCATGAGGGCTCCTCGGTGCAGGCCAACCTTCTTCAAGGTTACCTCAGGACCTGGGATCCGCCTAACGGTTTGTGGAATCCAACGCCCCCGTACCGGCCCTCCATCGTATTCCCGTCGTCATTGAGGCACACCCAACGTCTGCTTCAGCCGTTCCCAGAACCCGCCTCCATGAACTTCGCAATAGACCGTCGGCTCGGTTCCCCCGATGAAGAACTCAAACCTTTTCTCCGGACATTGCGACGTCGCGAGTTGTCCGCTTTTGGGATCGATCTTCCGCTGAACGACTCCGACCGGAGTTTCAAAATCCGCGGAACCTCGTGGGATAAGACGGAGTGCCAACTCACTCCAAATCGGCAGAGCAGCTTGAGCGCCGGTTAGCTTGACGGGTCGCTCATCGTCAAAACCGACCCATACACCGATGGCCACGTCCGGTGTATAACCTACGAACCAGGCATCTCGATACCCATCGGTCGTCCCGGTCTTGCCTGCGACCGGTCCCTGCACCCCCAATGCCCTGGCTTTGGCCCCAGTCCCGCGATCCACTACTCCTTTCAACATTGACGTAATGAGAAACGCTCCTTGCGGGGTGGCTGCCTGACGTCGATCGAGCGGAGGACTCCAGATGGTCTCTCCTCCCTCACGTACCATGTTGGACAGCGCGACCGGACGGATGACCACGCCTCCATTGGCGAGCCCGGCGTAGGCGGATGTAATCTGAAGCAAAGAGACCGATGAACTACCAAGTGCCAAAGATAAATTGTCCGCCAACGGAGTGGTAATTCCGAACGCGTGCAACACGTTCACAAGCGCCGTCAATCCAGTTCGATGTGCGGTTCGAACGGCAGGAATGTTCAAAGATTGCTCGAGCGCCGTACGGACCGTCACCGGCCCTCGATGCTGCCGATCGTAATTCTGAGGCGACCAGGACCCCGTGCCGGATTCCAACGTCACCGGCTCATCCACCAGTATCGTTGCCGGAGTCAGGCCGTTCATACCTTGATCACGTGCGGCTTCAAACCCGGCAAGGTAGACAAAAGGCTTGAAGAGAGACCCAGCCGATCGATGCGCTTGCACCGCACGGTTGAATTGGCTCAGGCGATAGTTACGACCGCCGACCATCGCAAGCACGTGGCCGGTCTTCACATCCAGCACCACCGCAGCTGCTTGAAGTGGTGGCTCGATTCCAGCCAGAGCCGGATGGGTCTTTTCGAGTTTCGCCAATCCTTCCTGCACCACCCGTGCGACGATTCGCTGAGCCCTGGGATCAAGCGTCGAATAAATTCGCGCTCCGTCCGGTATCTCCATTCCTATGCCCTGTTCAACTTCCCTGAGCAGGTGATCGACGAAATATGGCGCATCGGTGAGGACATCTTGATTCAGCATGACCTTCACCGGCCGATTCATGGCGTGAGTCATGGCGTCTTCCGTCAAGATCCCCTCTTCCTTCAGGCGGCGAAGCACCACATTTCGACGCTTCGTGGCATCCTCGACGTTTTTCACGGGGGAATAAGCATTGGGTCCTTTGATCAATCCGACGATCAGCGCGATTTCATCCGTCGACAGTTCGTCCAGATTTTTGCTGTAGTAACGATGAGCGGCTTCTCCCACCCCAAAGATCGAAACGGGCCCGGCCTGGCCGAGATAGATCTCGTTCACATAACTCTCTAGGATTTCTTCCTTCCGGTATTTGAACTCGAGTGCCATCGCCGCCATTGCCTCCCGAATCTTCCTGCCCATGTTTCGCTTGGGAGAATAGTAGAGGTTTTTGGCCAACTGCTGGGTAAGCGTACTGCCTCCCTGCACGACGACACCGCGAGTCAGGTTGATCCAAAGCGCGCGGCCGATCGCAACGGGATCCACCCCGAAATGAGAAAAGAATCGACGATCCTCGATGATTAACAACGCTTGAATGAGGGCGGATGGGACACGGTCCAGGGGTATCCACTCCCGAACCTGCCGGGAGCCCGAGCGCATCCCACTGATCAACACCGGCTCGAGAGATACTAAGGAAAGCGGTCGCCCGTCGGACACGGACAGGACCTCGTTGACGATGCCGTCGATTAAGATCAGTCGTACTGATCGTGCGGGAAGACGATTCTCCTCCTGAGCATGCAGAAAGATCTCGATTGAGTCCTTTGTGGCGAAATACTCACCGGCTCCCCGCGGCGCCGCACGAACCGGCTTGTACTCCAACCGTTGCAGATGATCGAGCAATCCCGAATCCACGAGATGGAGCCCCGGAGTCAGAAAAAACGGTGCGCCATAGATCAACAATGGCGGATGCTCATCGCTCTTTGGCAACGTCAGACTGGATGAAAGAAAGAAGCCATACCCTCCCGCTAGAACAAGCGCCACTCCACATACGATCAGGATCGGAATGAGAAAGCGTCTCGCCAACCGGGCGACCCGAGGTGATGTTGGAGTCAACATGCCCTCAGCTTACCCTGTATCTGCAGACAAGGGAACTGGCGAGCACACCTATGGGAAACGCGCATCCAGAGTGATCTGTTCAGACTGTGTTGTGTTGGCAGATGTAGCGGCCAACCGCGATTGAGGGCGTGCGGGGTAACTGCTCATCTCGATAGATGAAGAATGCCGACATTAGGCTCAGGAGTCTGACAACCCTTTCGAATTCGAAGTACGGTTACAATGTCAGGCAGGACCTGATTTGTTCGAAGCGGGGTCTTCGTGCTCCGATTCATTTTTCGGCGAACTGCTGTCGCGCTCTTTTGAACGTTCAGACTTCCTATCCGGCGAAGTTCCTTCAGCCTGAGCGCGGGGCCGCCTAATATTGGCGATCAGCTTTTCTTTGGTGCCAAATGCTTGCTGCAGGGCAACACCTGCCAATCCTACCGTCATCGTCGTGCCGGTGGCAGTCTCGATTGTGCGATCTGGCTGCTGAATATCTACGCGATTCGATGCAAGGGAAGTCGAGTCTCTATGGTCTTGCGTTGTGGCCTTTCCATCAGCCTTGTTCTCACTGACAGGAGCAATGACCAACTCACTTTCTTCTCGTGGCGAGACCCCATTCTCAAGCAACTCTTCGCGAATGACATCCGAACGCCCTTCTTCAAGGTTTGTCGTATGGGTTGGCGGTGAGGACACAGTCATATTCTCAATCGCCTTCAGTGGATCTACTGGTGGACGGAATTCCTCCTTCCCGGCCTCGCTCAATGAGTCCCGCAAAGAAGATAACGCCGTGTCGTTCTCACGAGTGGCTATGGAATTACTTGTCATAGCACCGGACATGTTTGGAGGAACCGGTTCATACATATCGGTGAGAGTGATTGTAAAAGACTTGTCGTAGGTTAATCCGCCCGAATCGGTGATCCTGACAACGATGGTGTGGCTGGTGGCCGTTTCGTAGTTCAACAGCGCGCCATTTGCGACTGTGATAATCCCTGTAGAACTGTCGATGGCAAACCGCCCGCCCGCATTATTGGTCAAGGTATAGATCTTCGTGTCGCCGCTGTCGGGATCCACCGCACCGACGATCCCCACCACGGTCCCGCTGGCCGCATTCTCTGCCACGGTATTCGCCGAGAGATTCAGGTCCGTCGGTGCCTCATTCACATCAATCAAGTTGATGGTGAAGAGCTCGTCGTAGGTCAGCCCGCCCGAGTCCGTGACCCGCACGGTCACCGTGTGGCTGGGCGCCGCTTCGTAGTCCAACAAGGCCCCATTGGCAACCGTGATCGCGCCGGTGCTGCTATTGATGGCAAAACGGCCTCCAGCCGTATCGGTCAGGGCATAGGTGTGCGTATCGCCGCTGTCGGGATCCACCGCACTGACGGTGCCCACCACGGTCCCGTTCGTCGCGTTCTCCGCCACGGTGTTCGCCGAAAGATTCAGGTCCGTCGGTGCCTCATTGACGTCGATCAAGTTGATGGTGAAGAGCTCGTCGTAGGTCAGCCCGCCCGAGTCCGTGACCCGCACGGTCACCGTGTGGCTGGGCGCCGCTTCGTAGTCCAACAAGGCCCCATTGGCAACCGTGATCGCGCCGGTGCTGCTATTGATGGCAAAACGGCCTCCAGCCGTATCGGTCAGGGCATAGGTGTGCGTATCGCCGCTGTCGGGATCCACCGCACTGACGGTGCCCACCACGGTCCCGTTCGTCGCGTTCTCCGCTACGGTGTTCGCTGACAGCATCAGATCCGTCGGCGCATCATTGACGGCGGTGACGGTCACATTCACGGTGTCCGTCGCACTGGAGAAGG
>CAZPNQ010000084.1:0-17452 GCA_964587955.1 uncultured Nitrospira sp.
ATAAAGAGCGCCACGTTTGTGCGCGCCGGCGAGTTGGTGAGCCGGCAGTGTCCGAAGATTGTCACGCCTGCGGACGGGCGCCCTCGGCTTCGCCGCGAGGCGAGCGAGTTGGTGAGCGCCCAGTGTCTTCGAGGCGAGGCGTAACCTTTCTCACCCACCCGCCCCGAGCTGCTCTGAGCAGCTCTAACCTCGCTCAGAAGCTCAACATAGGGGAGAACGCCGCTGGCGGGCTTTTTCAACAGCCTGCTAGGGAATCTCGTCGAGGATGCCGGACTCGATTGGCGGTAGCGGAGCCGTTTGGCGCGGAGGACCGGGAAGTACAGTTGAACCTCCCACTTGATTCGCACCCTGGATAAGCCCGATGGACAGTTGCGGACCGAAGATCATAGCGGCACCACTCCAGGCTTGACCCGTGGTAGGGTTTCGAAAATTATAGGATTGCACGAAACTCTGCGCTGGGGAAAAGAGAAATCCCTGTGTTCCCTGGGGGTCAATGTACAAACTCCCGCCGCCTAACCTAAACAAATTGCCGATCCCTCCATCAAACGACCGCACACTGGAGGCACCTGATACGCTCTGCGCCAATGCAGACGAGTCGGCATAGAGCGCGCCGACGGTCAGGACACATAGCAGACCGCCGATTACCCCTATCCATCGAAAACGAGCGCTCGGTTCTTCGACACTATGACGAATATTAATCTTCATGACAGGCTCCATAAGACACATTATAGTATGCTCTTGCTACGATCGTCGATCAAGGAGGCATGTATGACTCGTAAATCCTCAGCCCGCCCTTACCGCCTCGCAACTATCTTGATCGCCGGCTGGGGATGCATCTCCTCTCCATCCAATAGCTGGAGTTTAGATGTGACCCAACCGATGCCTGCGGAACGGCGTGAAACCGTCTCGCTAGCGGATGCCGCGGTCCGCGCGCTGCAAAGCAATTTGGACATCAGTATCAGCCGTCAGACCAAAGAAAGCCGTTTGACCGACATCATCATCGAGCAATCCAAGTTCGATCCGACCCTGAGCGTGAACGGTCAATACAATCGGACGGTAAACCCGCTCAATCGACCCGTGTTCGGAGGAACTCTCGGTGCGCTTGATCAAATCCGGATTTTCGACCAACGCAATCATTCTGTCACCCTCGATGCCTCCACCAACCTCATCACCGGCGGTAATTTTGACGTGAATTACAGTCCGGCGAGAAGCAACGTCAATCAGGATGTCGCCCGAGGATTCTTGTTCAATCCGTCTTGGACAGGAGGCCTGGCTCTCACACTGACGCAACCGTTACTCAGAAACGCCGGCATCGAGATCAACAAGACGTTCATCAAAGTTGCCCAAAATAATGCCGTGGTCGAGCAGCATGTGTTTCGAGACCGCGTCCTGACCGTCATTACCACAATGGAGCAAACCTATTGGGAGCTGGTGTTTGCGAATGAAAATTTGAAAGTGGCGCAAGCCGCCCTGAAGGCGGCCGAAGAACTGTTAGCGACCAACCGCGCCAAGGCAAAGGCAGGCGTGATGTCCATCGTCGATGTACTTCAAGCCGAAGCTGCCGTCGCCTCACGGGTGGAGCAAGTGCTGGTTGCCGAGAAAAGCATCGGTGATCAGGAAGATCAACTACGCCGTCTCTTGAATCCGGGAGAAGATGACCTACGGCAGGACGTCCGCCTCATCCCCGCCGATTCGCCCGTCACGCTCCTGGCACCCCTCAGCCTCCAGGAAGCGATCGACATCGCCATCGAACAGCGGCCGGAGATCGTCCAAGCCAAAAAGAACATCGAATCAGGTGAACTTAACAAACAATTCGCCCGGAATCAGTTGCTTCCGACCCTGTCGTTTCAAGGGACCATGGGTCTCGCGGGTCTCGGAGGTGACTATAGCGAGTCCTTCACCAGAAACTTCTCCGGTGACTTCTACAACTATGGTGCGGGGCTCGTCTTGAGCTATCCGCTCGGCAACCGTTCCGCCATCAGCACCTACAACAAACGGCAGATCGAAGCCAGAAACGCCGAGGTTGCGCTGGCGAATATTCGTCAGCAAATTATCGTCGGTGTCCGTGAAGCGGTACGCCGGGTCCAAACCGACTTTAAACGCATTGAGACGACCAGGTCGGCGCGCATCATGGCCGAGAAACAGCTACAGGCTGAGCAGGAACGGCTGAAGGTCGGACTCAGTACCACTCGCTTCGTGCTCGATTTCCAACGCGACCTCGCTACGGCGCAAGGCAATGAGCTGCGGGCCATTGTGGATTACAATAAATCGCTCTCCAACCTCGCTCGCCATAAGGCGACCACGTTGGATCGTTATCATCTCGAACTCTCGTAACTTTCGATGGCTTCCGGGCCTGGTCGGCTCGCTCACAGTCAGATGCCCTTTCCAGGTGCAGCACTGGCGCTCCTCCCCATCGGAGCTACGTTCGGTTACTACTGGCTTCCCAGCTCACTCCGAGAAGATCTTCTCGTCCAGTTCGCACCACAACTTCTTGCTTATCTAGCGATGGGCTTCTGGGCTTCGCGTACATCGTTGCTCTCGGTTCAACTCGGATTGGAGAAAGCGAAGGTAGCATATGGGCTGCAGTGGGGATTGTTCACAGGATTGTTGCTGGGAAGCCTGAATACCTTCGTCATTCTCTCGGTCTATCCCTCTCTGGGTTATGACATCACGTTCTTAAAGCAGACGCCTCACGGCCGGCTTCCAGTCTTCTTGATGGTGCCGTGGCTCATCGGTTGTATTGCATTGTTCGTGGAGCTGAATTTTCGCGGCTTTCTGTTAGGGCGGCTCATCGAACTCGCATCGATCTGGCGAGGCAGCCCTTCACACCGATCTCTGTGGCCGCTTGCCCTTCTTATCAGCGCACTCACATTTACATTTGATCCATTCATGGTGAATATTTTTCAATATCTTCACTGGATTGCTTTGTGGGATGGACTGATCTGGGGAACTATCTGGCTTCGGACACGAAACCTCTGGATTACCATCATCGCTCATGCGGTCGAAGTCATCGTCATGTACAGTGCAGTGAGAACGGCAATTGGATGAGATCCAGCGATCGAATTCAGAAGACCATCAGATCAACGTATCGAGAGCTATCTGGCCAATGGTGGAACCTAAGGAGGAAAGTTGTGAACGATCTCGGCAAGTATGCGCTCTATTTTTTGTTAGGCGGCTCGATCGTGAGCTTCTCCACCTATCTCGGTTCCCAGGGCAAATCGTTTCTTGCCGCTATGGCCAGCACCTTTCCGGCCATTACCGGTGTGACATTTATCCTGCTCTATGCCAACGGCGGTGGCGTCACGACGGTCGATTATGCCAAGAACTTGCTGTGGTTCGTCCCGCCCTGGACCGTCTACGTCGTCGCCATGATCATGGGCATCCCTCGCCTTGGCTTCTGGCCTGCGATGGCGGGATCGCTTGCTCTCTATATGGGATGCATCGGATTGGTGAAGATCGTGCTGCGGTAGACCCGCTTGCCAAAGGGTACATTATTGCGTACACTCCTGGTAAGGGAAGCACGACTATGACTAAAACCATGTCTCTTAAACAAGCACGCTCTCGATTCTCCTCTCTTGTTGACAAGGCCGATCGCTTGTCAGAACGATTCATTGTGACCAAGAACGGAACACCGAAAGCTGTCGTGATGGGCGCCGAAGAATATGAAAGCTGGGTAGAAACCTTGGAATTGCTCTCGAATCCGAAAGCGGTCAAGGCACTCCAGCAAGGGCTAAAAGATGCGAAGGCTGGAAAAGTGCGTTCGTTCAAGGATGTGTTCGGCGAAGATCAGTGAAGCCAGTCAAGCTGACCCACCAGGCAGTCAAAGATCTTGAGGCCTTCGATCAAGGAATCCGCGAACGTCTTAAAGAATCTCTCCGTTACTTAGCCGACCATCCCGACGAAGGCAAACCGCTGAAAGGTCGATTTCAGAAAGACAAGGTATGGTCGTACCGAATCTGGCCGTATCGTGTGTTGTACCGTATTGTAAGCGGATGGATCGAGATCCTGTCGATTGAACACCGGAAAGACGTGTATCGATAGGCATTGCCCCTTTCTAGCTGTAACAACCTCCCCCTGATCTCATCTCTAATAGGCCGGTAAAGATGATCCGGCGGCAGATTCACCAAACCCGCAAAATCGCTACTCCAACACCACCGCCGTTCCATTGGCGCTGACCATCAACATGCTGCTATTGGTGCCGATGGTTTCGTAGTCGATATCGATGCCGACGATTGCATTGGCGCCGAGATTCTTGGCCTGCTCA
Organism: uncultured Nitrospira sp.; assembly: GCA_964587955.1. Taxonomy (GTDB): domain Bacteria; phylum Nitrospirota; class Nitrospiria; order Nitrospirales; family Nitrospiraceae; genus Nitrospira_D. The sequence goes on from CAZPNQ010000084.1 coordinate 4,265, forward strand.
CGCATTTCCCGAAGAGCGATATCCTTAGCCTTGCGCAGCTCCTTTTCATAGGCCGCAGATCGGCCGCCGACGATATCGCGGATCGACGCAAAAAAATCCCGAAAGATATTCGCGCCCAGAATCGCGTCGCCCGACACCAGGCCCAGGTACTTCACCACCTTCTTGCCTTCGATACCGTTCGTTGTGGATAGAATCATGCGTCCTCCCGGTTCAGCGCCATCATCCTCTCACTGCCGGCGCTGCATCGCCAAGTCTTTTGCTGAATCGTGACCGGAACTTGTCTGGTCACTGGTGGACTTGCTTATCTTGGCTGAAGTTCGAGCAACGCTTTACCCACGAACAACAACGACCCCGGAGCACGGGTCGTTGTGAATTCTCCCACCTGACTGTCCGCGTGCTTTAACCGACTCATGCACAAAATCGCCCGGATTGATCGTTCGCTGAGGGTCTTTTATGGGGTCGAAGCTCTTGGAAACTACGGCATCCGGATCACACAAGCGCTCACGTTGTTTCAACTTGTCTTCGACGACCGGAAGACCCGCTTCCTTGGCCCGCCGAAGCATCCAACAGAGAGCAATGTTTCCAAGACCAGGACATTGTCCCCCTCCGATATCTGAATGGACTCCACGGAACCACACTTCCTGGAGACGATCTCCAATTATCCCCTCATTCCGAGATTTCACGCGGGTGGGAGAAAAGTTCCCTCGCCGCTCATCAAGCGCCATTGCGTGGTAACATTTTTTCACGTTGTCAGGCAGAGTAAGATCCCACCCAATATTCAGATCATTCCCTGGGAGACCAAAACAGGCGACCGTATCCCACAGTCCGACAAAGCGGACCTCAGCTCCTGATTTCTCCTCCTGCACTTGGTTGGCAAAATGCAGAGCAAGAGCCGCTCCTCGACTAAACCCGACAATGTCGATCGTCCGATCCCCTTCAGCAAAGTACTGATTCAGTTGCTCCATCGCCCTGTTGATCCGAAAGCGCCCTCCTATGCCGGTCAGACCACCGAGGAGTTTTCCGATAAATCCAAGCCGACTCCCGACTCCCTCTAGGTAAAACACATTCATATCAAGGGGAAGACATTTGCAGAATACCAGCACGTTGGTTTCCTTGATTTCATCGGCTTCGTCGACATTCCATGTTCCATCAAACGCATACAGTGCCATGCTGAGTCCTCCGTTCTGGATGTTCTCCGGCCTTCAATACTCGACCGTAATTGATCGTGATGCCAGTTCCACCCCAGCGACACCTCGTACGCAGAACAGCGAGTACAGAATTCGCCCAAAGCGCAAAGAGGTAGGGTTCACTATCCTGAGCAAGACGAGGCCCAAGAATGTCTCGCTATCCCGGATGTGCCCTCGCAATATTTAGTAGCCTGAAGTCTTGCGTGGTTTGATCAGCTCATCAATCTTCGCAACCAACTCTTGTGTTTCTTTCTTAACACGCCCCGTCAGCCTTTCGACGTAACGGTCAAATGCAAAATGCATCGTGCTCGAGATAGAGTCGAGTTCACTCGCGCCGCCCGAACGTCGAACGACATCCTTGAAAGCTCGGAGAATGTCTGCCGCTACTCTCCTGTTTAAATTTTCGCGTGCCACAGCCTCGTATAACTGCAATTCCGGCACTGCGACCAAGCTCCAGAAGTCCGGATTAGACTTGTTCTTAGCTTGGGCGCTAACTCGCGCCTCGTCGAAGAGGGCTTTCGAGAACTCCTTCCATTTCGTCGTCCCAGCATGCAGGGCGACCTCGGCAACGAGCAGATTGAGAACCGGATAGAAAAGGTTATCTGCCTTCTGCTCTCGGGCGAGTTCGACACTGCGCGTGTAATGCTTCACCATGTCGCTCATAGCTTGTCGCTCAGCCTGGTGTCGGCCCGCATCTGCCTCCAACATGGCGAGGTACTTCATCGCCGATCCGTGCAGGCTGGCCCGTTCCACCGTTTCCTGAAGCGCTGTCAGCCGCTCGAGCCGCTTGATCTCATCCTTGATGGTGGTGCGCGCCTTTTGGATCGCGGCACGCAACCGCACGGCGGCCTTGGCACGTTCGCGTGCCGAGGTCTGAGCGCTGCCGTCGGTAACCAACCGATCTCGATCAGCCTTGGCGGAGTGCACGGTAGCATATTCATGACGGATCCGCAGATTGCTGAGCTGTTCGAGCGTATGGAACGACGTGGCCTTATCTCCGGCGGCGATGGTGGTTTCGTACCAGCGAATCGCATCGGGTATATTTCCTGCCGCCTTATAGGCGCTTGCAAACAGACCGGCAATGTCGCCGGATGCATTCCAGCCCATGTTCTTCCAGCGTGCTTCAAGATTCTGAATTCGCTTCAGCTGATACTTGGCGGCATAACCTTGGAACGTCGACTGCACGCACAACGTCTCAAGGGCCAGCCGCAACGCAGTGACCGATCCGACATGATCGAACTCCCGTTCATGGGGCAATGATGATGTCGCGGACGTTGCCACCTTCCGCATAAGCCGCCATTCCGGGTCACCGTAGCACTGATACGCGGCCCAGGTGTTGCCGTCATACTCGTATGCTTTGGCGCGTGCTGCGGCCACGGCATCGAGAAATCGTTGCCCTCTCAAAAGCTCCCCGTAGAATGTCGTCGCAAACGCACTCGCTGCTGAATCGTCGACGGCCCACCCTGCGGCAACGACGCAGCGAACACCGACATCAATCAAGGCCCGGGCGACGCTTGATGCAAAGTCAGGACGGTCGAAGCGCCCTGGTTGCGGTTCATGCAACAGTGATGGCCGTGATCCGGCCGCCAAATGACAGCAGTTGACAAAAACAAGTTCCGGAACGATACGCATAGCCTTGATCTCGCTGGCGCTAAGAAATGTGTCATTGGACAGCACAACGCCGCCGCGATCACCCTTCTCGCTGACAGGTTCGCCGTGCCCGGCGATGTGGACGATGCGCCAGCTCCGCTCGAACAACGCATCAATCACTTGGCGTGAGTCCGGACCACTCTGGCTCTGATCATCCGCAAAGAGGCTGCTGATGTTCTCGCGCGCAATCCCGGGATCCGTGATTAGCAGCTTGTAGATCGCCTGAGCTTCTTTGAGCGCACCGGGGAGCGGCGGATAACCCGGAGGGCATTGGGGTTCACCGATAATGAGGATTGATGCCTCCGTGTCAGCATCGGTTGTCTGAGCTCGGAATGTCTCGGTCTTGAATTTGCGGAGTAACTTGGAGCGGATGGCCCAGGGCATGGCGTCCGGCGGCCGGTTGGGCGAGGCATCATCGAGTAGCTCCCATGGAATCCCGGCTGTCCCACTGTCCAGCTCGATCTGCATTTCACCGGAACTGGCCAGGAACGCTTCGAGTTCAAGCGGCACAAGCAGATTGTACAACGTCCGGCCGATCTGTTGATCGGTGTTCGGGTTGCTCGAATCCGTCGCGATGAGTTCGCGTAGAAGTCTCGCCTGCGTGGATTGGGCACGCACTTCGGTGCGCGCCCGCTTCGTGTCGAGCGCGTACGAAATGAAGGTGTTGCCGTTCACATCCAGACGGGTTTCGGCGGTGATGTAGTCATATTCGGCGCCGCGATAGCCGGACACGAGCGGGCGTGGCAGCGAGCCCGTTCCCGCGACAATGGGCTCGGTCACGCGGTACCGCATCGGTGAGATCTCCGAGAACAGCTTCAATGCCTCCCACGCCTCCGTGGCGCGATCCAAATATAATTCGACAAAGCGTAACTCGCGAACTTCCGGCAAACGTCTGCGTTCCTGCTCTTGTTGCTTCGCCCCATCTACTTGCCGGTTGTTGGCTCGTCGTATTGCCTCATTGGCCTGATACACCGCTTCTGCAACAAGCTGCGCGGCCTGACCAGGTGTGACACCCGTACCTCCGCTCCCGAGCAAAGTAGCTGAGAGCGACAACGTCTTTTCCGATGCCCCACGTGCGATTTCATACTCAACCTCGCGCTCGACCCACGCGAGCACGGCCTGACGTACGGTATGAACGATGTCTGCAGACCGAAGCTTCCCCTCTTGCCCGAGTCCAGCAACGATCACGGCACGGGGACGGGGCGATAGCCAGGGTGTGTTGCGCGGAGCACAGTGATTCGGGAAAATGCGGTGCGTACCAGGCTCCACAGGATACACGCCGAGAGCAAGCGAATTGTTCATCGTCTTACCAAGCACATTATCGAGGACCGACTCGGTTCCAGTGAGTACCGTGGCGCGGTAGTGTCCGATCAACAGCGGCTGCTCCTCGAATCTCACATCGCCGTTCAGAACGCTAATGAGAAGCTGTCCTTGCTTCTCCCGCCGGCTCACATGCGTCTCACGACCACGCAATCTCACACGCTTGGCCGCCGCCGGTTTCCCTGCTACAGCGATCGCCGGCGCGGATAGACCTGGACTACCGGTACGTAGCAATCGACGATCCGGAAGACGTTCCGCCGGATCAATCAGCTCAAGCCCGTGCGGTTGATCGTTGAGGGCAGTGACCAGAAACTGGACGGTTTCCGGTTGCGAAAAAAAATTGACGTGCGTCACGTCGTTACGCGAGAGGTTGCCGCCCGGTCCGAAACACCCGATCCGCGAGCCTGGAATGAAGACACCGCCAGACGGGTCAACGCGCCAGCCCCCTTCCGAAGGCACCACAAGATCGTTGGCCGTGTTGAAGAACTGATCTACACCCATGTCGAGCAGACGACGAAGGACGCTTCCGGTTGGATTGTAGTTGGCGGTCAGCACGGAATAGCAATCCGCCGGCGGACCCGGCGGCGATTGCAGCTTGAGAATCAGTGCACCGTCCCCATCCATCGAATGAATCCCTGGGAGGGCACCCGAGGCATGCTTGGCAATCCAGACTAGTCCGTTAGCCACAAACTCGGCCCCGGTCGTGAAGGGATTGTCCGGAAAGATCTCCAGCAGATTGGCCACCCAGCCGACCGTGTTCTCCCATCGCGAAGGTGTCGCAAGCGGTGTTCCTTCGTTCGGAGCGGCCACGAGTACGGCCCGTCCAAGGGTAAATCGGCTGGCGAGTGGTCCAAAAGCCGCGGACCGCTCGACCACATTTCGGAGTACCAATCCGCCCCGTGAGTGGGTAATCACATCAAACGTAAATTTCTTCTGCGGCAGCTTTTCGAGTAGCATCCGGACGTTTTGCTCCGGTGTCTTGCTGATCGTGAAGTGATCGAAGGCAAAGATGCGATCGCCGTACAACGGCTCGACGTCGCGCAAGAAATTCGACTGTGCAAGCGACCGATAGGCGCTGGCGGCATGGGAAAACGTGCCATGGATGAGCAGCAGCGAGCGGTCAGTCGAAGATGGCGTCCCGGCCTCTAGTGTGCCCTTTGCCAAACTCTCTTGAGTGACCTTGAACCAGCCTTCTTTGAGACCTTTCTTTTTCCAGACCATGGACTCGAATTGTTCCGCCAGCTTCGGCAACGCCCATTCGACCACTGCGTCCACGACCTTGCCGGCCACCTTCACAACGATTGCCTTCACCGTCTTGCTGAGGAGACCGCGGCTCGTCGATGCCTCCTCATCTGTCATGATCGGGGGTGCCACAATGAATCGGACCTCTATCGGGCCGCCCCGCGTCCGACCGACCGACTCGCGTGGTGCATGGAATGTTAACGCTCCTGACGGGTGGCGAACAGCAAGCACGGCGGCTTCTCCCGGTCTGAGATCGCACGTCAGGTCGAGCGGCCCCGGTTGAGGTAACGCACCGCGGACGGCGGGCTGAGGCTCAACGACGATCTCCTCTATTTCGGCCCCATCCGGTACGAAGGAAGGCGGCAAGCCGGGGATCACCACGCTGCCGAGTCCACGCGTCACCCCTATTTGTGCTTGGTTCCAATCGTGAGATCGCAGCTTGATCGCCATGTTCCCTCCTACCGGTGACCGCAATCGACAACAATTCGCAACCGACGTAGCTCAAGCAACCATTTTCAATGCGTTCGCCCAGCGCGGATCATCGTACGCATGGAAACGTATCGAGCTGCGAATCAGCCGGACAGCCCTCATGACAGGTTGAGGGGCCGGGGGACTGCGTGAAGCAGACATGACTCCACAACCGATTGAAGACTGTACTCATAGGGTGGCTACGTACGCAGCGCATTCTACGCTTCCGCCAGACAAAGGCAAGGACCCCGCTGCCGCTCGTCCTCTGTTCCTTCATTGAACCAGCCTCCGCCAGTTGATACGATGATCGGTCATCTCGATGCAGGAGCGATCGCTATGTCGAACCCCTTGAACCCGCATCCCTCGACAAATCACCTCATCATTGAAGGGGCGCGGCAGAATAATCTGAAGAACATCTCGCTGCACATTCCGCACAATCAGGTGACGGCCATTACCGGCGTGTCCGGATCCGGGAAATCTTCATTGGCCTTCGACACGATCTTTGCGGAAGGTCAGTGGCGCTACGTCGAGTCGCTCTCCACCTATGCCCGCATGTTTCTCGACAAAGTCGCTCGTCCGGATGTGGATCGACTGCTCAATGTGCGACCAGCCATCGCCATCGAACAAAAGAACCAGGTGCGGACATCACGCTCAACAGTCGGCACGACGACGGAAATTGCCGATTTGCTTCGCCTGCTTTTTGCCAAGGTCGGCAAACCCACCTGCCCGGAGTGCAAGCAGAACGCCCGTACGTTTCAACCGGATACGGTGGCAGATGATCTATTGACGCGATGGCCCGATGCTCGAGCCATGGTGCTGTTCCCCATTGCTATTCCGCATGCGAAGGACGAAGCCACGTTTATCCAGTCACTCTTGACGCGTGGATTTACCAGACTCAAGGCTGGCGACGACATCATCGATCTGCATGACGCCGGGCCTCCCCTGCTTCATACATACTCTTCTCTCCATATCGTCCTCGATCGCTTGGTGATCAGAAAAGACAACTGCACTCGTTTGGTTGAAGCCGTCGAAACGGCGTTCCGTGAAGGAGACGGCACCTGCTCTATCGACATCATCGGCCAGGGGCGACAATCGTACAGCACGCGTTTTCTCTGTCAACGCTGCGGGCGCACCTTCGAACCTCTTCGTCCGGTTCTTTTTTCGTTCAATCACCCACTCGGTGCATGCCCAGAGTGCAAAGGGTTCGGCAATGTGTTGCGGTACGATCCTGAGCTGGTCATCCCAGATTCAACCAAATCGCTCGCTCAAGGTGCCGTGGAACCCTGGAGTAAACCCAGTTCCGCCTGGTGGCAAAAACAGATGTTGGTCGCGATGAAACGGCGTGGAGTAGACATCGTGGCGCCGTTCAAGTCGCTTCCCACAGACCTCCAACGACTGCTCTGGGAAGGCGACAAGTCGTTTGACGGGATCAATGATTTCTTCGAATACCTGGAAGGCAAGCGCTATAAACTGCACGTCCGCGTCTTCCTCAGCCGCTACCGCACGCCTTTCGATTGCCCCAGTTGCCATGGCAGCCGGCTGAAACCGGATGCATTGTTCGTCAAGATCGGTGGGAGCGACATCCATGAGACGACGGAACGAACCGTGGAGAGTCTTGCAACATGGGTAGACTCGTTGCCTTTGTCTGGATCGGATCAAGAAATTGCCACAGACATTCTGAGGCAACTCAAGGCCAAGCTCGGATTTCTCCAGCGCGTCGGCCTTGGGTACTTGACACTCAACCGACAAACCAAGACCCTCTCAGGCGGTGAAGCACAGCGGGTGGCCCTCGCCAATCAACTGGGCTCCCGGCTCGTCGGCACGCTCTATGTGCTCGATGAACCGACGATCGGTCTGCATGCCCGGGACACCGATCTCTTGGCCCATATCCTCCACGATCTGGCCAACAATGGGAATACCGTCGTCGTCGTTGAGCATGACCGCCGCATGATCGAATCGGCAGACTACGTCGTCGAACTCGGCCCTCGCTCAGGTGAAAAGGGCGGAGAAATCGTCTGTGCGGCACCGATGCAGGGGTTCATCAAAGACCACCGAGCCACCACCGCCCGATACCTGCGGGCCGAAGAACAGATTCCCGTGCCCACATCACGACGATCCGGAAGCGGCAAACTGTTGGTGATCGCCGGGGCCGCCGAACATAATCTGAAAGACTTGTTCGTCCGTATTCCTCTCGGCATGCTCATCTGTGTGACCGGCGTATCCGGATCCGGAAAAAGCACATTGGTTGAAGATACCCTCTATCGATCTGTAGCCCGCGCCTTCCGTGTGGAATCGCTTCCCATGGGGCGGTTCAAGGCCATCAAGGGCATCGAGCACCTCAAAGGCATACGCTTGATCGATCAACAGCCGATCGGTCGTACACCACGATCCAACCCGATCACGTATCTGAAGGCGTTCGACGATATTCGCCAACTGTTTGCTTCTGAACGAGACGCGCTGCAACAGGGATTTACGCCGGGCCACTTTTCATTCAATGCCGCCGGTGGCCGCTGTGAACGCTGCGAGGGCAGCGGAGTGGAAAAGTTGGAGATGTACTTCTTCGAGGACATCTACGCGCCCTGCGAGATCTGCGAAGGCAAGCGCTTCAAACCGGAGGTGTTGAAGATTCGACACCGGGGCAAGAATATTTCCGAGGTACTCAACATGACGGTGGAAGAAGCTTCCTCCTTTTTCGCCGGAACACCGAAGCTGCACGACCGGTTGCAGCTCCTGACCTCCATCGGCCTTGGCTACCTGCGTCTAGGCCAATCAGCCACCACGTTGTCCGGCGGCGAAGCTCAGCGTTTGAAAATCGCCGCCGAGCTAAAAGATTCATCCGCCAAAGATGTGCTCTATATTATGGATGAGCCGACAACCGGGCTCCACTTCGAAGACATCAAGAAGCTGCTTGCCATCCTCCAGAAACTCGTGAACGCCGGCAATACGCTGGTGGTCGTCGAGCATAACCTGGACGTGATCAAGTCCGCGGACTGGATCATCGACCTCGGCCCCGAAGGCGGAGCAGCTGGGGGACAGATTGTAGCCGAAGGCCGGCCGGAACAGGTGGCACAGGTGGCTTCGTCACATACGGGACGTTTTTTGGCAGAGACGCTAGCTGAGAAATAGCACCACCTAACCCCGAGTAAGACGCTGCGACCTCCGAAAAGGATATGAGAGGCATTGACAGATCGATAGCCTTACCAATAAACACAAGATCCTGCGCGACGAGCGTAGTCCCGTGAGGCGGGGCAATCCGAGATTCACCCCGCCTCAACACCACAGTTACTTAGTTTTTGTTTCCGGTTCGGAGATCTTCTCCAGTGTATTAATGCTCACATGCGGCCATTGGATGAGGCCAGGGCAACAGCCTGGAGGGAGATTATCAACTCGCGGGAAGAAGTCCAACATGACCAGTTGCGTATATTGCAGACGCAGTTTGGGCTTCCCATACTTATCTTTCTCCTTCAATTCTTGAATCCAGAACGTTGACTTCATGACCGTTGCGTTGGCCTGCCTTACGATGAACGGAATGTTGACAATGCCACCCGTCGGGCGCGTTGAATCGACATCGAGGACCGTCGTCTTCTCGACCTCGACACCTTGATTCGCCGCTTCCAGCAGGTCATTCGGGCTGACCGGATTGAACAATCCCTGAAATAAATTGTCATTGAAGTGTTTGTACGGTGCCAGGTAAGGGTTGTTGAGATCCTGATCCACCCCAATCGGCAACCCACTGACGTCAGGAATGCTTTGTACCCCGGTGTGTTCACTACTTCGGCCTAGAGCCAATACCGAGTCGCCATGAGGAATGGTGGCGAGCCGTCCAATATTGAAGCCTTCCGTGACACCATTCGTCATATGCAGCCATAAACCCGGTTCATGATGAATGACGTCCTGAGGCGAACCTGCCAGACCGCTTTTCGGGAAATCATCACCAGCAATTTGCCTTATTCTCTGTTGATAGTCTAATGCGACGAGGAACTGATCTGTATTGGCTGGAGCCCCAGGAGCGAGACGGATACCACGATTCGGCACGGCTTTGTCGACCAGGGTAAATTCAAGCTCTTCGTTGTATTGGTGGAGTAGCACCCGATAATTGAGGGGGAAGGGTACACCCGACGGTGGCGGCGCTACAAACGGCAGGGCGATCATATTCCAACCACGACCTGGTAAATTCGGCAGGTTCGCCCACTTTCCCGGAAGAAGCTTTAACGGTCCAAGCTCCTGGTCATTCGTCTTAGGTGGTTCAAGCCTGCGCTTTTTATTCTCGAGCTTTGCCGGTTCCGTTTTCATCGTTTTAAAACCTTTCATCAGATCTTCCATCGCAAGATCTCCTTTTCATTTAAGTGAATTATCGTTGAAAGAACCGATAGACATCTTGCCGCACAACCGGAATCGTGAACCGTTTCACAAGACATGAGACTGACCACCACCTCCTTTCCTGCATTCACCAATTCCCGGTTGACGCAGGTCACGCCGAAGCCAACTGAATTTATGCAGTTCTATTCCGTATCGGCCTTGAGCAAGTGAGGTGCCATTGTGGTAGGACAGATCGACTATTCCTGAAGAAACTTGTACTCTCTATATTTTCAATGCCATACGTACTACTGAGTAGAGGCCTCTCGTGTGACGCACCCTTCTGAAATACTGAGTCAGTATCAAGAAAGATTCATGCTTCGTATCCGATTTGATACTGAAGAGGAATGCCTCAGCCAGTCATCTACCCAAAGACAACGCAAAGGACTTTAAATAGATACGAAAGTCCACGCGGGCATGTCTGGTACTTTACTGTCAAGAAATAGAGCTTACCTAGACAGACGATGGTGAATATTGGTGGAAGGTGAATAGCGAGAGTTATAGGATCAATGCAAAAGTACGTTGCGGTGCCAAGAGGAGATCTCTGCGATAAAGGACGCCTGGTCGCGAGCTATTCTTCAGGTTTATCAGACTTCTTTGCAGACTCTTCGCCCGCTAACTTCCTGTGCAGATACTTTTTACTGAACGCCGTGATGGCAAAGGAAAGCCCGATCGCGATCGGCACAAAGATCGCCGAGGCGAGATTCACGTTCTTGAGCCAACCGAGCTCGGCGAATCCCTTAAAGACGTACCCGGCCAGTCCCGCAAGATAGTAGGCAATCACGATCACGGACAGGCCTTCAACCGTGTGTTGCAAGATCACTTGGCTTTTGGTTGTTTTGTCGACACTTTGAAGCAGCGCAAGGTTCTGCGATTCCAGGATCAAGTCGATGCGGGTTCGAATGATGGCGATGATGCCCTCGAATCCCCCGCGGAGCGTGTCGATGCGGCGCAAGAGCTGCTGATAGCCTTCTGCAACTCCCGTAATACCGCCCAACACGTAGTCGGAAATCGGACGATAGGAGTCCATCGGATGCTCGGCGATGGACGTCAACGTCGTATGCACGATTTTGTCGTAGGGTAGCGAAGCGGACAACTCAAAGTGCAGTGTTCCCGCCATACGGTTCGTCTTCAATAGATCCTGAGTCAGGGTATTCAGCCATCGCTGCAACGTCTCCGAGTTGGCATGCCCAATGTGAGAAGTAATGATTTCTCGCTGCTTCAAGTGAACCTGTTCAAATTTATAGACTTGGTCGATGGCCGAGGAGAACAGCGGTTTTTGCATCAACAATAAATGATAGTACGTTTCGATGCGCACAATGGCATCGACGACGTCTTTCAGACGTGACGGGTCGCCTTGCGACGGTCCGACGCTGACCCAGTACCGCTCCCGTCCTTGATTGTCTGGCGTAAAGCTCGTCGCGACGCAGGTCTGTTCATTAAAGATTCGACTTCCGTACAAGACGGGGCCTGGCATGAGCTCACGCAGTTCGCTCCGTGGTGGCAGCATGCCCGTCGTCAGCAAAATGTCCAAGCGACAGACCATTGACCCAAGCGGGTCCACGGGAAACGTGTAATCCGGAAACCTCAGTGATCCGAAGGTCACTGCCCCGTTCGCGGGCGACGGCACATGCCAGAATTGGTAATTATAGTATTCCGTATGTGCCTGCCAGATGAGGATGAGCCGATCGCCGTCATCGGATTCCTTGATACCGTAGCCGAAATTTTCCCGGAGCTCAGTCGTCTCGGCGGCAACCTTGAAATGTCCCAACAGCGACTGGAATTCAGACCGACTGGCCGGCCGCTGCGTCGGGGGGTCTGACATGCGAAACGCCATGTAATGCACATGAGCCGGTGCACGCAGCCATCTCCCGATCGGCTGGTGCGGGCGCTCGTGTAACTTTCTCAAGAACGTTTCAGTCCCAGGCCGAGACATCTCAGACTGACTCACCTGTTCCTCCTCTCTCTCTGGACAAACACTGACCCGGCTCCACTCTTCCCGCGGCCAACGCGTGCGGTATGTTCCCTCAGGGTGCGGACGTCACAGCGGTACCTTGCACGAAACGGCACATGGATAACGCCACGCACGATCGATTCCGGATGACCCTAGCATCCGGCGCGGCGAGCTTCAACGATGATGTGAGGGATACCGCTGCAGAAACGACCCAGAGCTTCAGTTGCAGGATGGATCGAAAGGCATTTCGGCGTACGGGTGATAGGCTTCACCCAGCGTGAGAAGAATATCTCCCCAGATACGCGTCGAATCCTTTTCAAACACCGCATTCGGCTCCGCAGGCAACGTAATCCACGATCCGGTCTTCATCTCATTTTCCAACTGTCCTGGTCCCCATCCCGAATACCCAAGATAGGCACGAAAGGACTCTTTCGTCCCGACACCCGTGAGAATGCGTTCGACCATGCCGACATCCCCGCCAAGACAGACACCGTCGAATACGTGGTGCGCATTGTCAGGAAACTGATCACCCCGATAGAGCAGCATCACTTGATTGGTCTGCACCGGACCACCGGCATAGAGCACATGACCTGTTCCCTCGATAATGGGAACTTGGGGAAGAGCTTCGGAGATGGACATGGCGGTCGGACGGTTCAGGATGACACCGAGCGCTCCTTCCGGCCCATGCTCACACAGCAAGACAACGGTCTGGCGGAAGTTCGGGTCGCGAAGGCTTGGTGCCGCAATCAGAAAAATGCCTTTGCGAAGTTCGGTGTCCATAGCGAAATCCTACCTTGCCCGTGAAACTTGCGCAAGCTCTAGGAGGATGCCGAAAAAGTCTGCCAGCGCCGGACAAGGCTCCGAGCCTTCTCTCGACAGGCGAGAAGATCGGGGATTACACTTCGTACAGCGACGTGCGACGGTCGCGAAGCAGATCGTTATAGCGATTCAAACTTTTGTTGCGGGCTTGCGCCGGATCGATCTCAACGATCGTCAGCTCGGCTTGGTCAT
>CAZPNQ010000085.1:0-17016 GCA_964587955.1 uncultured Nitrospira sp.
GAGAGCTCGACATGCGACAGTGACCTCAGTATCCCCGTCGAAACCGGTCGCCCCCCTTTTCTGCGAGGTTAAGGTTAAGGTTGAGACTAAGGAGAAGTCCGGCTCTTCCACTTAGCCTGAACCTCAGCCTCAACCTTCTCATAGGTACTCATCATACCGCACAGGTTAACGGGACGCTACTTGTATGTCTTAGAACGGCTTACTCATCAAGGCTCGGGCGGACAAGGAATGGGCCATAATGAAGTGCGAAAAGGAGATACGCGCCACCCCACCCGATCGCTGATAGGCCCAGCATCGCATGGGTTAGGGCAGATGGCGTGTCGGAGTCAGGGGCAAAAATTCGCAGGAGCGCCCCGACATTGACCAATAGGTAGATCACTACAGTGAGCCAATCGGCATGCCGAGGTCTTCCAGTATGGCCTAGGCTCGCGCGGGTCATCACGGCCAACGTCATGGCCCCCATAGCTCCGCTGGTGAGGACATGAATCGCATTCGCCGGGGACAACCCAATTCCTAGAATTGATGTGCCCAGAGCGATCAGGAACAGCCCAATCCATCCGTAGCCTACATGAAGAATCAACACCAACGGCTCGCCCCTGGTCTTCCACCCTCTCCAGCGTAGCAATCTCCCTAGACTCGCTACGCCGGCTACGATGAGCATGACTCCTGCCCCGAGGCTTTCCGGCTGGACAACCCAAGTGACGGCGCCCGCGAAGACCAAGACGATGGCAATTCCATCCACCGGCGTAAATATCTCCGGCAGACCGAGCACGTTCCTTCCAGCCAAGAACTCACGCGTAAAGGTAGGCGTCAGGCGTCCTCCGATGATCGTCAACATGAGCGTCATGACCGACAACGCAAGCCGTTCGGGAAGATCCGTTGGCGCGGCGCGCAATGCCGATAGGTGGAAGAGGATATTGGCGCAGGCATAGAAACTAACCAGTACACCGATCGGTGCCCTGGCCCAAATGCGAGCAGTAACTATTTCCCGCCAGACGTAGACCGCCAGCAGAACCAAAAAGGCTCCATCGACCACAGCCGAAAACGCAGTTCCAAACCACGGTGAGAGCACAAACAATCGTCCAACCAACCACAGCAAAAACATCGTCAGCAACGGCGCGCCTCTCAGGGGCATACGGTCGGTCCAGTTGGGCATGGCCGTCAGCAGAAAGCCCGCGATCAGCGCTGGAATAAAGCCGAACAGCATCTCATGCACGTGCCATTCGCGCGGAGAGTAAAGAAAATCCACGTGCGCCCAACCGACAACCATCGCGACCCAGACAAGGACGGCCAGAGAGCCGAACACAGCAGCCCCCAGAAAGAACGGCCGAAATCCATACGATAAGAACGCCGGGCCGACATAGGGCGGGAAAGTGGGTTCGTCATCCCCTACGACCTGAGCGGCAGCTGGCTGGTTGACTATGGGAATTTCTTCGGTGGACATACCGGCAGCAATTCTTGGCTGCAGATCAGCTGCCTGTCAACAGATGTGAATGATGATCTGCAACGAGTCGGCGGAAATACTCGCCCACATAGCCACATAGATATGATCCGCACACGCTTTCTCTCCGCGGTCGTGAGCAACCAGAGCAATTGGAGACGTCGTCGTCTCCGTGAAGAAGCGTGAATTCTTTTCCAGATCGAGCCCGTTCCGGACGTCTTATTGAATCCAATTGGATTCATTCGACTGAATCCAATTGGATTCAATGCACTTATATATGAAGCCATTGACCAAAAAAGATATCGCGATTTCCTCGGATATCGCTTTGCGCAAAGGCAGGCATGCAGTTTGCTGTACGACAACACGCTCTGTTAACTGGATGGCATGAGAACATGATCGCTCAGAACAATGTTAATAAGTTCTTATACCTAATATAATTTCATAACTTGATATTGTGGAGGGTATACGAGGGGGTGCCGCATCACAGCTCGGTACATTGATAGGTTTTCCTTTCGTGCTCGTGCATCC
Organism: uncultured Nitrospira sp.; assembly: GCA_964587955.1. Classification (GTDB taxonomy): domain Bacteria; phylum Nitrospirota; class Nitrospiria; order Nitrospirales; family Nitrospiraceae; genus Nitrospira_D. The sequence goes on from CAZPNQ010000085.1 coordinate 1,970, forward strand.
AGTTACTTCTGATTATCTCACCACAAATGGAGGGTTCGATGAAGAGGTATAGTGTTCTAGGAGCCGTGCTCTGCTTCGCAGCAGGCATGGCCGGCTGTTCAGGAGACGAAGCTGCACCGCCAACTGCAGGGCCTGCGCCCACTCCCGCCGCTGTCACGTTTGATGTGACGGACGAAGCGGGGCACTGGTTCGATCTCGGGAGTGGCAATAAGGTGGCAGGAACCCAATCCTTAGCTATTATCAAGCCAGGCGAGAAAGTACGATTTCTTCAGACCAAGTCGGAACATGGCCCGAATGGCACGAATGGCCCATCTCGTGTTGAAAGTTTTCACACGGTTACCAGCCTCATTTGGCCATCCGATGCGACGCCTGCTGAGCGCATGGATCAGGACAAAGCAAACAAAGACGACCATGAAGTGACCTTGAACTCCAAAGGTCTCTATGTCTTCGTGTGCAAACTTCATCCTTACATGCTAGCTGGCGTGGTCGTCGATGATTCCGCAACTGAGGGGCTTGAGATTGGTGAGAAGCTCCATCTCTATGGCGTCACCCATACAGCGAGTGTCAAAGAAGCGGCAGACGCAACTAAGGCGTTCCCCAGCAATTCAAACCTTGGTCTCAGATTGTTGCGTGCCTTCTTCGTAGTGACCAGCCCCTCAAACTGGAAGGACTATACCCAGGTGGGACAAGCCTATAAGCCATCCTATCCGGCCGTATCTGTTCGCGTCACTGGCGGGGCAGTCGTTCCAGACCTCAATGCGGCGCTTCAAGGGGCATTTGATGGCGAGAACATACCAGCGGTGAAGAATCCATCCATTGATGGAATCGGCGAGGTATGGGTGGACACGGCCTATGAGGTGACCGCCGGCAAGGGTGCAGCCTATCCGAGCACTGCGACCGTGGTCGACGTGGAAGGGACTGACAAATGGAAGGTGAAGCGCAAAATTGCCCTCCCAGCGCAGAAGATGAACAACGCGCATAACTTCTGGGCCAGCGAGGATCAGAAGCAGATCTACAACACCGAGTGGCATGGCAAGAGCTTATACGTTCTTAATCAAGCGGACGGGGCACTCTTGCAGGAGATCGAGCTTGGCAATGATCCGGCTCACGTGATGACCAGGATAGGGAATGCGACAAGGAATGAACAGATCCACGTGGGATTGAACGGGGAAGATGCGGTGGTTGAACTGAACAAAGGCACCAATGGTAATCTGACGATCAACCGCCGAATCCTGGTGCAAAATCCGGGAGAGAAGCAAGCACAGCCACATGCTCACTGGATGGGCCATGACGGCGAAACAATGGTAACTCCCAACTCTAATACGAATGACTCCACATTCTGGGATTTCATCACCGACAAGATCAAAGCCAAGCCTGCCACCGGTACCCTGCCGATCGCTTCAGGAATCAACCCGGATTCGACGAAATACTATGTCTCTAACTATCTGGGCCACAGTATTTCCGTCATCGACATGGCAACAGGGAATAACATCAACACCATCAGCTTGCTCCAAAACTATGACCCAGTGACAGGCACGGTTGGAGGAAACGGGGCGATTGGTGGGTTGCCGATCCAAACGCCTGTCAGCCCAGATGGGAAATTCGTGATCACCGGAAACACCTTGACCGCAACGATCACGATCATCGATACCGCTGCAGATGGCGGGAAAGGCGCACTGGTCAAGAGTATTGCCTGCGATCCAGGCTGCCACGGTGTAAACTTCGGGGCCAAGAAAGGTGGTGGGTACTATGCCTATATCACCAGCAAGTTCTCCAATCGGTTGATCGTATTAGATTACGACAAGAACAACGACGGTAATGTCGACGATGCCGAGATCGCTGGTTGGGTGGTGTTGGTCGATGATGCCACCACCGCCAAAGACGATGCCATTACCGGCAACAAAGGTATGGGTGGACAGGGCGTATTGGCTGTGCCCAACGTGTACAACGGCTGGGTGCAAAAGCTGCCCTCTGGTGAGGGTGCCAATAGCTTCTGTGGGCAACTGACAGCCGCGCAACGGAGTCCGTTCGCCGGCACCGCCATCACGCCTTGCGCACCATAGCGGTTTGTCAAGATCGCCGGAATCATCCCGGCACCTAATACAGCTAATCTAGTTAAAGGCCCGGTGCAGTGGTACACAACCATCGCACCGGGCCTTCTCATAGAGTCGCCTCCATCAGCCTCTTTCGTTTCTCTACATAAGTGGCGCTGTATCATTTTGATCCGTGAACGTATCGGTTGAGATACGACCCGCGGTCGAAATCCATGTGTAAACAAAATACGTAGAACGAAGAGCACGCTCAGTCGGTTGGTGTCCTAACGACAACTGCGGCCTGTTGGAAGGTTGTAAGGGTTCGCTGGACAAGGGAGTGGAATGATCCCGCAGGTCCTCTCGCATGCTGGCACCAGCATTGCTTAATCGATGAGCTGATGAATGTATCGGTCGCGAGTAGGGTCACTGGTCTCAACAATTCGCAAGGAGGCTCTCATGAAATGCTCCAGATGCTGCGGGCTCATGGTCTCGGATCATTTACTTGATATGAACGAAAGCTATTTGCCGATGTGGATGCAGGCCCTGCGGTGTCTAGCATGTGGCAATATTGTGGACCCATTGATTCATTATCACCGTACGGTTCAACCTACTCAGAGACCCACACAGCTCGCATCGCGATCGGCCCGGAGGATAGTTCGGCCGGCACAAGCGGCGTAGCGGGTCGGCAAACAGCCGAGTTGAAGCCAGCGAGCAATTCTCTGACGTAAAGTTGTGAGTTGACCGCCGAAAGCCGATGGCCTAGTGATCTCCGTTGATGACGTCCAACACCCGCCTACCATACCGTTCCGCCTTCATGTCGCCGATACCGGGAATCTCCAACAGGGCTGCCGTCGTTTCAGGCCTCGAACCGGCAATGGCCTTCAACGTTTTATCGTGAAAAATGATGAATGGCGCCACTCCCTCTTCCTCGGCAAGCTCAGTGCGGAGTTGTCTGAGCCGTTTCAAAAGCTGTGGGTCCGCCGGCGACGCGTGAGAGGCATCTGCTAAGGTGGCATTCACGCGATGCGGCCTCTTCACCGGTTCATCGGTCTGATGGTCCTTCACATACGTCACTGCCATGGCACACATCCCTTGCAGCACCTCTCGCCCTTTGCGCGTCACATCAAGCGTGGGATACTCCGTGCCTTCCACCTGAAGATGCTCTGAAGCGATGAGGTCTTTCACGAGACCAGTCACAGCAGGCTTCGTCCGGGCGCGACACGTTCCGTACGTCGGACAATTTTCTGCGCCATAGGCCAGCAGCGCTTTCGAACGGCTTCCACGGAGAATGTCGACGATTCGGCTTATACCGAACCGTCCCATGCACCAGGACACGGTCTCCAATATCGCCTTGGCCGTCACGGTGGGATCGTCCACAACTTCACGGCTCGGCTGCGCCAACGGGGCCATACAGCGATCACACAGTCCGCACGGTCCCAACGCCAGCTCCGCCTCATCGCTAAAGTATTCAAGAATTGCGAGCTGTCGGCAGGTCGGCACCGAGACATACCCCAGCATTTCTTGAAGGAGCGTCTTCATGCGGCCGGCACGATCCACCCCATCAACATCTTTTGATGCCTGCTGAATGAAATATTCTTGTGTGGCCAGATCGCGCTCATGGAAGAGCAACGCGCAGGCAGCAGGCCGTCCGTCTCGCCCGGCACGCCCGACTTCCTGGTAATACGCCTCCACACTTCCTGGAACGTCGAAATGTACGACCAATCGGACGTCTGCCTTATCGATGCCCATGCCGAAGGCATTCGTAGCGGCCAGAATTCTCAACGTACCCCGTTGAAACTCGTTATGCACGACTCGCCGGTCCTCATCCAAGAGCCCGGCGTGATAGTAACCGACCGCTGGATAGGACTGTCCCAGCCAAGCCGCCACCTCTTCCACCGTCCGGCGTGTCGCACAATACACCAGTATCGTGCCCTTCTCTGTCCCGCCGATCAGGCGCTCAAGGGTCGCCAGTTTCTCCCGGCGTGACTGACAGCGATGAACGGACAATGTCAGATTGGCCCGACGAAACCCTGCGACCAGCCGAAATGGATCACGGAGAGACAACCGTTGGCACAGATCCGTTTGGACACGAGTCGTGGCCGTGGCAGTCAGAGCCAGGCAGGGAGGATTCGTAAGTTCCTGGCGTAGGCGACCGATCTTCAGATAATCGGGCCTGAAATCATGGCCCCAGTGGGAAATGCAGTGCGCTTCGTCGACCACCAGCAGCGATACCCAGAGAGAACGCAACAGTTGGAGAAACTCCTCATGCTGCATCCGTTCAGGCGCCAGGTAGAGCAGCTGCAACCTTCGCTGTTTGAGGTCCTGTATCACGCGATTCTTTTCAAGTCCGGTGAGGCCGGAGTGAAACGCTGCCGCGGCGATCTTTCGCTGCTTCATGGACGCCACCTGATCTTGCATCAGGGCAATAAGCGGAGAAATCACCAGCGTCAGCCCCGGTAAGAGAGTCGCCGGCAATTGATAGCAAAGCGACTTTCCCTGTCCGGTCGGCATGACCGCCATCGCATCACGCCCCGCCAATACGGCTCGAATGACCTCCTCCTGGCCGGGCCGAAACGACGCAAAACCGAATCGTTCACTGAGGTGTCGAGTCAGGTTATCCATGGTGAGGATGAATTAGAAAGACAGCTGGTCTATCTTGCGGCGCCCGGTCACAGGTGCTTGCACATCGACGAATTATACGATAACCGTCACACGCAAAAAGGTCGCCGGAATTGAAGTGACCTCTTTGGTCGAGCTTTTGTTCTGGCTCTCGAACAACATCACGAGCTCTTTCTGTAGATCGCCAGCCCGTCCGTTCTTTTCCGCGGCGTCGAACGCATTCATCGTAGGCCCGTAGTATCGTCTGAAAGCTTCCACGAACGCAGACGGTGTGCCGGGGAAATTGAACAAATAGGTATCTCTGGCAAACGAGATCCGTTCTTGAGGAACCCCCCCGCCTGTAAATCGTTCGACCACATGGTTCTCGATGCCCCAGGTCATCGGGCTGATAAAACCTTCCGGCGGAGGCGGCGAGTACGCGGCGCTGATCTTCAGGATCTGTGCGACCAACGTGGGATCGTTGGGAATCCAATTCCCCATTATAATCCGGCCTCCGGGCTTGGTCACCCGTACCATCTCCTTAGCCACATCGAGCGGTCTCGGTGCGAACATGGCGCCAAAGATACTCATCACAACGTCGAACGTCTTATCGCTCACGCCATGCAAATTCGTCGCATCTCCTTCTTGAAATCTGAGATTCGTGAGTCCCAGCTCCCTGGCGCGCTTGTTCCCCGCCTCGACTAGATTCTTGGCGATATCCACGCCCAAGACTTCCGCTCCAAGCTTCGCCGCCGGGACTGCTGTCGTACCGTCGCCACAGCCAAGATCCAATACCGTTAGTTCAGGCGCAATGCCGAGCGCCTTGACGAGTGCCTCCCCGCTTTCTCGCATGCTCTCCGCGATGCGCGTGAAGTCGCCTTTTTCCCACAATGCTTTGTTTGGATTCATGGTCCTGCTCCCCTTATCTAACGAGAGCTAAGCTAGGGAGTCAGTGGATAAGAGTCAAGAGAGATATGAAACGAGTGGGAGAAGTTGTCGCGGAAATTACTAGGCTGCCAGTGAAGCGGACGGAGAGATCTGATCCGCCAGTTTCAGTGCTTCGAGCCGGTCGCCCTTTGGTTGGCAGGCGGTCACCTTGCGCATTATCATCGTTCTCAAATCTTCATCGATATGAGCGAGCGCTTCTCGCACCCCGACGAAATCGCCATCCTCGGCCAGATGGGCGGCGATGCCGATGAGCGGCAAGACACCGGCATTGCCCATGGCCTTGGCAATCTCGATGGCTCCGGATCTGTCCCCCGCCTTGACGAAGACATTTGGGAGTTCAAGATAGAAGTGGCTGGCCAAGAGCGAAGGATCAGGGCATGACACGATAGTGTCTTTCACGACCTGCACATTCCCACGCTCCGATTCGACGAACAGCATCATTTGCCAGGCCTCTCTCAAGTACCGTCGATCAACGATCTCATGTGCAGTCCGCCTTGCCGCCGCCGCATCGCCTGCCAGAGCTTGCCTGATCGCCTGGTTCTTCAACTGTTCGTCCGCGATAGTTTGGCTGGATATCATCGGTGATCTCCTCTTTTGAGTCAGTCGTATTACCCAGATCGGAAACTTTCAGAGTACTGTCTGGAAATGTAACGGTGAAAGCTGTTCTTGTCGATCTTTTCACGCTAATCGACAGCCCATCTACCGCACACACGACATGACCCTTCCAATAACAGGCCGTTGAAGTAGACATCGACATTATTTGAGAGACGACGCAATGGTGGAGTCTTCTGCGCGGGTGAAGATCCAAGAAATTGACGATGGCCCGAATGTTATTGCTGTGCGGCGCTCTGGGTCTATTTGCGAAGCACGTGTAGAGTTGCATCGGCATCCGTCATGGAAAGACAGGCGATGGAGACAACCTAACTTGCCGGATTTCTTGATGCTTATGAATGCCGTAATACTAAGTGATTCGTTTTCTCTCTTCACTTGCACATCTGAAATGTCCAGCTATACTTTCCCAATGCATTCCACAAAATACATCCTCTGGCAAGACGAAAACGGTTGGCGCGGATATCTGGAAGGCTACCCTGAGCACGAGATCTATGGGGAGTCGTTCGAAGACCTGCAGATCAAGCTGTGGCAATTGCATCAAGTCCTCACCGGCCAAGAACGAGACGAGGACCAATCCCGCTACAGCAGCAGAGATGAGGATAAATACAGGAATGCGAAACACGATCGGCATCATAATCACACGTCCACGTTATCCCGCCAAACCCCCACGATGTCCCGCCCGATGTCGCGCGCCCAGATCAAGCGCAGAGCACGAGTGGAACAGCTCCTGTTTGCGATGATCAGCAATCGCTGAGCGGGACCGCCATTCGACTATTCATATGAGCATGACTCCTCACGTTTCAAAGCGAGACCTGGCTCGACTAAAACCACCCCGCTGCCTGCTGATCGGCCACGGAATGGCTTTTCCAGAGATTCTTGACCCGTAGAGAATCGCGTGTTGCAATATATTTAGGTATCAGGAGGTCTATACGACTCATAGGTGGTTCGCGTCGGAGTGAGGTGCCTTATGCAAGCGATCAAGTGTTTCTATCTAGACGATGAAAAACAGTGGTTAGGGTATCTGTCAAATTTTCCCGAGCACTGGGTGCAGGGAGAAACATTCGAAATGTTGCAGGCAAACCTGTACCGTCTTAATTTTGACCTGACATTATTGGAAGCGTTGCGTTCGGTAACATGAACCAACTGCCGATATTCTCTTTCAGTGGAGTGGAAACCCCGGCCCCCTTGCTGTGTTCTACCTACGTCAGTTCGTCGACAGCCTGCCTCTGACCCAAGCTTCCGTGCATCCTCCGAATGATTGACGACAAACGTAATCGTCATGTCGGTGAAGATTCCTACCTCACTGCCAACTGCCGCTATACGATTACAGCCTAGGAGTGACTTCCCTCCTCGAAGAGCGCGCGTCCCGACGGCTGAACGACCTCGATTACATCGCCCTTCTTAATATCCCCGATTGACCTCCTACATGAAGGATTGGTACATAAAAGCTAGTTCCATCTTCACAAGATCTTGACGAGACCGGCCATGCCCAACGATGAAATAACCCAAAAAGTCAGCGAGCGTTATGCGAAAGCCGCCAATACCGGCGAGCAGATGTGTTGCCCCACCGATTACGACCTGGGACACCTTACGTCCTTCATTCCCGATGAAGTTCTGAAGATCTCATACGGCTGCGGCACGCCGGCCGGGCTCAAGACGGTGAAGACCGGTGAGACGGTCTTGGACATCGGATCGGGCGGCGGTATCGATTGTTTTGAAGCGTCTCGTTTGGTCGGCCTTACAGGATGTGTGATCGGCATCGACATGACCGATACGATGTTGGAGATCGCAAGAAAGAACGCGGCGGTCGTGGCTGCGAACCTCGGCTACCCCGCATCGAACGTGGAATTCAGGAAAGGTTTGGCCGATGCGATGCCGGTCGGCGACGGTACGATCGATTTGATCATTTCGAATTGCGTGATCAACCTGGCGCCGGACAAACGTAAGGTGTTTCGCGAAATGTACCGGGTGGCGAAGCTCGGCGGACGGTTCACGATTTCGGACATCGTCTCGGACCAACCCGTGCCGCAGTACCTTGCCCATGACACCCAGAAATGGGGAGATTGTTTATCAGGCGCCTTGACGCTCACGGACTATATGGCGGGAATGGCGGCAGCCGGATTTCTGGGCATCCATCTCGTGAAGTTTTCTCCCTGGCGCGTCATCGACGGGATCCATTTCTTCTCCGTCACGCTAACCGGTTACAAGCTGCCCCCGGCATCGACTGCCTCATTGGCCGGCTATGCCACGCTACGAGGTCCCTTCAGTCGCCTTGTGGATGAACGAGGCACGTCGTACCAGCGAGGGGCTCCGCAATCGATTTCCCCGGATGATGCCCTGTTGCTGAGCTCTCCTCCATTCGTCGACCACTTTCTTCTGACCAACGAGCCCGTCCCTGTCGACGATCATGACCCTCGTTGGACCGCTGTTTTGCCGGCTGATGCTCCCTGCACCTGGCAGGGCCATTATGCGTTGCTTGCCGGCCCTTTCATTGAAGCGTCCGACGACGATCATCACCTCTATCGCCGAGGAGAGCCGTTTGAGATCTGCTCCAAAACGGTCGCAGTCCTGAAAGCTGAAGGATATCAGCCACACTTCGTCATTTTGAATCGGGCAGGCGACCGCGTGAGCGGCGAGGCCGTGACCTGTTCACCAAACGAAGGCTGTTGCTGATGAAGCGCTGAGCACGATCGGCCATGAAAAGGTTTATCCATTTCTCATGAGAGCGGATATGCCGCTGACCCTGCTGGGACGAGACAGTCCGCTCGCCTCACCTTCTGAACAGCTCAAGGTGCTGGCACAACCCAGTCCTCGTCTTGCTTTTGAAGCCCAACTGGCTCAGACCGGCTTATCTCCGCTGCGCGCTACCGGAATCACGGTCCTTCAAATCAACGTCGGCAAACTATGCAACCAGACTTGCCGACACTGCCATGTGGATGCGGGCCCCGACCGCACCGAGATCATGTCGCGGGAAACCGCAGAGCAGTGCGTCACTGCGCTGGCCAAAACCGACATTCCCACAGTGGACATCACCGGCGGCGCGCCGGAGCTGAACCCTCATTTCCGTTGGCTGGTCGAACAGGCCCGTGGTCTCGGCCGACATGTCATCGATCGCTGCAACCTTTCCGTGCTGCTGCTACCCTCACAAGCGGATCTGGCGAAATTCCTGGCCGATCATCGTGTCGAAATCATCGCCTCCCTTCCCTCGTATCGTGCCGGCCAAACCGATGCGCAGCGAGGTGACGGCGTCTTTGAGAAATCGATCGAGGCGCTCAGGTTGTTGAACCGTTTCGGCTATGGACGAGCAGAAAGCGGGCTCACCCTCAACCTCGTCTACAATCCCGTCGGCGCATTCTTGCCTCCGAAGCAAGAGGCCATCGAAGCACAATTCAAGAAACAACTACACGCTCATCATGGCATCGAATTCAACCGGCTCTATACCATTACGAATATGCCGATCAGCCGATTCTTGGAGTTTCTTATCGAAAGCGGCAACTATGAACAGTACATGACGCGCTTGGCCAACGCATTCAATCCTGCTGCCGCCGCGGGGGTCATGTGCCGCTCGACCCTGTCGGTTGGATGGGACGGCAAGCTGTATGACTGCGATTTCAACCAAATGTTGGACCTGCCGGTCGACCATCGACTGCCGTCGCATATCCGAGACTTCGACCCCGCTCGACTTCATCAGCGTCAAATTGTGACACGCAACCACTGCTACGGTTGCACGGCAGGCTTCGGCTCATCATGTGGGGGTTCAGTCACGTGAATACGTACTTTCGGGTGACGATATGTGCGTAGCCGGCGCATAGCCGCATTGCACTTCGCTATTCCTACGGTAACTCGATCATAGTTTGAGGTCTCATTGCCAATGGCCGGCTCCCATTCTTTTCTTGGAAGACTCCCCTTGCGTTTTGTCACGAAGAGCAGTATCCATATGACCGGCTGGTGAATCTGCCTCTTTCATGTCAATGAATACGTCGCCCTATCATGGCGTGGATCACCACGTCGGCAACACACCGCTCATTCGTCTACGCCGCCTGTCGGAACTGACTGGCTGTGAAATCCTCGGCAAGGCTGAATTCATGAATCCCGGGGGCTCGGTCAAGGACCGCGCCGCGCTCGGGATCATCAAGGATGCCGAGGAGAGAGGCCTTCTAAGGCCGGGCGGCACGATCGTAGAAGGGACGGCAGGGAACACCGGCATCGGTCTCACGATCGTGGGCCATGCCAGGGGTTATCATTCCGTCATTGTCATCCCTGAAAATCAGTCACGGGAAAAAATCGATCTTCTGCGCGCCTTGGGCGCGGAGGTGCTTCCGGTTCCGGAAAAGCCCTATTCCAATCCCGGCAATTACAATCATGTCGCCAGGCGAATGGCAGAGGAAAAGGGTTGGTTTTGGGCCAACCAGTTCGACAACACCGCCAACCGTCTCATCCATTACCGCACGACTGGCCCGGAAATTTGGGAACAGACTGCCGGGAAGGTCAACGCTTTTGTATCCGCCGTGGGTACCGGTGGGACGCTGTCCGGAACGACCCTGTATCTGAAGGAACGTAATCCGACAATCACGATCGGGTGCGCCGACCCCTACGGCGCGGCGATGTGGTCATGGTTTACCAATGGCAACACGGAGACGAACGACGGCGATTCGTTTGCTGAAGGTATCGGTCAAGGCCGTGTGACCAAGAACCTGGAGGGTATTGCCGTCGATGTCGCGTGGCGCATTCCCGACCAGGACGCGCTCACCATTCTGTACCAGCTTCTGCGCGAAGAAGGGTTGTTTCTCGGCCTATCTTCCGGCATCAACGTGGCCGGTGCGGTTCGGATGGCTCTCGAGCGAGGGCCGGGCCAGACCATCGTGACGATCTTGTGCGACTCCGGCGCGAAGTATCAATCGAGGATCTTCAATCCGGAATGGCTTGCGGCCAATGGACTGAGAACGGATCTGTCCATCGACACACTTCTTACGTAGTGCGGCAGAGTCGAGTCTCCGCCGGAATCCACCCTGTATCAAATGCTCTTGAACTGTTGTGGCGGTGGCAACACATTCGCGCACCGAGGCTCCGGATCTCGACGGATCACGGCGTGCAGAGACAAACCGGACGAGCGCTATGATTGCTCATCGGTGGATGGGGCCTTGATCGAGTTCGTGTGAATGGTCGCGGAAGTCCGCATTTGCGCTTGGACGACATGACTGCGTGCCGGCACGCTGTGCGTCAACCACACGTTTCCGCCAATGATGGACCCCTGTCCGATGGTGACGCGCCCTAAGATCGTGGCCCCCGCATAGATCACCACGTCGTCTTCCACAATCGGATGGCGGGGCTCTCCTTTGACCAAGACACCCTGCTCGCCTTCCGTGAACCGCTTCGCGCCAAGGGTCACGGCTTGGTAGAGACGGACCCGCTTGCCGATGACGGTGGTTTCACCGATGACGACACCGGTCCCATGGTCGATAAAGAAGTGACTGCCGATCTGAGCAGCCGGATGAATATCGATCCCCGTCGAGGCATGTGCGATGTCCGAGATCAACCGTGGGATCAACGGCGCTTCCAGACGGTGCAAGACATGGGCGAGACGATGGTAGATGATGGCCGTCATGCCCGGATAGCAGAGTAGAATCTCTGAATGGCTGGTGGCCGCGGGATCTCCTCGGTAAGCGGCTTGTAAATCGGTGACGAGCAACGCCCGGATGGTTGGAAGCTGACTTGCGAACGCGCTCGTAATGTTGCCCGCTCGCTCCGTCAGCGAACGCGTGCCTTGTGTGTCGGTGTTGGCGGTAAAGACCAATCCTCGCCGGACTTGATCCTGCAAGAGCGGCAAAGTTTGATCCAAGGTGTGTCCGACAAAATAATCGATGTTCGTCTCGTTCAAATCCGTGCGGCCATAGTGCGTGGGAAACAGCACGGCGCACAGGCCATCCACAATGCCGATGAGGGCCTTTCGTGACGGCAGTTTATGGATCCGACCTTGATGTCGGATATTGCGTGTGAGTTCACGTGAAGCGCGTAGCTCCGTGACGATCTGATCAAGGTTCCACGCCGTACCCGACGTGTCTTGCCGTTGTATCGTGTCATCCATGGTATTTAGTCCTATATACGGCTGAAGATGAAGAATATCACGCCGATCTTAGCGGACGCTATTCCGATCTGGCGAATCTTCGAACTAGTCCGACTGTGGGGCTGCATCATGTATCATCTGGTAGATAGCCTGCTGATTGGAGGAGCCATTGAGTTTCAAAGAAAGGTACAGGCAGAATCTGTCGCTTTCAGTGATGGAATTGATGGATCAAGAGTCCTCTCCTTGTTACGACTGTCTTGCCGATCATGATTGATCTCACCCGGTGGATAAACTGGCTCCATTCATGGTGCGGTCTGCTCTTTGGATGGCTCTTGTTCGCCGTGTTTCTTACGGGAACGCTGACGGTGTTCGACACCGAGATCACGGCTTGGATGCAACCTGAGTTACACGAGATCACATCGGATACGGGACAATATGACGGATCTACGCACCTCACCTCACTCCTTGGAGACGAGGAGCAAGACACTTCCATCGACGGACCCATTCTCATGATCAAGTTACAGGAGAAGCGGACTTTCTCAGGACAAACGGTCGATCCAGTCACGGGCCGCATGGTGACCTTCCGCGATACCCAGGGCGGTGACTTCTTCTATCACTTTCATTATGGCCTGCTCTCCGGGTGGCCCGGTGCCTGGCTAATCGGTAGCGCTGCGATCGCGATGCTCATCACCCTCACCACTGGTGTGTGTGGTCGTCGGTGGACATTTCAGGACATGGCAAGGGTTCGCCTGCAACCATATCCTCGCGTCTGGTTGGACGTTCACAACCTGACCGGCATGCTCATCATTCCGTTTCATCTGATGATTGTCGTCACAGGTCTCGCAATGTTTTGGTCGATTTATATGCCGGTAGACCTTCCATTTCTCCGCGAAAGCGAGAGCATCCTGCCGCTGCTTTCCGGTCTGCACTTCGCGCAATTCGGGGGCCATCCGATGCGATGGCTCTACTTCATTATGGGCTTAGCAGCGACCGTGATGATTGCGACAGGACTCATTGTATGGACCACCAAACGGCGAAAAGCCCAGACGGGCCGTTCAAGCCCGACGGCGTATCGTATCGTTGAAATCCTCAACATCGCCACAGTAGCCGGATTACCGGTGAGCGTGGCGGCATTCTTCTGGGCTAACCGGCTCTTGCCTCTGCCACTGGCTGAACGATCGCTCTGGGAGATCCGCAGTTTCTTTATCGTCTGGAGCCTGTGTGTGATCCATAGTCTTCTTTGCCGAGGTTCCATCAAGGCTTGGAGAGATCAACTGTACGGGTCGGCGTGCTTGTTGGGATTCTTGCCCCTGCTCAATGGATTGACGACGAACACTCATCTGTTGTCGACGATACCACGATCGCAATGGGCGATAGCGAGTGTCGACCTGACGGGGCTCACGGTGGGAGTATTGCTCGGCTGGGCTGCTCGACGGGTTGGAGAGAGGGCGTCAAGACATCATGAATAAGAACATGTCATATGCAGTTGGCATCTATCAATTGCTGTCCGATCTTGATCGCTTTGGTATGGGCCTCCTCTTCAGATTCGCTGGCTGCGCCAATCGTCTGGATGAGCTGCGGATCGTCCGTTCCATCTGAAGTTGAGGGCGGCCAGATCGTCGTTTCAAGCAGCCAACCGGCTCCGATGCGACGTGCTCCACTGACGATCTTTCTTCCGTTGTGTATGATCTCCATCGTCCCTCCTGTGCCGTATCAGAACTAATCTGATTGCATCGTGAGTTATCTGTAGCTCTATGCGGTCAGCCCTGAGCGAATTTGAAGAGTACTCCTTTCTCTGCATGAAATCATCAACGGTACACAGCCTCCCACAGCTTCAAAACCGCCAAAGAAGGATACTGAAGGAGTCACGCTTTCGTTGCGCATGCGCATGACCATCTTGCTCCTGAGAGGACACTCTGTTAAGGTGTGCTTCCGTCTTCGCACGTACACTGGATTTCGATAGCTCTGAATGGTTTGGGACCCAAAAGATCCGTGGGGCAAAAAGCCTGACCCGCTTGAAGAAGCCTTCAAGCAGGCCCAATCGCAATTCAAAGACATTTTCCCTCCCGGTCGATTGAAAAATCTTCTGCCGTCAGGCGGCATCCTGAATCTCGTCATTGCCGCCTTGCTGATTTTCCTGGTCTGGCAAAGTGTGTTTATCGTCGCACCCGATGAAGAGGGTGTCGTGAAGCGGTTCGGCGTTCCGGTCCGTACGGTGGAACCTGGCCCTCACTTTAAGATTCCTCTCGTTGAAACCGTCCTCCAACCGAAAGTCGCCAAACTCTATCGCGTTGAAGTCGGTTTCCGTACCAATCAGCAAGGGCGTCAGCAGATGGTGCCTCAGGAAGCTTTGATGCTCACCGGCGATATGAACATCTTGGCGATCGAATTCATCGTTCAGTACAAGATCAAAGAAGCCCGCAACTTCCTGTTCAACGTCGCTGATATCCATGAGACCATCGGGAAAGCGGCTGAGGCCTCGATGCGGGAAGTGGTTGGCAAGAGCAAAATCGACGAAGCCCTGACCACCGGGAAAGCGGTGATTCAACAAGACACCATGGCGTTGCTTCAAACGATCCTCGATCAATATCAAGCCGGGGTGCAGATCGCCGCCGTGCAACTCCAAGACGTCGATCCTCCGGAAGCCGTGGCGGCCGCGTTCAAAGACGTGACGAACGCGAAAGAAGACCGAGAAAAGCTCATCAATCAGGCGCAAGGGTACCGCAACGACATTATTCCGAGGGCCAAGGGTGAAGCAGCTGAACTGGTCAACCGGGCGAGGGGGTTCGCTC
>CAZPNQ010000086.1:0-16572 GCA_964587955.1 uncultured Nitrospira sp.
ACGCATGGCCCCACTCATTGAGTCCCACGTTCGGCAGAATGAACATCGGGCCCACTACCGCCGCCACCAGTGCAAATGAGGTGGCCTGGTTATAGAGCGGCAGCCGCGTCTGCGCGTACAGATAGCTCGCGACCCCGCACGTGATGTACAACGGGAACGTCCCGTAGAACGCCACGATGTGGCTCGCGGTAAAACTCGTGTCCCGGATGATCACTTGGTGCCACGCGGCATCCTGCTCCAACGTGTAGCTCCCTGCGTAATACACGCCCCAGATGTAGCACACCAGCCAGCTCATCCAGTAAAAGTACCGTTTGAGTTCGAGTTTAGGTTCGAGGGCGGCCAGATTGCGATCTCGAGTGGTCCAGATCCATCCAATCGTGACCGCGAAGAACAGCGCGTTGGCGACGATGTTAAATCGCCACAAGCCCATCCACACCGAGTCAAATTCCGGAGTCATGGAGTCTAATCCGTGCGAGTACCCGAACGCCCGCTGGTACAGCACCCAAAACACTCCGATTCCCACCATCCCTAACCAGCCGAGTTTGGCCGGCTTCGAGTCATACCACTGCGAGATGTCATATCCTTTATCGCTTGATGCCGCCATAACTATTCCTCCTTTTCCTCAATACGCATCTGATAGAAACCTCCTTGTTCAGGCCACACATCAAACCCCCTTTCTTTAGAACCGAATGACCTGAATAGATCTTTACCAGGGCGGCGCATCCCATGCCATGAGGTACTTGCCTAAGGTAGCTAGAGGAAATTCCACGGGAGGGAATTCGGCAGAGAATCGAAAATGAAGGTTTCCGGCTATTCGGATGAAGGTGTGAGGCCGTGGGCGAGCGCGTACTTGGTCAGCTCAGCCGTGGTATGGAGGCCCAGCTGTTCCATCAATTTCGACTTATGATACTCGACCGTCTTGGGGGAGAGGCCGAGGGTTGAAGCGATTTCTTTGAGGGTCAATCCTTCGGCCACCAGTTGTAAGATTTCCCGCTGGCGCACCGGCAAGCGATCCTGACCACCACCAGCATTCGATTCAGTTTCAGAGATCGCAGAATGAACAAGATCCTTTGCGATAAAAGACGTGACGTAATAATTGCCGTTCTTCACCGCCTCGATGGCCTGTGACAGTTCGGACGCGGCCGACCGTTTCAGCAAATATCCTGATGCGCCGGCCTTGAACGCTTGATTGACGTAGTCCGAATCGGCATGAACAGTCACAAAAATCAATCGTGCTTGGGGAACGATCTTTCGCAAACGGCGCGCCGCATCAAGCCCGTTCAGTTTCGGCATCGATATGTCCAAGACCACGATGTCCGGTCGCAATCGTTTCGCCTCATCCAACAATGACCGGCCGTCTTCCACAGATCCCACGACCTGACCATGTTCTTCCAGAAGCTTTTTGAATCCTTCTCGTACCAACGTATGGTCATCCGCCAAGAGTATGCGAGGCTTGCTCATCTGCGTTCCTGTTTGAACGGTACCCAGGCGCAGATACGTGTCCCCTCGCCCGGCGTGGATTGTATGTTGAAGGTACCGGCAACTAAGGACACACGTTCTCTCATGCTCAATAAGCCGAGGCTTCCTCCCCGACCGCCGTCACGACTCACGTCGAATCCCACGCCATCATCGGTCAACATAAGCTGGAGACCGTCTCGCATTCGCCGAAGTTCAACGTGAACATTCTTGGCCCTGGCATGACGGGAAACATTCGCTAATCCTTCCTGGGCGACGCGGTATAAACAGGTGACAACGTCTTGTGCCAAATGATGGGGGATGTCTTTCCCGATGAACCTGGCATCGATACCGGTGCGTGTCTGAAAGTCATCGACAAGGCGTCGGAGGGCAATGGATAACCCCAGATCGTCAAGGATGGATGGATGAAACTGGTAGGCCAGACGGCGAACGTTCTCCGAAAGTTCGACGATCCGATCCTGAATCGTGCGCACCGTTCTGACAGTGCCGACTGGAGCGTTCGGGAGCTGTTGTTCCAACATTTCGATGTCGATCGACAAAAGTGCCAGCCGTTGATTGATATCGTCATGCAGATCGCGCGAGATCCGCCGCCGCTCTTCTTCCTGCAGGCGGAGAAGCTGTGAGGCAAGCACGCGAAGGTCCCGACGGTTGGCTTCGAGAGATTGTTCGGTATCGATTCGTTTCGATACCTCGCTGACAAGCGCGTTGTTGACGGCCATCAGCTCTTCGCTGCGCGCATGTAAGCGCGCTGCCCAGCCTTCATCACGCCGCTGGAGCTCTTCTTCACGTTCACGGCGTTGTAAAAGATACCAAATGGGCAGTCCGATCAACGCCATGCCGAAGACGCGAGTCACTAACGGCTTCCACGAGGGTTCATCGATGGCCTGAGGTGAAAGGGCAGTGACATTCTCCCGTGCCGTCGACATGAGGCTTTCCATCTCGAATGGCGTCGATATTTGTTGAGGAAACAGCGACAGAAAAGTCTTCGCGACTTCGGTGGGAAGATGGAGGATCAGTAATCCGACCATCAACGCGGCGATACCGGCGGCAAAAACCTTGGTTTTCACTCGCGATACAGGCATGAACCATCCTACCTCTTGTGAATTATCCTCCTTCATGGCCAGTCAATCAAGCAGGACGATGATCTTCTCGACACCAACGGTGGGTTTTGCTTAGCAGCGATCAACCCCGATATACTGGGTTCCGACTGTTATATTCTCCATCTCCTCACGTGACCTCTTGGAGTTTTTGGCGTTATGGTCAATCCAGTACGCCTTCTCCACCATCCTCGAATAAATAGATCTTCATTCTATAGAAACATACTCACACCGGAGGCCGCGCTATGAGCATTCTTATTCGGCGTCGGGTTTTGTGGGATCACCTTCGCAGTGCACTCTGGGTTATGCCAACCCTATCCGTCGTGTTTTTCCTGGTGGCGGGAGCGGTGTTGTCGCACGTATCAATAGCCGACGATTCACCCATACGATGGCTGGTCTTCCAAGGGACGCCTGAGGACGCTCGCCAAATGCTGATCGTGGTGTCGTCCACGATGATCACAGTGACTGGGCTGGTATTTGCGCTGACGATCATTGCCTTGCAAATCGCCTCGAACCAGTATTCACCACGGCTCCTGCGCAACTTCATGCGTGACCGCGGGACGCAGTTTGTTCTGAGCGTTTTCGTGGGGGCTTTTGCGTACAGCACGGCAGGGTTGCACACCGTCGGTGTCCAGAATCCCGACGTGGCGGCATTCATGCCCCGGCTAGCCGTTTCCGGATCGCTTGGGCTTGCGCTGGCCAGCTTGGGGGTGCTCATCTATTTCATTCACCATCTTTCCTCCTCGATTCAGATCGACAGAGTTATGAGCATGATCGTGGGTGAGACTTTGCAAGTCATCGAAGATCTTTATCCAGATCAGACCGGTAATCCGGATTCCGAGGAGCGCTGCCCAGACCCACCCGCATGGGCCGTGACCCTACCATCCGATCGCTCCGGGTACATACAAGAGATCGACCCTGAAGCACTCGTCCAAAATGTGGCACGGAACGACCTGGTTATCCTGTTCGTCAAGTCGGTGGGACACCACGTGGTCGCCGGGACCCCGATCGCTTGGGTCTGGCACCGGTCAGCCGATCGCCTGACATCCGAGCCTGAACTACAGGAAGCAATCCGAAACTCAGTTCAGGTCGGCTTCGAGCGAACCATGTTGCAAGATGTTCCCTTTGGGATCCGCCGCTTAGTCGATATCGGCAACAAAGCATTATCTTCAGCGATCAACGATCCTTATACCGCAACTCAGGCGGTGCACCACTTGTCGGAGGTCCTCTGCGTCCTGGCTCGCCGGCGATTGGGCGATCGCCTGTACCGTGACGAACATGGCACGGTGCGCGTGGCGATTCCGTTCCCAGGCTTTGCTGACTACCTGCAGCTTGGCACTGGCCAAATCCGCCGGTTTGGTGCAAAAGAGCCAGCCGTCGCCCGGAGCCTCATCCAGCTGTTCAAGAATGTCCTCAGTAGCACTGCGAACGAAGAGCGGCGAGCAGCCGCTGCTGGACACATCCGGTTAGTACTGGATGAAGCCTGCCGTGAGATTACACAACTGACCGACGCGGAACCCGTGCTGGCAGATGGAGATGAGGCTCTGAACGCACTAGCGGCGCGGCGCCCGCAGTCGTCCCGCAGCTCAATCCACGATTCGATTCTGTAGGGGGACCTTGAATATCCAACAATGAAACTAAGATAATATTACGTAGGTATATTTTATGATTGCTATCGGCACAGTGCGCCTCCCTCGTAGAAAGTCCGGCATCCTTGACATCCCTCATTGCAGAGTATAATCAGGGCGCTCTGAACGCATACAGCCATACCGGGAGTATGGGACATGGGTGCTTGGAGTTGGAAACAGTAGTGAGATTGTCTAGATCGTTTGTCGTGACTTTGGCTTGCTTACTTCTCGCAGGCTGCCCGCTGATCAAGTCGCCACAGGAAGGATCGGAAACTCGATCCTCGGTTCCCTCTCAAGTAGAGAGCGGAAATGTTGTGAGCGAAGGCAATTACATGGAATCGTGCCGCGCGAAGGGTGTCCCGGTTCCGCCTGATTGGAAATCGTCTTCATCGGACTGGCAAAGCCATGGCAACCTCAAAACCATATTGCTGACGCCGAATAGCCTGGAAAAGGTCGATGTCGATGAGGCAACCTTCGCGAGCGTTTGGTCGTACGCCTCGCCTACCGGGAGAGGCGCATGCATCGCTCTCGGACGAAGTGATGGATCTTTCCAGATCATCTGTCAAAGCGCGACGACGGGATACGCGTGTTTTTGGGGAAATGATCCGCGTTCATCAAGCACTGGCTGGAATTCTGAGACAGCTGAAGTGCGCGTCACCTCACTCCGCGATCCAGTCCAAGGATTTGCTTCGGGCACCGTCCCCTGCACCGAATGCCACCGCGGAAACAATGCCTTCTTGTATGCCCCTGACGATCCTACTTGGGCCACGGTATTGAGACCGGAGCATGTTCGCCCCACATTTACGACGAGGGTGGAACAATCGTCACATCACGGACAACTGACGTTCGGCACCACAACCATGACCTATCCTCGCTTTATCCCGATCGGAGGGAAGGCTATGCCCTTGAACAATCCGCTGCCGACGACGCCCGGATGTTCAGGGTCTTGTCACGAATCTCACTTCGAGATCCTCAAAAAGAATCACACCGTCGAAGGCTACGTCAGAGCGCCACGGCCTATGGGCCCCCACTGCGCCGCCGACTCCCCTCCGGATGATCCGACGAGGAGTTGCTATCAACACTGACTCTACGTTCAGCTGCGTTAGGCAGGTGAAGTTATTTAGCATGTCGAACGGCGACGGCCCCCCCGTGACGACCGGATAATATTGTAGACATGCGTGGCAACATAAACATCTTCTCTTTGCACGACAAACGGCGTACAATCGGAACATGAGAAAAACTGCACATATATCTATGTCTGACCGTATCAACACTCGTATCGACACCGACCTAAAAAAGAGGGCTATTAAAGTCTTCGACCGCCTCGGCCTTACCGAAGCCGAAGCCATACGCCTGTTCTATGCCCAGGTTGAACTACATCAGGGCATCCCCTTTCCTCTCATGATCCCAAACGCTCATACACTGGATGCTTTTGAGGAAGCGAAACATCCCGATAAGCTGCCTTCGTTCAAGAACTTTCGCACACTCAGAAACCGCACGGGTACCTAGTTCTTGCTTCTCATCAAAACTACCAGCCGTTTTCTCAAAGACCTCAAGCTTGCCAAAAAGCGCGGCTACGATATCGACAGACTCGAAGCCATCGTTGATCATCTTCAGGCCGAAAAACCATTGCCCACCAAAACCAGGGATCATAGGCTCACCGGTGAGTGGCACCACCATCGTGAATGTCATATCGAGCCAGACTGGCTTCTCGTTTACCGAATTGAGGCCACGTTCCTCATTCTCGAACGTACAGGAACACATGCCGATCTTTTTGACTGATGTTTATTTTGTCAACCCAAAGAAGCTCCTGTGCCATACGGTTCAAGACCCACTTTCATGGTCCAAGGATTTGTTCTAGACCGTCCCCTGCACCGAATGCCACCGCGGAAACAACGCCTTCTTGTATGCCCCTGACGATCCTACTTGGGCCACGGTATTGAGACCGGAGCATGTTCGCCCCACATTTACGACGAGGGTGGAACAATCGTCACATCACGGACAACTGACGTTCGGCACCACAACCATGACCTATCCTCGCTTTATCCCGATCGGAGGGAAGGCTATGTCCTTGAACAATCCGCTGCCGACGACGCCCGGATGTTCAGGGTCTTGTCATGAGTCCCACTTTGAGATCCTCAAAAAGAATCACACCGTCGAAGGCTACGTCAGAGCCCCGCGGCCCATGGGCCCCCACTGCGCCGCCGACTCTCCGCCGGATGACCCGACGAGAAGTTGCTATCAACGCTGACCGACCATGGTTCGAAGAGTGTTCGCAGTCCAGACTCTATTTCTGCAAAGCTTCAGTTAAAGTAGATCGGACTCGCCCCGTAGCCAATCCTCCAGTATTTGCCTCAGCCTCTTGACGTACTTAGACGGCCAGAATAGTATCTACGGCGTATCTACAGAGGAGGCGAGGCATGAAAACGACAGCGCAGAAGTGGGGAAACAGTCTGGCGATTCGGGTCCCCAAAAGTGTCGCCCTGCAAGTCGGTCTTAAAGAGCAGGATGACTTGGAAATAGAGGTGGAGGACGGCAATGTCGTGTTGAAGCCACACGTCCGACGTGTGTATCGCCTCGAAGACCTCGTTAAAGAGATCACCCCGATGAATATGCATGGCGAGACTGATACCAGCCCCCCGGTCGGACTCGAAATCTTGTGATGAAAAAGCTTGGCTACATTCCAGACCGAGGGGATATCGTGTGGCTGCAATTCAACCCACAATCCGGACACGAGCAGGCTGGACATCGGCCTGCACTCGTCCTTTCACCGGCCAGTTACAATCGTGCCAGCGGATTGATGCTGTGCTGTCCCATGACCAGTCACAAAAAGGGCTATCCGTTTGAAGTCGTCATCAGTGACGATCCCGACACAATGAGCGTGGTACTGGCAGATCAGGTCAAGAGCTTGGATTGGAAGACTCGCCGAGCCATGAAGAAGGGGACAGCATCGTCAAACGTGGTTATGGAAACGCTGGGTAAGCTGCAGACATTGCTGTAGACCAGCTAAGGCAGACGATCGATTCCGACGAGTCCGTCTTCTGTACCCCGCGCCGGCCATATATAGGCGATTATCAAATTTGGTCAGACATCTGAAGGCCACGTATCAGATAGTGCTCAAAAAGCTATTCCCTAGCATCAGATGGGCAGTACGGACTCGAGATGGCACACATAAATCAAATCGAGGCATAGCAATTGAATTTGAGCTGATACAACGACTACACAACTTCGCATCTGGCCGACACAGCCAGTCAGCGTGCAACGATCATCTGATTTTACAGACTGAAGTGCTCCTCTGAAATCAAACCACCTAAGTTGATTGTTGAGGTCGGTATTGAACCGAGCTTTGCCTACGGAGCACCTGGTGTGGCCGCTCCTGGTTGTACCACTGCACTCAATCCAAAATAATTCGGCGCGCCGCTTCGAATGTCTGTGATGTGTATTGCCAGACACACTCTTCCTTGAACTCCAAAGGACCGTTCAACGATCCCATTCTGCTTCGGCGTGGGTGGCGTGATGAACTGTTGCAGCCAATGGTCCAAACAAGCTTGTCGAAATCGACGGCTTTGGAAGATTGGCCCGTTGTCACTACGCAGTACCGTGTATCCCACAGGTCGGAGCGTCCCGAACCGCTGGAGGCACGCGGCTTCAATCGCTCGTTCGGTTTCATTGGCTCGAGTTCGAAACGCGAACCCATACCCGATGACCTCCGGATCGTGACAATAGATAGCGGCAGCCACATGATTCCACCAGACTTGGCCGCAGGGAATATGGGTCACATCCATGGCCCATCGTCTATTGAGCCGACTCGCCAGACTCTCACAACTCTGCATGTGAGGCCGTGGTATCGCCATCCGCTGATGCACGAACTGCCGTACCTGCTTCAGCACCCGATAGACCGCCTTTCCGATTGACTATAATCCGGTCTTGAAATCGCACCCATGCCCAGCCGCGATAGCCAAAGATCCATATCGCAATCGCACTAGCTGCTGGGGACTCTGAGGGGGGGTCGCATGAAGCCGGTGATTCGATCTAAGCCAGCCCGAACTATCTGCAGCACGTACGCGACAGCGTTGTCGTTCTGAGACAGCTCTCACGCGTCAGATGTCTTCCGGTCAAAATGAATGGTATGGGTTCAACGTCTCCTATAAGATGTCGCTGTCGATGACCAAATCCCTCATCTTCTGTTTAGCTTCTTGATCTTCTGCTTATCCATCGTGGCATCTTCGTCCTTGTGCCGAGTCCGGAATACATTCTCGGCATCAACCAGAAACTTTTCCAGCCAATCCATACCTCCGCTACCATAAGGCCGTGCTGGGGAGACATCTCTACCACTGAAGTTTCGCCCTTGATGATACTGACCACAAGGCCACTTACCGATTCGTGGTTCATCGTCGATCGGCGCTCCTGCTTCAGTGCTATCTCGCCACCTCATCGATCCATACCAGGGCCTTGTCGCAGTCGTGATCTCGATTTGGAGAGAGCCAGGTCGTCTTCAGAAGTGTTGACTCAACAATGAATCACTCAGCCACCTATTAGGATGACAGAGTGGAATGGATCTCTTTTGAGAATCACTCCTGACCATGGCACATTGATATTTTAGGCCACTGTCGGTCCCCGACTAATTTCATATAAGGACGGAACATGACGTGGTTAATCGCATACTACCCATCCAATGTCTCATTGATAGAAATTACTGAGACATCATGCAAGTTGCGGTAGTTGATGATGTAGGGGAATAGCAGATCGAGGGTTCAACGCCCTACCAATGATTAGGCTAGGCTCACTCCTAATGAGTTTGAAACAAACAACTTCATGTATTGGCTCGATTCGCCCTTGTTCGTGCAGCATCTGCAGCAGGCGTGGTTGGACTTATGGGAAATGCTTTCAACTTGTGAGGACTGAAAGTCGATTATTCAAACTGTTTGCCCAACAATGTGCCCGGAACGCACGGCGTCACGCAGGGGATTACCACGTGACTTGTTGGACATGTCCAACAAAGCTGCTCTTAACAACAGGGCTTTACTAATCTAGCAGTGGGATGGAACTGGCGCGGCGATTGAGGTGGTTAGCGATCACTGCATACTCACTTCGTGCCGAACAAGGCACTATAGAGAAGATAGAGAACTACATCGCCAGACAAGATTTCAACAAACTCACCGCGAGCAGTACGGCTCAAAGGTATTTGTTGGACATGTCCAACACGCAGCATTTCGAGCTGCAATGAATCGATCTCTGTTCACATACTCATCGATGACATAGCCTTCTCGCAGCTTGATCATGGAAGAATGGCTGTTACTCGGGTCAAAATCTCGTTGCAGAGCATTTGTGCATGGCCAAGACACTGGTGCCCGCTATGCTAATAGTCGTGACAATTGACAAGGATGGAGTGTTTTGTTGGACATGTCCAACAAAGGTCACATTCCCCCCTGAATCACGTTTTTAGTCACCGACCAAGATTCGGCGGTTCATGTTGGATGAAACGATGTGGTTCTGGACGCATGAGCAGGGGTGTGTCTATCACGGAGAAGCCTGTCTATTGCGAGGTCGATGACATTTCAACTTCAAATCCTGCTCAATCTGAAACCATGACGGAGTTTCCAGGTAGTCTCTATTTTTCGAGTACTAGAACGAAGCTTCCAAACTCGTCTCCCTAGATTCTTGATACTCATCATTCATCAGGCCTTCAATTATCTTCGTGACTAGTCCATCAATATGAAAGAGAACTCTTTATAGAAAACGAGGCTAAGGCAAATTGGCAATCACCGGCGATGACGGTCGGCCTACATTACGAGGGAGCAGATTGCTGAGTGTGATGCGTTAGGATTTGAATGAGATGAGGATGTGTGAATCTTTCAATGACTGGCGAATCGACTGCGATGTTATGAGTGGTTGCCCCCTCTCACCATTTTAGAAAACAGGAGAGAGGAGGCAAAGATAGTGGCGGGGGAACTACTGAAAAATAATTTGGTCAATTTGACATTGCCGTGCAGGGACTTCTTCTTGTTTCCCATCCGCAAAGTTGACGATCACGTGGTTTGGTTGTTGAGGGGCATGATGCCAATCCACCGTTCCTGATCGATCTTGAAAGATGACGATCAACGACGGAATCGTTGTCGATGAACTGAGTGTCCGTTCCTCAGTCACCTGCTCGTGTTTCGGCGAGGAGACCTGTTGTTTTCGCGGTCCCCTGAGCTTGGTGGATAATGCCGACACTGTCGCGCGTGTAATTTCCTGAGCGGCAGAACACCATCGCTCGACGTCCTTGGAAAACTCCTTGTGCAGGTTCCGCAAGTCGTAGAGGGTCTTCGCTGAAATACATTTTCCTGACGTATAAATCTCATCGATACAGGCCGGGGGATCGATGAGCGCTAAATGATTCGTGACCATGGACCGGTTCACACCAAGAAGTTCGGCAATTTGAGCCTGTTTCTCCCCGTCATCCATCTTCTTCTTGATAAAGATCGCCAGCTCACGCGGTTTCAAATCTTCCCGCTGTAAATTCTCGATGACCTGCTGGTAATCGGTATGCGACCGATCGACGAACGCGGGAATCGTGGTTTTTCCGACGGCCTTGGAGGCCCTGAGCCGGCGCGCGCCGAAATTCAGGATCCATCGCTTCTGTTCCGTGGGATGCGGTCGGATCGACACGGGCGTTTTGACGCCGTGCAGTCTGATACTCTGTTCCAACTCCTCCATACTCTCCGCACCGAACTCTTTGCGTGGCTGAGCCGGATCTTCATCAATGTCTTTAATATGAATTTGGAGCGGGCGCCCTAAGACCTCAGCCGTCACGGTCCGCTCTTTGGCGATTGGATCGGGAACGGGCGCAGGAGCGGTGCGATCAAGAGCGGTGAGATCGAGTGTCGCGGTCATTGGCTTTTTCATTCTGTAACCCCCATCGTATGAGCAACTTTCTGAAAGATCGGTTTGAGATGCATCCACGCATCGCGTGAACTCGTTTTTTGCAAGGTCCAGATCGGCGCCCCCATCGCTTGAGCTTCAGCCACGGCCGTACGCGATGGAATGGCTGCCATGCGCCCATCATCCATTCGAATGAACAGCGAAGCAAACGCCGTACAGAGCTGTTCAAAGTTAGCTCGCTGAAAGGGGGTCGGCTCCACAAGATTCGGGAGGAGACCGATAAATCGAAGATCTTTATTCAGTGTACTTTGTATCTTTAAGACTTGCGCCCGCAGCGCGGCGATACCATCGACGGCCTCTTGATTCAATTGAATGGGAGACAGCACAAAATCACCTACGACCAGTGAGGCGAGCACACGAATATCGGGGTTAGGATTCGTATCGATAATGGCTACATCGAACCGCTCATCCATTTCATTGAGAAACAGTTTGAGATTCGTCGCAAACTGATTGTGATCTGCCTCCCGTCTCTCGAGTCGTAAGAGATCACCATGCGAGGGGATCATGACAAAGTTGCCCTCTTCAATAGTGGTCACATGTTCGGTCAATAATTGATTGGCGGTAGTCGTCGAAATAGTGGCTAATTTCGACATGATGATGTTTTTCGAGGTATTTCCTTGATGATCCAAGTCAACGATCAAGACCCGTTTCTTGAGTTGTTCGACAAGAAAGTATCCAAGTTGGCAGGCAATCGCTGTTTTCCCAACGCCGCCCTTCTGATTGGCTAAGACCAACGTTTTCATCGACAGCTCTCCTTCTTCACAGACCGGTGCGTTCTACTCTTTTCCAGCTTCTTCTTCCCGAATGATATGGGTAGGAATCGATCGCCTGTCCTGTCTGGATTATTTTTTTGTCTGACCGGAGCAGTATCCTAGGCAGGAAGAATTGTCAATCCTCTTCCTTCTAGAAAGGACTCCATATTTTTTAGCTTGCTCAGTTGACGCGATGCTCAGGTTTGACTGCCACCTTCTCGATGATGTTTCAGCTAGTCTGGGTATTGTTCGAGATGTTGCAAATCGTTCCGCGAAGAAAGCGACAACGACGAACGGAAAACAACATTGGCGGAAGTCACTATCATCCAAAAATAACTGCATCTTGCGCTTTTTCCACTCAATTTGACTTTACGCGATTGAGTATTGATTTCTGATTGGGAGACTAAGGGGAACAGTCGACTCGATCAGTTTGATCGATTCATTTTTACTTTGATCATCTGTAAGTGATTGATCGATAAAAAGAAAATATGGCTGTTCATAGTTCAACATTTTCCAGCGTGTAGCGATCAGCACTCAAGACGACTTGGCGAATTGCCCACGCGATCTGTTTCCGGTCAGTCTGAACTGGTGCCAACAAAATCGGGGCGAGGGGATATTATTCGTCAGACGGAACACCGTGGCGGTAGGACTGTCCCGTGATCATAGGGTTCGTTGAGACAGGCGGAGAAAGTTCTCCTCGCGAACTGATGCAGAAATTTTATGGAGCAGGTGGAACGGTCAAGAGAATTGAATGGAGATTCAAGGAGATCAGCATGATAGGGTCCGGCATTCTCCCGGAACCCACCCTCTCACACGGACGGCAGTGTATGGAAGAAATCCTCAGCAAAAAATTCTTACTCTCTTCCGGTTCGGCGTGTGGGTCTGACCAGAAATTGGAGCAATGTCCCATCCGTCGTTTTTGTCATCACGCAATGAGACGCTGACTGTGGGCGATGGCGTACCTTCCGCTCCCTGTACACGACGACTCCGATCGCCACAGTCACTAGCCCACCAAGTAGCCACCATGCGATCATGTGTCCTCCCAAATCTTTAGGCTCAATGCACCCCGCGCTCCCATCATGATCCACGAGCGCGTGGGATCCGCTGCAGATAGCTTCGACTTCACGATGCCCTGCCAATAATGGCGGAAGCACAACATCATCGATCAAGTCCTATCGACATCCCTCTCTCTTTTACCATAATCGTATGAAATAGCCTAACTTTGATGCAGGAATATTCCGACACGGGTCTATAGTCGTCCTAGTGCATTTGCATCCAGGCTTCATTTCACGCGCGTTTAGCCGCAGAAAGGAAATATAAAACAATGATTTTCAGTCCGTTCTTATCTTGTCCTTCACGTTCTTGACCGATCCACGTACAATAGCTCGATTGAGGACTGAATATGACGATGGCACCCGTTCCCTTCTACATCCTCTGCGGTTCTCTTGGCGCCGGTAAGACGACGCTGTTGATGCGGCTGCTGGAGTATTGGAAAGCCCAGAACCGACGAGCCGGCGTACTGATGAATGAAGCAGGATCTGTCAGCATCGATGGCCCTCGCGCCGGGGCGCTTGCTGAGCAGGTCATGAACCTGGCGGGCGGCTGTGTCTGTTGCGACACGAAGGAAGATCTCTCTTGGGGCATTGCCCAACTGGTGCGGGATTACGGATCGGATGTGCTGATTCTGGAATGTTCAGGTCTAGCCGATCCGGCAGAAGTGATCGATGCCGTAACCGATGCTTACACGGCGCGGCTGGCTTCTCTCGAACGAGTCATTGCCCTCCTCCATCCTGTCTCGACGGAGGAAAGCCATTCCAGTGCTTACGTGACGACACAAGCGGTCCGCTGTGCCGATGAACTCATCCTGAACAAACGGGACCTCTATGTCCCAGGCCATTGGGAACGGTTCCGCGCCGGTATTCTCGAACAAAACCCTTATGCCCGCCTGTGGGAAACAGCGCATGCGCGGATCGATCCCGCCGACCTCTTAGCCCCGTATCAATTTGTGAAACGGACGGCCCCGACGAATGTGTTGCTCAGCAAGTCGCGACCCGGCCCCTCTCAACGTGCGGCCTATCATCCGATCGCCACGACGGTTCCCTTACCCGGTCCGTTGAATCGCAGACGATTTCTGGCTTGGATCAAGACGCTCCCCCAAGAACTCGAGCGGGCAAAAGGTTATTTCCGATTTGCGCAGGAACCGGAGCTGCAGGAATTCCAATATGCGTTGCCGAGGCATGCCACCATCACGCCTCTCACATTATTAGATGAACCCGAACCGGCGCTGGTGCTGATCGGACGAGGATATGACGTAGAGCGTTTACAAACCGAGCTCTTAGCCACGATGGAAAACCAACCAGGGGATTCGTGAGCGTTAGGACTGCGCTTCCGCTTCCTTGACTGTCTTCGCGACCGACTCCAACTTTTTTCTGAATCGCGACCATTGAAGAAGCGCCAAGGCGGCTCCCCCGCCAACCAAACTTCCAAGCACCCACCCTCCCAGCACATCGGTCACATAATGTGCGCCCACATACACTCGGGCAAACCCGATCAGCACCACGATCGGCCAGCTGATCCAACCTGAGTTGGGGTAAAGGACCTGTAAGAACGACGCGATTGCCGCTGTATTAGCCGCGTGATTAGATGGAAAACTGAACAAGGCTCCACAGCCGTTCGGCTCGATTTTGACTGCGTCGGTAAGTGCCCGGCAAGGTCTGACCCGTTCAAAGACCCATTTGAGCTGTCCCCCGAAAAAGTCGGCCAGTCCGACCGCCGCTCCCAGAACCGGGCCTCCCAACAAGGCCTCGCGCCAGTTACACCAAATCCAATAGACGATGGCGCAGGCTCCTGGCAGGTAGAGCATGCTACGATTTCCGATTTGGAGGAAGAAGTGATCGGCAGTCGCCGACTGACCCGCCAGGCTGTTGATCGCCAGAAAGAGAGTTTCGTCCACACCCATGCGTGCGACGATAAAGCGTTACCCGTTACCCGTCAAGCGCCAACCGATCTCTTGCACTATCTCAATAGACTAACGACGACTGCGGGAAGTAAAGAGCCTTCGTCGCATCACGATTTTGAGGAATTTGTGCTGTAGCTGCGGGAATTGCGACCTAGGCGGAAATACCTTACAATTCAGTTCACGCTGCTGGCGGGAGAAATTGTGACGTGCGGCCGATTCCGATCGTGAACCCGCACGAGAAACTATCGGAGTTCCGATGCCCAAGGAAGAGAAACTAGAGTTGGATGGCCACACCTGGACCACTATGTCCCCCAGGAAGTCGGGGACTTACTGGCTGTGTTCAACGGACGGTGATCCACTGATCGTCAAAGTGGTTCGCGGTGACGATCGAATTTTCGTGCATGCTACACATTTTCCTGCGCCGTTTGAAATTGAGGACTCGAATCTTTTTACTGATCTGCTAT
Source organism: uncultured Nitrospira sp. (assembly GCA_964587955.1). Classification (GTDB taxonomy): domain Bacteria; phylum Nitrospirota; class Nitrospiria; order Nitrospirales; family Nitrospiraceae; genus Nitrospira_D. The sequence goes on from CAZPNQ010000086.1 coordinate 15,301, forward strand.
GGCTAGGCCCGCTATAGAAGCCGCGGTGAGTGGACTCAGGTGGCTAAAAAACAAGCCTCTGCAGTCTGGCTTTTATTAGCTTTTAGTAGACGGTGCTCATCGATGGGGATACACATGACATCTATCGTCACGACCTTCACCGCGTACGAAAATGTATTCGAACCGTCAGCTCTCCGTCGACCGGATCGTCACCTTTCATTTGAGGATCGAAGGTCCATTTGCCGAGTGCGTTGACTCCGGCGGTCGTCAGCTCGCGGTGTTTGCAAGGTTCCAGCACCACCACCGTCACCTTGGCTTGCCTGGACACTAACAGGCGGACTTTCATCCAATCATCCAGTTCGTGACCATTGAGCGACGCGGGAATGCCGGGCCAAGGCGTGGACTTGGCCACGGGACCCACTTGCTGATCTTTATTGAGAGGCAGCCCATGAACATGAACCTCCGGCAACTCGAGGACATCTTCCTCATGATCGCGCTCATGCGTCGCATCATCACCCGCTACCGCGAATGCGGCAGCGGGGACAACGCAGATGACGAACGCGCATACTTGAATGGCCTGCAATAGTTTCAATATCACCGCTCTCTCCCAATAAACGTCGGTAGGCTTAGGCTTAGGCTGAGTAAAAAACATATTGTGTCTCAACCTTGGCCTTAGCCTCAACCTGCTCGACCTCAGAAGAACCATTGTCCACGAAAGAAGAAGGACCGCGGCATACCGGCATGAGACACCCCCAGGCCGATGCTGCCTTCCCCCTGGTTGATGAAATACTTTTGATCCAACGCATTCACGATATCAAACCCGATCAAGAATTTCTGGCCATGCCAGGGCAATGGAATGACATGGCTAATCGAAAAGTTATAGATCGAGTAAGTCGGGCTATGGCTCGAGTTGGTCTTTGCACCTTCTTCTGCCGTCCGCAGTCCTGACGCAAACAACACTTGACCGGTGAAAGTGGTTCGATCGAACAACCGGTAGCTCAGGATCCCCGACGCCGTCAGCGTCTGCTGGTGATCACAATGGACTCCACTTCGCGAATTGATATCAGCGATTTCTTCAAAATGCACCAGATTATGCCCGGACTGCAAGCCATAGCCCTTACACTGTCCCCAGGCGATGTTGGCGCGACCCGTCAGATTCTCCATGAACCAGACCTTGAGCGCGGCATCGGCACCCCTGGTCCATCCCCGTTCAAACGCAATATAGTTCAGCAAGGGAGTCGTTCCTAACTGGTGTGCGTCCGAAAGATAATTGGCGAGCTTATAATACCCCGT
>CAZPNQ010000087.1:0-5806 GCA_964587955.1 uncultured Nitrospira sp.
AAGCGATTAAGCAGGGCGCCTACGACTACTTGGCAAAACCATTCAAGAAAGAGGACATCAAACTGGTGGTCAAACGGGGGCTGGACCACTGCCGATTGCTCCAAGAGAATGCGCGGTTCCGAGAAGAGCTAAAGAGCAAGGACGAGTGGTCTCCGTTGGTCGGAAGCAGCACGGCGATGTTGGAGGTGTACAAGTTGGTTGCGCGCGTAGCGGAAAGCAAAAGCACGGTTCTGCTCCAGGGGGAAAGTGGGACCGGCAAAGAACTCATCGCTCGGGCCATTCATACGAACGGCCCCCGCCGTGACAAGCCCTTCATTCCGGTCAATTGCGGTGCACTGCCAGACACCCTGCTGGAATCGGAAATGTTTGGGTATGAGAAAGGGGCCTTTACCGGCGCAGCAGGGACCAAGGTCGGGCTCTTTGAATCGGCCAACGGAGGGACGCTGTTTCTCGACGAGATCGGTGAGCTCGGGCAGGCGTTACAAGTGAAATTGTTGCGGGTGATGCAGGATCAGGAAGTTCGCCGAGTCGGGAGCACAACATCCACCAAAGTCGATGTCCGGATTATTGCTGCGACCAATCGAGATCTAGAGCAGCTGGTGAAAGAAGGAAAGTTTCGAGACGACCTCTTCTATCGGCTGAAAGTCGTTCCCATCACGTTGCCGTCATTGGTCGAGAGGCGGGAAGATATTCCAATGTTGGTGCATCACTTCTTGCAAAAATGCGCGGCAGGTACAGACCATGCGGTGCGGGGAGTCCTGCCGGAATCCATGGCGCTCTTGACCCAATATCGATGGCCAGGCAACGTTCGAGAGCTTGAAAATGCGATTGAACGTGCCGTGTCGTTAAGCCACGGTCCATTACTGACGCCAGAAGATTTACCGGAAGTGATTCGCCAGGGTTCAACTGCCGAAGCCGATGCGCGTCTTTCGCAAGTCGATCAACTTGATGAGGTGTGCCTGACCTTAGAAGAAGTGGAAAAACGTCATTTGACTCGCGTACTCAAGGAAACCAAGGGGAATAAGGTGAAGGCCGCAAAAATCCTCGGCATCGATAGGCGAACGCTCTACCGTATGGCAGAGCGTTTCGGCCTGGACCTAGGAGAAGAGGCTGAAGGAGCTGAAAAAGAGCCTGCTTAAGGCTTCAATCCGTACGATCCGTAAAAGGTCTCTGTTGTATATGTGTTCTGAACGATTTTTAACTCGTTCCTGATCAAACGAAGCTTGTTTTCCGCACTTTGAGGAACTTGCGGTGCGGTGTTGCCCCACCCTTGAAACATCGTTTGCTTACCTTCCGACGATATTTGTAGACGGAGGCGGGAGCTCTGGTCAGTTTCTGGCGTCACGGATGCTTCAGCACGGCTCCTGACCACACCAAACCGTCCTCTCACGAGCCAATCCCAGATGCTGGACTGTTCATCCCTGTACCCTGCCTGTAACTGAGATCCGTCTTTCCAGTCCACCTCATAGTCGTCATCATGCAGGACTTTCGTCACTGCCGCTTTCACCCGGTCTGCCGGGGCTGGCAATGTCACGTCGACGACATTCGGTTCAACGGGATTCTGAACGCTGGCACATCCAAAGGCAAAGACGGTGAGGGCGACGATGGCGAGACAGTCCTTTCGGATCATTTTGTTCTGGCCTCCTTCAGCCGGTATACGAGGTGAGTATCGGTCTGTGTCACTCCTTCTATACGATGTATGCGACTCAAGACCAGTTGGGTCAAGGCATCTTGGTCCGGGATGTCGGCTATCGCGATGATGTCCGGCTTGCCCCAACAGGGATCGATCGTTTTTATCTCTTTAATTTCACCCAGTGCTTTGACGACAGCAGCCGTCTGTCCAGGTAAAACATCGATCAGCACGTATGCACGATCCGACATGCCTTGATCTCCCGGAGCGGGACCATGAATCGTGTAGGGAATTGCCCCGGAAGTGGGCTGCTTTATAGCAAAGTCAGTTTGCCCTGTCAACTCCGGTTTGGTCTTCATTGACTTCGACGTCGACGTGATAGGAGGGATCCTCTTTAAATTTGGTTTTGCCATGGTCTCACTTTGGCGCAACAAGCACTTCGACCCGGCAGTGCTCGCTGACGCTTGTTAAGGTGGTTTCCAGCCGCTTCGGGCTTCCGATACGGCCTTCCGGATCGTACATGAAGCAAAACAAAGTCGAGCATCGTCCTTGAGCTCGATAATAGGCGGAGTCTGCAGTAACTTGATCGGCAAGCTCCTTGGTAGTCAGTCCAGGTCTGGTCTTCTTCGTCACGATGGCGATTTGATCTCGATTGACAAGGAGGGTCGTTCTTGGGGCGCCTCCAGTGTAGGGTGGTGTCCATTCATCGGTCGCGACTTCGTCAAACTCTACTTTCAACAATGCGCACAAGAGGTCCTGTAAATCATAATCATCTTCGACCTCGAGCGTCGAACGGTAGTCTTTCCGAAGACGGAGCTGGCGGGCGACGGAGTGGAAGCGTAGGCATACTTTTCTGATGAGTATGAGGGGATTCTGATCCGGCGTAGACTCCGCCACTCGAGCGATGTTCAACTCGATCGGCGGCTTGTCTGATGGTGAGACGTGCTGAGTGGTGACAACACTTGGAGACCTCTCTGAGGGAATCGATGTGTGGTGTGCCGCAGGGGAAGGGATCGAGACTGGCACGGCTGATGGGTGTGCTTGCGATATTTCCACAGGTCGATCGATCGTCGATAGTATTGGCTGAGCTATTGGGGCTGGAGAAGGCGAAGGGTTTGAGGCGGTGACAGGGGGAAGAGGTGGCGGTTGGGGTGCTACTGGCATGGATATCGGAGTCGGTATTGAAGGTGGCGCAAGAGACGAGGTCTGTGGCGTTGTTGGAGTCGGGGTCGGGGCAGGTCCCATACTCGGAGGTTCTGATGTGGCCGGCTGTAATGAAGGCGTGGGGGCTGGATGCGCGATCGATGGCCCCACATTCGTGGTCATGGCCACAGCGACCGTCATCGGCGTAGCTGCCTGCGTTGCGCCGGTGCTTGGTGTCGCAGGCGAGACAAGCACCAGACGTGCAGTATTTACAGGTGCCTCAAGTGGCGGCTCGGATTTGGGCAGCGGCTTGAGTCCTTGAAGTTCGAGTTTTCGGTCTTCCAGGGTGCGGATGAGGCCTTTGATGACCCTAAGAGTCTGTGCCACCTCGGCTTTATCGGCCGTGCGAATCTTGAAGTTGCGATGCGTTTGGAATTCGTGAGAACGCTCACCGAACGTTTGCCTGAGGCATTCACGAAATTGCAGTTCAGCTTTGCTTTGTGCCGCGTCACGATACGGGAATCCCTCTTGGCTGATGTCATTGATGGCCGCCAGAACTTCCTGAAACTTGTTGATCCGGTGCGTGATCTCTTCGATGGGAGCGGTTTTCGATCGGGACCGTTGATGTTCGGCTGCGCGCGTTCGTGCCATGGTGGTGTGAAAAAGTCTAACCGAGGGTAGGATGCCTGGCAAGAAAACAAGAGGTTTTGACGGTACGAGAGCCCATCTTAAATTTGGTGGACGGCTTCGGGTAAGGCTCGATTGAGGAAAGCAAAAGAAGGGCAGATAACAACCTATGGGCTATGAATCCGGCGCTATTTGCCCGAGAGGTATCGTACAACAACACACTGTTAAGAACACTCTCATGAACCCCAGCCTTGATAGCGCCGACGCGAGCATTCCCGGTCTTTGATCGTTCGGTCGGGCTCGCTGACGAGCCTATCCCCCTTGTGATCTTGCATATGGAGTCAGCCTTCCGCTCACCATCTCCCTAAACCAAAGATGAACAGAAAAAGAATGGAGTAAACGTGCCGCGTGTTACCGTCTTCGCGCCTTGTGAAAACGAATTGATAAAAAAGTAAGCCACTGGTTACTCAACGCTTTTCAAAACATGTTCTTGATTTTGATTCCTATGCATTGATATAACCAGCGTGTGAGTCTTGATTCCACCCTTCACCTTCTTTCACGATCCATAAAAATAAATAAGGCGCAATATGACGACAGAAGTGATCGGATATTTCTGGCATCTTACTCCGAGGGGATGGGTGCCTGGATCACCACCTCACGATCGTGTTGAGACATGGCTGGAAACACCAACCTCTTCCGACAATCCTGCTCCGCGGTGGCATCTGGAGTGGACATCTCCGAAGCATAGTGAGGCAGAGCGAAAGGCGTTAAGACGGAAGATCCGTAGACCAGTGCCGATCTACGATGATGCAACATTGATATCTTGGCGATTTCCTCTGAACCAATGAGCCGGCAGCAGTTGGAACGTCAGGAAGAGATTGGCTCTCCAATATAAATTGAACGTACGACCGCGGTTATAAAAATGCCGCACAAGCTCTTGAAGATTTAAGGAATCTCGTCTTCAGCGGGGGGGCGGTACGGCCTTCATCTGCCTGGGTCAACCTCACTTCATGCCAGGTCTTTTGACGTTCTCATTAACACCGTAGAACACCGCTATCGTGCAGGACGGTCAGTAGCCTTACCCTGGCGTTCGGCTAGAGTTCCGTCATCCGATCTGCAGTCCACCGACAAAAACGAAGATTGTCGAATAAGGGATACTGTTGAATGAATAGGTACGCCGTTTCCCTAGCAGCGAGGAATTCTGGCTGGATTTGACAACGCTTCGATAGGTGCTAGCCTTATGAGATTCATCGCCGGTAGGAGGTCCAACATTCGATGAAGCACTCTGTACGCTCTCATCGAATTCCCCTCATCGTGAAGTTGTATTGGGAAGCTAACAAAAGAAAGGAGTGCCGATATGCCTGTCCTTATCGAAGTGTTCATCTTGATCGCGATATTCGGGGTGCTGTATACCATGTTGCAACTCGCCGAGCGGTGACAAGCTCGAACCTCGTAACAGACTGCTACCGGTACCCGTTCCTAGCCCAGCCTGGATAGCGCATCCGTGTTCGGCATTTTCAACGGAGTTGCTCAAGTCCTTGAGATTTGAGCAATCCCTTCTCCCTCCAATTTGTCACTGCGACTTCTTCGGCGAGCCGGTTCAGCGTTCGTCGCTTGGTTCGTCCCTCGAACAAGCTGACCTGTTAAAAAGAGCACGTTCAGTTCGCTCTTTGGAAGAATCGATCTGTTCAGAACGCTTGGAAGTGTTCGTCGCATGAGACCAGCGTGCTACCAAATACCTTCTCTGCATTTGGCGCGTGGGGGGAGCAGAAAAATCAAACCATAGACTCGGGAACCAACTAGTTAGTTAGGCTCCCTCAATTGGCTAGGATTTCAACGTAAAAAGATATGGCTTGTGAGGCGCTATGGCCAAGTCAGATGTACACGATGGCATTGCCGAGAATCTTTTCGTCATTCGGAAGTATGTACAGCGACAATGTTCAGGTTGTACCATCACGGTCTTGCTCTTTGGATTATTCACCATGCTTCAGGAGAGTCATATCACATTTGCAGCAAGCGAGATCACAAAAGTCCCATGTGAAGTACCTCCTGGTAAAAATGCTCTGCGGGCAGACCGGGATGTAGAGCGGGGCACCCATATCATTTCCGGTGAGTTGATCGCGATGGACGGCGATTATTTCATTGTAAAGGACGAAAACGGGGAAGAAGTGAGCTTGCTTTCCGACAAGAGGACGGACAAGCCCGTGATTAAGAAAGGAGACCGTATTACGGCTTATGTAGATTACCAGAATTATGCTCTGTGGATTCGATCCAACGAAAGTACAGATCGCCGAAGCGAGCACGCCTCGGTAGACTGCAACCCGAATTAAATCGAAGAAATTTATCCAATCCTGAGATATCCTACGCTCGCCACAGCAAGCGAAAATGGAGAGAATACGTGGATTC
>CAZPNQ010000087.1:5816-16403 GCA_964587955.1 uncultured Nitrospira sp.
TTCACTTGTCACCTGGACAAAGACCGTGTACGCCCTACACGCCTTCAGCTTACTTACGGGTATCCTTGGCACTGCCACAGTGGTCGGCGCGTTCCTTACCGGGTGGCCTTCAATCATCGCGGTCATTCTGAACTACATCAAGCGCAGCGAGGCTCGCGGCATGTGGCTTGAATCGCACTTTCGATGGCAGATCCGAACGTTCTGGTTTGGACTGCTCTGGATCTCCCTCTGCGTGGCCTTCATCGTCGCCACCTTTGGAATCGGCCTCCTCTTCATGTGGCTCCCGATCACTCTGGTCGGACTCTGGTTCGTGTATCGCATCGTTCGCGGCTGGGTAACTCTTGGCGACAGTCGGCCAATGTACGTGTGATGTTTGAGACCCTTTTCACCGAATTTCGAGGGAGGCTTAATACACTTCCCGGTTTGGAGCTCACCGAGAAGGAATTTAGCAAGAAACCCTCTAGCCACTGGAGCTCTCGCTGGCCCCTTCAAATCTCGGCCTGTTCAAAAAACAGTGCTCTGGTTGAGCAGAAAATTCTGAGAGAGGAAAACGGGGAAACCTAAAGCAGCGGAAGTTAGCGGAGTGAAAGAGGGAAAGATTTGGTGTCCAGCAAATACGCGTCAGCCAATCCACTGAACCCTGCGAATGAATTCAACCAGACACCATTTGAACCGCTTCGGTAGATGCCTTCGAATGCAGAGTTAGTTAGGGATATTCCCTGTTAAAAATGCACGCCTTTGAGAGTAGTTTAGGAAGTATGATGAAACGAGGTTAATTCGAGTACGGAGGTAATCCATGCTGGACGAGATCAGAGCAGCATTTGTCCTCATGATCGCACTGGCCATGCTCGTATTCATTTGTGCGCTCGCTAGCTTAGGAGCAGTGCAGCAGCCGGACCGTTGGACTGACCGCAAAGGGTATCAGTAGTAAAGACGTAGGAACTGAAGGGCAACCTGCTTCCCTATCCCACGGCGCTAAAAAGTCAATCCAGCCATAATCCCAATCTAGTCTCGTCTCGTCAGTCAGTATGCCCGTTTGGACAGCTATGCCAGCCCCTGGCACGGAGTAGGCAGTTATCTGGATGGAAAAGCTGAGAGTCCAAGCAGAAGGACTCAATGGTAACCCAGTCCGCTAACCACCCCAATTAGGCACAGGACCTTCAGACTGTGCCCACGTTTACCCTTTTTCGTTAATTCGGAACCGATCTCGGTGCGTAAGCATGCTTGGCAAGGCTGATTGCGCAACGGTAAGGCAGGTAGGTAGTTGGCTTGTTGATTCGGCTAGGACGATCAGTCTCGATATGACCTGTACCAAAACCAGGCGACCAATACAATAAGGGGCACAATAAGAATGTCCACGCTCTTCCTTTCTGTTTAGTCGAATGAATAATCGTGATCCATAGCGATTGTAGCTTTTGGGAGTACGAGTTCAGCCGCTGCTCACGAGGTATTGACAGACATGCTCCGACGAGCAGGAACATCTGGCTGGACCCGCCCCTAATAGTCTTTGCCGAGTAGGTCAAGCATGACATTCAGAGCAATGACAATGACCAAACTCGATTGTTTTGCGTTATTAGCGCTTGACCATTTTCGGGGCAATCATTCAAAGGCGATGTACGAAGCGAGCTGGTTCATAGGTCATGTTCAATACATTATGAAGAAGTCTTCACGATGTCATCATGAGGGTTTCATGTTGGAGGATTATAAGCGCAGGTAACAAAAAGGGGGCCTACCATGACGACCTTCATCGAAATCTACGCATTAGTCGCAATACTCGGATTGTTGTTCGGAATGTTGCAGCCCGCCAGCCGGTAGCTGGCCTACAGCGCCCGAAAGCATTCCCAGCGGCATCTGCCTACTAGCGCACAATACTTCGCTTGCACCATTCCTACGGCGATACCGGATCAGGATCGGCCCGCAATCCGCGCCCTGCCTCTATTTCCTCTGTTTCTAGTGCAGTGTTTCCATCTCAGGTAGGCTTCTACGAGCAATTCCACGCCAAATGATACCCGGCTGCTTCTGCCTCTGTCTCTGTCTTAAACTCTACCCGAGTGTCTTGATCAATCTGCCCGTAGCCGAGACAACTAGGTCGGTGATAGAGGTGGTTGTGTCGATTGCCGATAATAACGGTACGCTTAGAAAGTTTTCGGCTAGAGGAATCAACGTCGCTCTTGCTCTTCTTTTTGCGGTATTCCCACGGTGGGATAGGTTCATTATCAATCCATAAGCCTTTTTGTTTCATCCGTGCCCACTGTTCTGATGCCTCAAGCTCAGTATCGTGTGGTGCATATTTTTGATACCACCAGCACCACCCGTCTTTGACTAGCTCGTGATTCAGGATGGTGCCATTCGGGAGGACCACTTTAGCGACCGTCCAGCCATGTCTGTCCTTCTCGATAGTACGAACGGTGACAGTGTGACCAAAAACTAGGTCAGATGCGGCTTTCTTCGCTCGTTGTCCGAACGCTTGGTCCTTCTCGGGGCAGTCAATCCCGATAAGTCGGACTGACTCAGCACGTCCATCGTGCATGACTTTCAGAGAATTGCCATCGGGGACTCCGACGACTTGGCCGGAAAAGTCTGCAATTGCATAGTTCGCAAAAGACAGAAGAAGAGAGGTCATGATAAATGTGGTTAAGGGAACCATTTCACTCACCGAATAAAGATTTCGATGAGCTTACGGGCACACACCCACGAGTACTACCCCTTCTTTGGCAGGAAGAACTCCCCCATATCAAAGCCTTGGCATGTTATGTGGGACCCACGTCCAAATAATTTGGGGTTCCGTTGAATGCAATAGTTCGGTTCAACTGACGGCCCCCACCTTTCGGACAATTGCCCACAAAGTCATAACGAGGAATAGTCAGAGCCTCGTCGGCCATACCCTGAGAGTAAGCCAGGAGTCTATGAACCTGAGAACACCCTGCCGGGTCTTACCGCTAGCTCTTTTAGTATTCATTTCTACAGGTCTCAACGGCTGCCTTCTGATAGATGTGAAGCAATTAGCAGGTATAGATGGGGGGCTCAACCTTGGCCAACGGTCTAAAGACTCGCTAGCCATTAATGGAGTGTCTCCTAAAGAAATTGTTTTGTTTGGGTTCTCTCTAGATCCCGAAGCTACCCGACAACAAATTCAAGCAGCTATTCTTCGGCGAGGAGGAAAACTGCTCCCACATCACTTGCCAGAAAGAGACGAGTTTGATTCCTCACGGTGGATTAAGGGGTCTGAGAAGGCAGCGGCAGTCTACACACAAACCGGACAATTCGTCGGACTTGCTATTTCATGGCCTATGGAAGATTCACAGGGAGGACGCACGTTCGCCGCACAACTCCAAGGGAAGTTGGCAAAAGACTTCGGGCCGACGACACGTCACGACATCGGGCAGGGGGGCTGGCCTGCGGTTTATCAATGGGAGACATCGCCTGTCACTGCTACGATTATCGGAAAAGGAAAAGCGTCACCCAATGTCCAAGCCATGTTTATGCTTCCGGAACGACTTACAATCTTTAACAACGAGTCGGGAACCCGTGGCTTAGATAAATAATCCCGCTTAATGCCTCATTATGAAGAAGTTCACGATGTCACCACGAGGGTTTCATGTTGAGGGTATAAGCATAGGTAACAAACTATGAGGGGAGTCATCATGACGAACTTCATCGAAATCTACGCATTAGTCGCAATACTTGGAATGCTATTCGGAATGTTGCAGCCCGCCAGCCGATAAGCTGGTCTAGACAACGCCCGAAGGCTAGCCCGGCGGCATCTGTCTACTAGCGCACAACACCTCCCTTGCGCCATTCCCAAGGCGGTACCGGTTCAGGATCGGTCCGCAATCCGCGCTCTGCCTCTATTCCCTCTATTTCTAGTGCGAGGTTCCCGCTTGGGGTAGGGTTACGAGTAATTCCACGCTAGATGATACCCGGCTGCTTCTGCTTCCCTCTCTGTCTTAAACTCAACCCGAGTGTCTTGATCAATTTGGAGGAACTTCTTCCAGGAACATACTTTGACGTTTGGGCCGGTCGGGCCGGTCAGTCATAACGCTTTGACCCGCTCTTCAAGGAATTCGTCCAATTGCTTCGTTGATTCATCATTCATCACTACAGTTTCTATCCCGCACTCTTCCCCCTGGACCCATCGCACGATGCCTGCAGTGACAGAGACCCATTGTCTTGTCTTGAGTCTGACCTTCAGAGAGCACACGTCACCAACGGCGACCGGGACATTGCCATAAACCCGCCAACCACGATTAGAAACATTCGTCACTGTTCCATAGCCAGCACGGAATTCCTCTCGAAGCAGGACTTCATATCTGATTGATCCGAAGATCGGATAGCGGTCATGATGACGGAGAACAAATGCCATCGTAAGAGCCTGTCAAGATTCCCCAAGACCCAATGAGACGGGGCATATTGTAGGAGGAGGGCAACAGTATCACAAGCCTACCATTGCAGGGCTGAGGATACGAGCCCGGGCTCAGGGAAGATTTATGACATCAGTATTCGACGAAACCGATGGATGCTAATCTCGTAGTAGATTTCTCTTGTCAATCGAACCTGAACCGAGTCAATGATCAAAGAAGAATTAGATTCCAACAAGGTATTTGTTCTGCACGAATTTCTCTCGACCGACGAATGCGCGGGGCTGATCCGGAGGAGTGAAAGTCTCAGCTACGAGATGGGAACCGTCGGGGGCGTCATTGCTGAGGGACTCAGAAACAATGAGCGGGTCTTGATTGACGACAAATCTTTAGCGGGGTCATTGTTTCAGCGTGCTGCGCTGTGGCTGCCGCAAGAAGTAGACGGTCGTCGGGTTGTACGATTCAACGAACGCTGGAGGTTCTATCGTTATCACCCGGGGCAGACGTTCCATGCTCATCGAGACGGGTCATATGTGTCATTAGCGACCTATGAACAGAGTGCAGTGACATTTATGATCTATCTGAATCACGACATGACCGGCGGAGAAACTCGTTTTTATAGGGATTCAGAACAGGCCATGCTCGGGCATCCTTATCTGTCCGTTCAGCCGACCACAGGAGCGGCGCTCGTATTCGTGCACTCGATTTGGCACGATGGAGCAGTGGTTCAGAGCGGAACGAAATACGTGCTACGAACGGATGTCATGTATAAACTTTAGCGTAAGGGCCACAGGTCCTCATTCCGTCCGACTTCCTACCGCGCAACAACAACCTGCGATTGTTTGGCGGAGAGACTTTTCCGACGATTATTGGCAATGGTGCGATCGATAATGGCGCAGCAATTGAGGCATTTCCACGCGTAGAAGACGAGAAAGAAATCTGAGAACCGCTCTAACATCATCAGCCCCTGGCATTTCGGACATTGCATGATTTCCTCCTAGGTTGGTTGATCACCGCTGATGAACCTAAGCAAGACATAAGCCAAAGTACGTATGTCAGAATTTCAATGGTTTGACGTATTACGTAGTACCACGTGGTAACGAATGTTCAGAAAATTGACAGGAAGAAGGATTAAGGCCGTCAAGGTTTTGGCATTAAAATCAATTTAGATGGCTGGGTTCATTTGTGTGGGCTGGTCCTAAGGACCGTTTAGGGAGCGGTAGCGACTCCGGTATAAGGCTGAATTCATATGTTATAGGCCATAACGCTCTTGACGGCAGATTCTGAATGTATAACCATTGGATACATGAAGGGGAATGACATTGTTGGAAGAAATGAAAGCTCTATTCAAATGGTACATCGCTTGCGTTCCCCTAGGACTGGTGCGTGTGGGTATGATGGCACTGGTCCTAGCACTTGGGGTAGATCCTCTCACAGCCACTATCGTGGTGTGGTTTGCTGAGAGACCACTGTATTTCTACACTGCTCGATTTGTAGATAGGAGGTGATAATGGACAAGTCGAAACTCAAAAAATTGGGAAACTATTCTTAATTTATAATACTTCATCTCAGAAATGACATCACTGTCACCTGAACCGATTTTCCCCAAAGACTACTAAGATGGGCGAGATGGAGGGCAAGGTGAAAAGGGGGGTCAACGAGAGGGTCAATCCGGATTTCCTAGTCCCGCCGATGACTACGCCGAAGGCAAGCCTGATTTAAACAAGCATTTGATTAAGCATCCCACTGCGACGTTCTTTGTCCGAGTGACCGGAGATTCCATGATGAGGCAGGCACACATTCAGGCGACTTGCTATTCCCCGATCGTGATTCAAGACGGACAAGACTTTTCGATTTGAGGATTCGTCACGAATGTAGTTCACGCCCTATAGTCTTTTCGGTTCGCTATTTCTTTCTCGCCCTCTGATGGCCCTCGTTGACTGCAACAACTTCTATGTCTCCTGTGAACGGGTCTTTGCTCCTCGCTTAGAGCACAGGCCGGTCATTGTTTTATCCAACAACGATATGGAAAGGAATGATTTGGTGCCCCCGATACGAATTGAACGTACCCGCGGTTTAGGAATCAGTGAAGAGGGGTTGCTCAAGTCCTTGAAGACCTGGGCAATCCCGCCTTCCATCAATCAGAGAGCCACCTTCGCTATAGTATGACTTCGTACCCATTCACTGCACGTCGGTCTGTTTTGTCGCTCTTCTTAACACCCTAATAACACCTATTTCCCGACGACTGACGGACATACCCCCACCCGGTCATGTGCTTGGGACCCATATCCGCTTTACAGCACCAGGGACAAAACACGGTCCCTGTTTCGTCGTCGAGGGTATGAGTTTGGGAAAATACGGCTTCCTCACGCTATGCGCTTTCCTAGTACTTACGCTCTTTCAAGATTCGTTACGCTTAGGGACCCACTAGCGAAGGACATAGTGGATCGGGATCTGATGCTACGTCCATAAGGGTTCGAACGCGCCTCAGAGAGCTGCGACCGGTGGAGCGTTAAGTATGGGGAAATGAGACAATCTACTCTGATGGAAGTCTTGGGAATGGCCTCACCGTGAAGCAATCTTCTTCAGGGTTTCTTAGACTCCTCGCTATCTACTATTTGGTTCAAGGATTGCTGCTGCTTGCCGTGGGAGTTGGCGGGTTAGTTCTGGTGGATCAAGATCAACTGCTTGTGGTCAAGGAGTGGCTTCGTGTCATTCGCTTGGACCCTGAGAATCGCTTCATGCATTGGCTTCTGACCACCATCCTGCCAGTTACGAATGAAATGCTGGAGGCATCCAGTATTGGCTTCTTCGTATACGGCGGCCTCGCATTTGTACAAGGGGGAGGTCTCTGGTTCTCTAAGCCCTGGGCCTCCTATCTCTCGATCATCGCGTAGGTTCATTCATCCCATGGCAACTGTACAGTCTGCTACACGAGGTGACCGTTCCGAAACTTCTGTCGCTATGTATCAATATCGTGATCGTTGGGTATCTGGTCGTGAGTGCATGGCGTGCCAGAGGTAGTGTGAAGAACGAGCCAACGTATAGTCCTGCTCAGTTGCGATAAGCAACACCATGGATGCGCTGTATAAAGGAGTGGGAGGATGGAAAATCGATGCTTCCAGCCCATCTATAGGGCGCAAGAGAATGGTTGGGCCACTCGAATATTGCCGAGTCGGTCCGGAGATTGAGGCGAAAGGCTACCGTGAACTGTGAGAGCCGGTTTGCTGCAAGGAAAGGGTTGTGAATTAACACTTGAACCTTGCGTGGTCTGAATTCTTTCCATTTCCTGGTTGGTACGATGGCATTAAGCGGATAGCGAAGAGTCAATCTGGGCTTTCGCGGCTTTCAATGCCGCTATTTCGGCGGTCAGCGAGGTCATGCAGTTCGCTTCCACACATCCCTCTTTTGAATTCGACCTAGGCTTCAAGCCTTCCATAAGGATGAAATATCGGCAGCCCCATCGTCCGTCCGCTTGGCGTTCTGGCATCAGCGTGATCATATACCCGGCATAGTAAAAGTCGCGCAATGGGGTAAACATCATGGAGCAGTTGGATGGCTATGGCTGTTTCTCGACGTGTGGCCTTTTCTTACCTACGCATTGAAATTGTTGTGCCCGGGTGAAGACCCATCGTTTGAATCCATGAAGGACGTTCTCAATATATTGATCCAGGTATACTACGTACGAACGACTTCGTCCACATTTGTTGCTGCGATTTCGATGTGAAGACGTCTGACAGGCCGCGCAGAAGGTGCGATTCTGAACACCGGGTGCGCCAACGCTCACTTTTGTAATCCAGAGGCGGCACGAATCCCATGACCATGAGGGTCGTCACGAACAGGTTCCAATCCAGAGGCCCATCATTACCAGGATATCTAATGCTGCGATGGGAACTGATTGATCTAGACTGTGGGCTGATGCGGTTGGAATCAGGCACAACGAAGAACCGCAAAGGCCGACTCATTCCGCTCGTCAAGGAAGTCACTGAGGCCTTATGGCAGTGGAAACGATGGACACTGCATCGTTATCCATCTTGTCAGTGGTCTGTCATTTCCGAGGCGAACGACTCAGGCGCGTGCCAAAGCGAGTTTGGAAACAGACCTGTGAACGGATGGGGCTCAAGAGAAAGCAATCGTTCAGAACGCAAACAAGGGGTGTTACCAGTGGAGCACATACACTGCAGAATGTATAACTAAGGTGTTGTTTTAAATTACTTCCATATTGACCGCTATCCTATCGCAGCAAGAGTAGGTGCGTTAGACGACGCCATGGATGCGATATTGTCTTGGATTCCAATATACGGCTATCCCGCCCTCTTCGTCTTGCTCATGCTTGGCCTTGTGGGATTGCCAATTCCAGATGAAACCTTGCTAGCCTTTTCTGGTTACCTTATTTCAACAAATCAGCTCGCGCCGATGCCAACAATGGCCACCGCGTTTCTGGGAAGCATCTGCGGAATCACTATCAGCTACCTCATCGGTCGATATCTGGGGGTGTATGTCGTCGGTACACTTGGTCGTCGAATAGGAATAGGGCCTGACGACTTGGACAAAGTCAACGCCTGGTATATGCGTTGGGGGAAATATGCCCTTTTCTTCGGCTACTTCGTGCCGGGTGTTCGACATCTCGTGGCAATCGTAGCAGGATCATCGAATTTGCCATTGGTGATCTTCATGCCCTTCGCCTATACGGGAGCATTAATACGGGCGGCAACGTTTCTGGCGTTGGGCTATGGGTTAGGGGAAACATGGGCGTATGGATCCGCCACGGTTGAACGAGGTCTTGCGGTCGCCGGTGGTATTGTAGTCGCGGTTCTCATCGGACTCCTCGTCGTTCGGATGAAAAAATATGCGTGATGGCCATTAGTGTCATTCCTCATCATTCATGATGGAAATCCTATTAAGTGGTTTTCACGTACCTTTCGTACAGCCTTAAAGGGTGCAGGCATTACAGATTTCCGATTTCATGACTTGAGGCATTGTGCTTCCACGAATCTGAGAAGGGCAGCGTTGATACGGCAACCGCGATGCGGATTGTTGGGCACAAGCCAGAAAAGATGTGGAAACGTTACAATGCGGTAGAAGAGGATGATCTCGTGAAGACGGCAAGCAAGCTTAACACCTATCTGCAAACTAACATCCTATTAACACCTGCCAGCAGCGGTGAAAGTTCTGTTTTCATAACCGCTTGGAAAATTGGTGCCCCCGATACGAATTGAACGTACGACCCGCGGTTTAGGAAAGGCATTGCAGCAGAATCCACTGTCACCTGAATCCCAGCCACTAGAGCATGATTCCAGCGATCCATCAATCATAGCCTCTATTAGCCCATTGCATACCGTTGCGAGGGATGTGAGGGGATTGTGGGCGACGGTGACACCAATACTGGCAGAAGACTTCGCCGATGGATTTTGAAGTGTGATCCGACAGGAACCCTCCGAAGGGCAATTGTTGCAGAGGATCTGTGTCGGCAATTGGAAGGATGCACTTTCAGAGAAAGGAGAAGCGCTGCCGGTTAGCGAATCTGCTCAAGCGCGGACAAGCAACTCAATCGCTGAAGCGGGAGAGAGCCCTTCATGTACGCCCTAGTCAAGTACGGCTGCAGAGATTTTCCACCCTATTGCGTCGACGGGTAGTTTGGCACCCCGCCAGCGTTCATGATTGGCACACCCTCACCATAGAGTTGTTCTGGAGACCCGGCCCACGCCGTGTATGGCATTGAGGCGCGGATGAGGAAGGAATGGGTCGGAGCTCCGTTTCTATTAGCAGTAACCGCTTACCAGCGATCACGCTTTCCGCCGCCACTACGGCCACCGCCACCACCGAATCCACCACCACCACCAGAACGCGGCTCCTGGGGTTTCGCTTCATTGACCGTTAATGTGCGGCCACCCATCTCCGTGCCATGAAGCGCCGTGATCGCAGCTTGCGCCTCAGCATCCGAGGACATCTCCACGAAACCAAATCCACGCGACTGTCCCGTGAACTTGTCTGAGATGATCCTCGCCGAGGACACCGTGCCATGCGCTCCGAATGTTTCGTTTAACTGTTGCTCGGTCACCGAATACGGCAACCCACCGACGTAAAGCTTCGAACCCATGGAATCCTCCTTCTAGTAATGACATTGTTTCGAGAAGAGTACACGAGGGGAAGGCGAGAGCCAAAAAAAGTAGTTGGTGAACAGCTCAGGTCAGACTTCCGATCAGCTTCTCGGTAGGAACAACATCGA
>CAZPNQ010000088.1:0-16376 GCA_964587955.1 uncultured Nitrospira sp.
GTTATCCCGGCTTCTCCCCAATCCGCTGCCGCTGCCGGTCTCAATGTCTTCAGTGACATCCGGAATTGTTTGGGGCGTTGATGGGGCAGGCACGGGCGGAGGTTCTAGCAGGCCTGAGTGTAATGGTTAAGACATGCCTTGTTCGACCAACTCATTCTCGATCGTGAAGCCCATTCGTTCTATAAGCCGAGTGAGTAATGTGAAATGGGCGCGCGAGTCAGTCGCAACGGCCAGCTGTTCAGCCGTCGCCAGTTGTATTGTATACGCCAGTGAGGCGGAGGTTTTCAGTAGGGCAAGGCCATAGTCGAAGAGATCAGCTTCTCTGCCGATGAGCCGTCGCCGGCTGAGTTGACGGATACCGGCCACCGTAAAGGGAGTCGTCTCGAACGAAACATCCTTCAGACGAACCATCAAGGGCTGCTCGGCATGGCCATCTTTGTGACGCCCAGTGATGTCCGTGCCGTCGAATAGACCGCGTTGGAATCGGCGATTCTCCACTAGCGCGCTATGAAAGAGCCCACGCCACGTTGAATCTGTTAGATCACGATCCACGGCGATGCAGGTGTCCGGCTTGAGCGGTCCGCTGACGTTGTAACCCTGCACCAGTCGCTTGCTTGCCAGGAGGTCGGGGAAGGAATCTCCCATACGTTCGGGAAAGGCCGTCGTCCCGCAGAATGGACTGACTTGTATGGCCATATAGTCCCGGAAATGCACGTGCTGATACCGCTCCAGCAGCCACTGCAAGGTGCGCTCGTGGCACAGATGGAAAGGATAAAATATGACGCCGGATCGTGTCATGCCAGTGATTCAGAATAGCTGTTTTGCAACAGTATCGGCAAGCTGTCGTCCCAAGCAGGAGCTTGACCACGGCAATATATCTGAGTATCAAGAGGAGTTTTTAACGACGGTAGGAAGTTTCCCTCTCTGCCAGAATCCCGACGCCCGCATCTTCCATCTGCCCAGATTGCTTCCGTACAGTTTCATGCCAGAGTGAATTAAAATTCGATTTATGAGGACCGAGAGTTGTGTTCTCCTCTTTCTGTCCTACTTTCGTTGATCAAGGCCGACAAATAGGTAGGAAGACCATTTCGCTGTTTCCATTCGACATACGCGAGGTTCATCATTGTTAAGTGGTTCTCAAGGCGAAGCTGTTCCAGCTGGCTTAACTTACGATCTGACCTCAATTCCTTTGCCAGATCCTGACTCGCTAAGAAGAAACTTTCGAGGGAACGTGTGTTCATGGTGACCTCACTGTGTTCCTAACCAATATTTATTTCTTACATATCGTATGTCATCCAGGTGACAAACTGGGCTCAACCCTAGTGCCGGTTTTCTTGCAACTTCCTCGCGCCATAACATCCCAACAGTGCAATTTAGGCAATCAACGCAACCGCATGTAATATAAAGCGAAAGGCAATTTAGCGACGGGAGATATTGCCCCTCTCAGCCACCATTGTTTATCGTAACTAGCATTCTGAATAGCCTGCCTGTAGATCCTCGACACTGGCTCTTGTAGCCCTTCCCCACGCGTCTCCGGAAGGCGATCAATAGCGCTGGGAAGATTTTCCGTCTCTTAGCGCAAAAAGCGGATGGACGCCCCGCGAGATACGGTGCACTCATCCGCTTTAAGCCAATCAGTTGTAAGGAATTTAGGTACAAAAAATCCACAGGCGACCCCTATGCAAAAACACGCGACGTGTTTCACGCTATAGGGCGTCCACACCGTGGCCGCTTCGATTGCTGGCGTCTCTCCTACCCCCGGTAAGATTGCGACCCCACCGGAGTCGCCTGCTCACGCAATCTCTACCTCCTCAGCCTAGCCCGAGACCCCGTTCCAGGCTCCTGCTGATTCGGTCCGTGGCTGATCGAGAACCGATCAACCGATAGGCTCTTATGTAATGACTATATAAAAAAGGAAACAGGAAAAGTGTCAAAACTTATCTAAAGTTTAACATGAAAGTATATGTATAAAATTACATATGTAACTTGATTAGAAACACGAGAGATAGCCTACGACAATAGCTTATCTATATAGCGCTTTAAGGATAAGAATGTTTTGTCGAAAGCAGCACTGACTTCTGCTTCACTCCCTGTGACTGCCGCTGGATCAGTTGTACTCCAATGTAGTGTTTTGGGTTGTCCGTGAAAGAGTGGACAGGATTCTCCAGCGGCTCGATCACAGACCGTCACCACAGCATCAAAGGATTGTCCAGCAAACTCCTGCCAAGACTTACTCCGTGGTTGACCAGGATCAATCCCATGACGCTTGAGCGTTTCGAGACTTCGAGCATGCACCACGCCTGTGGGATGACTACCTGCGCTCACAGCTTCATATTTTCCTTTGCCGAGATAGTTGATCAGAGCTTCAGCGATGATCGAGCGGCATGAGTTGCCAGTACAAAGCACCAGAACTCTCTTTATCAATTACCGCACCTGCTCTGCTTCATAGGCATCCCCATCATGACCGGCATGTCAGGAGTACAACAAGCGCCTTGTATGTCTCGTTGCTCGCTGAATACCAGTACGTCTTCCATTGTCTTGTATGCTTCCCAAGGCGTACCGGATGGGTCCTGTACCCAAGACTTGTCTGACTTGGCATAGCAGCATACTGTTTCACCTTCATCGAACAGGGAGACATCGGCACATTCTAAGCGTTGGCGTAGCTCTGCCAGTTCTCCATCCTCTTCAACCTGAATACCTAAATGATCGACACCCTTCTTCTCAGTGCGGGTGGAAATAGCGAAGTTCACACGAGGATCATCAAGGAGCCACTTAGCATAATCAGACTTGGTCTTGACCGGTTCCACTCCGAATAAGGTGTTATAGAACTTGATGCCGTCTTCAATGTTGTCTACTCCGACATGGACGTGCAAGCGTTTCATGATCGTCCCTCCTTCTGTTGTGGTGTGCAGCAATCTGATAGCTCAATGATCGAGCATCCGCGTTTCTTGTTATTACGGATAGTGGCAAAGTCGGCACTGCAGCAATCTTTCACCATGTATTGAATGAGCGCATTAAAGAAGTCGAAGTTGGCCCTGTAGATGATTGACCGTCCATCGCGTCTGGAAGAAATCAGCCCTGCATGTTGTAGATGATTGAGATGAAATGAGAGCGTATTGTGCGGGACGTTCAGTGATTCACTGATCATCCCAGCAGGCGTTCCCTCAAGCCCGTACTCCACGAGTAGACGGAAGACCCGCAAACGAGTTTCTTGAGACAGCGCGTCGAAAGCGGTCAGTACGTGCTGCATATCCATATGTCCATAGTACTGGACATATAGACAGGTGTCAAGCGAACTAGGAAGCCGGAGAAAATATGGAATGATATTATACGTGAGGAAAGAGGGTGAGAGAGGTAGACGAAGCCATCGCCTACCTCTCCATCCTGCCGAGCTACACGGCTTGCTTTGACGACATGTGCTTACAGGAGTCCGCACAACGCCGGCACATGTCGGCGCAGTCTTTCACTGTCAGATCATCGCCTGCGAGCTTCTCACAGCTTTCAGCGCAGACCCGACACATCTCGGCACAGAGTTCGCACACTCGACTGTGAAAGGTTGACTCTCGAAGCATGTAATCGACATTTGTCCTACACATTTCCGCGCAGTCTATTACGAGGCGGATATGCTCGGGAGCGGCATGACGCCCACCGAGTTTTAGGCAATACCCGATCAATTTGATGCACATCGCATGACAGTCTTGGCAAAGCTTAATGCAACGTCCCATCTGCTCGCTCATGTGCTGACCGTCCATGGTGTTTGCCACGTGCGTCGCAGCCTCCACTCCTCGTAGCATCATCAGTGAAGCACTCGTTGCGAGCAATGACGCACTTGTGGATACCAATGCTCTTCGGCTTATGGTTGTCATAAGTCCTCCTCTTTTCATCGCTCAACGCGAAGATTTAGGCCATTGAAACAGCACAGAAATGCCTGGAACTTAGAGGAAGGAAAGCGTGAAGGGTATCAAATCCTAAGAACGGTTGTGCGAATCGAGAAATGTATGGAGGGATCAATGCGATGCTGTGGTGATTCGGTTACTCGAATAGATGGAACAATCGCATCGGGATGAAGCGAAACCGCCACCGCACATTCAAGAGGGAACACGTTAATTGCAGCGTTCGTCGAAACCTGTGAAGAGGGGCCAATCTCAATAAAGGCATCGCATGCGCCACGGGCGGGTTCCTCGGTCTCTGAGGGGCAATCCATACCGGCAGTTTGCTGTAAGGGAAGAATACAGGCGTAGGCATTGAAGGTGAGGAGGACGAGTAAAAATGCCAGAAGGATAGATACTCGTTTCATTGGTTATGATGCTACTCCTCACTTCTACCTCTGTCAATTTGTGATACCACTACTTCAAAGGCCTGAATCGGTTCGACCGGCAGAGGGTAGCACTTAGGCGATCAATGCAACTGCTCGGAGACCAAAAGGGAAAGCTGTACGACCATAGAGAACGGGTGCCGATGAAGCTATTGCAGGATGTACTTGAACGGCTGCAGTACCCGATTGTCCTCTAGGCTTTGACAAACGGCCTCAGGGATGAGACAGCAGCTTAGTCCTACCCGTTCTACAGGTCGGTAGACGGTTATTCCTCGTCTTGTCGGTCGACCTTCCTAGATAGCTCCAGAACAAGGAGGGAGAGGTCTAGAACGGCACTATAAGACTTGGTACGTTCTACACCCTCTACCTTCCTAAGTTTGTGGTCCAGTGCCTCTATGCGCTTTGTTAGATCACTGGTCATGGTCTCTCCCTCCTATGGCATCTCTCATCCACCATCTGGTTAGGGAGCCTATTGGTGTTCACCATGCGTAATGGTACCTCTCGCCTTGGAACTGGTCAATGGCAGCATTCTTCGGATCGGCTCTGAACCGGAGATCCTTCACGCTTTGATTGACGGCGAAGAGGCGGCTTGAAGGAGAGACCCTAGATCAGTTGCCGGGACGCGGCCCATCAATAAGAAATTTCGTAAGATATTCAAGCAGTGGTTTATTTATGTCTAAGCTACTTCCTCCGCAATCCATAGACTTCGGCGGTCACCCTTACTACGCTCTGCCCTTCCAGCCTCCACCAGGTTTAAACAACGCAATGCTCCACAGATTTTTTAGAGCCTACGGTTTCGTTTCACTACCCTAGAGTCCCTCCTAGTGGCGCACCTCCTTGAGGATAATTAGGCTTGGTCTACGTAGAAGTAACCAAGCCTATTAGATCAAGGAGGGGCACTCATGTCTATGACGGTTAAATATTGTCCTACGTGTAGTGATCGGGTGTCGTTCGACATCCCAAGGAGTGAAGCCGAAAGAATGTACTACTGGGCTAAACTCCGTAGGCACGGTTCGGTCACTCGCCAGGGAACATGCGATAGTTGTGCACGGGAGACTAGCGTCACCAGTTATCTGGCCCAAGATTGGATTATGCAAGAGGCTGTCTAGTGTATCCAATAGCGTGACTGGAACCTATTTCCCCCAAGTAGTCTCAGTATCCTTTGGAAGGGCTTTTGACAACTTCTACCGCCTGGGAATTTCCCTCTCCCGTCACCATCGTTAGCCGCAACTTGTGTTCTGAATAGCTTCCTGAAGAACGCCACACCCGAACTTCGTATTCTCCTATGAAGATCGCAAGTCACTGCTTCGATGGAAACTGACCTAAATGCTTCTGCCTTGATGAGCCATCGCCGACCTGATGGCCCGATGGAAGTCTTCCGGTGCAGTATCCTTCGACAGGTAGGCTGTAGCGCCGGCCGCTTTCATGTGGTTCGCAATCGTGCCACTTTGATTGATGGAAAGTCCTATCACGATCACGCGGGGGAGTGCCGCCTTGATTCTCCGTGTCGCCTCGATCCCATTCATTTTTGGCATTTCGACATCCATGAGAACCACATCCGGTTGTAACAACTGAGCCAGCTCGCACCCCTTCTCCCCGTCCGCCGCTTCTCCGACGACCTTCAAGTCGCCAGCGGAACTGACAAGATTGTGTAAACCCTTGCGTAGGAGAGGATGGTCATCAACCACCAGCACATGGATCGGATGTGCCGGTGGTGTCGTTCTGCTCAGATGATCGGGGTTTCCTCCAATACCCATAAGAGCCCTCGGCTTAAACACATCGCATACCTGATATTTTACGGAAGACGTGACGGATGCTGGCCTAGTCAATGCCCCAGAGGAAAAAGGACCGGCGGTTTTCGATATGGATGCATTAGTATTGCAACTCACAAGTGTCTTCGCTTCCCTCAGTTTCATACTCCCTAAGAACCCGTACGTATCTTGATTCACAGTCAGGACGGGCACTACAGTGGCGGCTCACGTGTGAGCGTCTTCATATGATTGTTGAAATAGAAGAACACAGGCGGATTGTCGGCAATCTGGTCACGATTCGACACTACATCAAGAGCAAATTTCCCGGCTACACCCTCACGGAAGACTCAGTTCCCAACCTGTATCACAAGTTCACCGTGACGAACCTGAAGCTGCACCGGAGCTATGGACTGAAAGTCAGCTGGTCGCGGCTTTCCGACTTTCGGAATACTGCGGAGCGCACTCGATTGTCGTTGAATAGCGGATTTGTCGCGAGCGGGATGGTTCGCGCCGGTGACACGTATTACTCCTGGTGATGATACTCGTTGAGAACAAGAATGTCTCACCCTGGAGAAGATGAACGAATCGAAGCAAATTTGGCCATCATCCGGACCTACCTCAACAATAAATTCTTCAACTACATCCTCAAAGAAGTCTCCGCTCTCAGTGAGTATTATCTGTTCATCGTGACCAACGTCGAGCTGTACGAAACCTATAAGCTCAAGGTGAGCGGGCCGCGACTGTCGGACCAGAGCAGCACGTCGGCGAAGACCCGAGCCGAGTTGGACAGTTTTGATGTAGCCCGAAGAATGATCGAAGCCAACGGCGACTACTTCTATTGGGGTTGAAGTCCGACCGGCGAGCCTGCCTGCCACTTTTCAGTATTGCGCTCACTCGAACAATCCGTGTAGGGTGTGGGGATTGTGGTATAGACCATAGCCCCCTCACAAGAAAGGACCTCCACTCCATGAGAATTCGTCCAGTATGTTTTGCCATAGGGCTTCTCTTTCTCACGACTCCGCTATTGGCTGCCTCGCCGGATCCTGCGAATGATGACCAAAAAACCTTATATGCTCTTGGGCTGGCCATCAGTCAGTCGCTTGGAACCTTTGCCTTAAGCGAGACCGAACTCGATATGGTCAAGAATGGCCTCACCGACGGTGTGCTGAAGCGTTCGCACAAAGTTGACCTCCAAACATTCGGGCCCAAGATTCAACAGCTTCAACAGGCGCGATTGGCCGTCGCCGCAGAGAGTGAGAAGAAGGCCGGCACCGCGTTTATGGCGAAAGCAGCGTCGGAAAAGGGTGCGACAAAAACCGAGTCAGGGATCATCATCAGCACCATCAAGCCCGGCACCGGAGCCACGCCCAAGGCGACGGATACCGTGAAGGTCCATTACCATGGCACCTTGGCCGATGGGACGGTATTCGATAGTTCCATCAAGCGAGGAGAGCCGGCGACGTTTCCGCTGAACAAAGTCATTAAGTGCTGGACAGAGGGAGTTCAACAGATCAAGGTCGGAGGCAAGAGCCGGCTCGTGTGCCCGTCCAATCTGGCCTATGGCGACGGCGGATCACCCCCGATCATTAAGCCGGGCGCGACCCTCGTGTTCGAGGTTGAGTTACTCGAGATCGTCACCAATTAACCACTTCGCGTTGCCGCCTCTCATAAAGAGGCGGCAAGCTGCTCAATCCTTCGATACTTGCCGATCCCGATCAGTGACACCATCGTGAGTGAGAAGATCTCCACAAATCACAGTGACGCCGTCCGCCCTTCCCCCCTGCGTTGGCTGATTCTCGGTCTCCTCTTCGCGATCAGCGTCGTGACCTACATCGATCGCGTCAATATTTCGGTCACCGCACGTCAGATGATGCCGGCGTTGGGAATGACGGAACAGGAGATGGGATTGGTTTTCTCCGCATTCGTCGTGGGGTACGCCTTGTTCCAGATTCCCGGCGGATGGCTGGGCGATCGCTGGGGCATCCGTGTCGTTCTCACGATCGCGCTGATCTGGTGGTCGTGCTTTACCGCCTGGACGGCAATTGCCGCGACGTCTTTCCTGGCCGCGCCGTTCGGAATCGTCGGTGCTCTGGCTATCGTCAGATTCTTGCTCGGTGTGGGAGAAGCATCGGCCTTACCGACCTTTAACCGCGCCGTGACCGACTGGCTCCCTGCCCATGAGCGTGGTCTCGGCATCGGCATCGCTATCGGCGGCATAGGGATCGGCGCGGCGATCACTCCCCCCGTAACAGCTTGGATCATGGTCAACTATGGCTGGCAATCCGCTTTTTATCTTTCAAGCGGATTAGGGTTCTGTCTCGCCGTGATCTGGTGGTTCTTGGCCGCGGATCGTCCGTCGTGTCATCCATGGAGAACCCAGGACCGATCAACACCATCTGCAAGTCCGGTCGTTCCAACCCGCCCTGCGATTCCCTGGGCGATTTTGCGCAAGACACCGAGTGTGTGGTGGCTGATGCTGAGCTACGGGTGCTTGGGATATGTCGCCTATGTCTACATGTCTTGGTTCTATCTCTATCTCGTCAATGAGCGGGGCTTCAGTGTTCTTCGAGGTGGAGTGTTTGCCGCCGCTCCTTTTCTCGCCATCCTTATATCGTGCCCGCTTGGCGGATGGGTCACCGATCGATTGGTCATGAGACGTGGCATCACCAAGGGCCGCCAGATCGTCGGGATGGTTGGGATGGGGTTGGCCGCCGGCTCCATCGCGTTGGGCGCTGCCGCCGAATCCCCTTACGTCGCCCTCGCCAGCCTCTCACTGGGTGCCGGCTGGCTGTATTTCACAGTCGGTGCGTATTGGTCTTCGACGAGCGATCTGTCCCCGGCCCATGCCGGCAGTCTCTCCGGCCTCATGAACATGGGCGCCAATCTCGGCGGGGCGATTTCACCGACGCTCACGCCATGGCTCGCCCAACAGTGGGGTTGGGGTGTGTCTCTCGGTCTCGCTGCCTTCATTTCCCTGCTCGGGGGAATCATGTGGTTGCGCATCAGGCCCGGAGATGGACTGAGGCAATGTTGAATGTGATTCTCGGACTTGCCTCCCGGAAGACGGCCTTGCTACATTCATGATGATGGCACTCGAGTTTCGAAAGAAAAATCCACAGGTCACAATTGCCACGAGATTCGGCGAGATCAAAATCCGCTTCTATCCGGACGCCGCGCCACGTCACGTGGAGAATCTCATCAACCTCGTCAAGATGGGGTTCTATGACGGCACCACGTTTCATCGTGTAGTACCGGGGTTCATCATTCAGGGCGGCGATCCGTTGAGCAAAACGTCAGACCGTGAACTCCACGGCACGGGCGGACCAGGATACTTTCTTTCTCCTGAGCCGAACGACCACCCGCACAAGCGCGGCGCAGTCTCCATGGCCAAAATGCCTCGTGAAAGCAATAGCACGCGGGATTTCAACGACAACGGGTCGCAATTTTTTATCTGCGTCGATGAGAACAGCGGCTTAGATCGCCGTTACACAGTGTTTGGGGAAGTCTTTCGCGGGATCGAGATCGTCGACAAGATTGTCGGTGTCCCGCGCGACGAGCGAGACAACCCACTCGATCCGATCAGCATCACGATGACCGTGAAGGAGTAAGTCTGAGATAGCCGTGCGGCATTCCTATGGATGGAGCGACCGATCATGTGAGCAATGCCATCCTCTCGGCCGCGGATCCTCGATCCATCAGACTGGCCGGGAGGATCATCCAAACAGGAGGACTGGTCGCGTTTCCGACCGAAACAGTCTACGGACTGGGCTGCGATGCGATGAATGCCGATGCAGCGGCAAAGGTCTTCGAAGCCAAGCAGCGGCCTCAGTTCGACCCCCTCATCGTCCATATCGCCGATCTCACGCAATTGGATTCCGTGATCGAATTCCTGCCCCCTCTGGGTCAGCGGCTCGTGGACGCTTTCTGGCCTGGTCCGCTGACGTTGGTGTTGCCAAAACAGTCGGTCATCCCGGATCTCATCACAGCCGGACTCTCGACGGTAGCGGTCAGAATGCCGAACCATCCGGTGGCGCAGGCGTTTATTCGGGAGGCAGGCACCCCGATCGCTGGACCCAGCGCCAATCCCTTCGGGTATGTGAGCCCCACGACGGCTCAGCATGTCGCCGATGGGCTTGGGCACAAAGTGGATCTTATTCTCGACGACGGACCTTGCGCGGTCGGGGTCGAATCGACGATCGTTTCACTGGCCGGGCCACAGCCTGAATTGTTGCGTCCGGGCAGCATCACCCTCGAACAACTCACCTCGGTCATCGGCCCCATTCGACGGGCATCGCCCGTGAACCAAAAGCCGATCGCACCCGGCCAATTGTCACGCCACTACGCAACGCAGACGCAACTGGTTATCTTGGCCTTGGCCGGAGCAAGACCTACCCTGAAAGAGGACGAGCGAGCGGGTTTACTGATCTACTCGCAAGCACGAGAGACCGACGACCGGTTTACCGCCGTTGAAGTTCTCTCGACAACCGGTGATCTGAGGGAGGTTGCACGCCACCTGTTTGCAGCGCTGCGGAGGCTGGATTCCCTTGGCCTGGATAAGATCTATGCGGAGCCTTGTCAGGAAGAAGGGCTTGGAGTGGCGATCATGGATCGTCTGCGCCGCTGTGCGACGCCAAAACAATGATTCTAGCCGGGCCGGTACATCTTTTGAGGCTTCAATAACCGGTATTATTTGAATCAATTAGGTGCTACAGGCTTGCTCTTCTCACCCCCCACCCAGTGTGACGTGAAATGTCAAATCGACATCCACTCGACGCACTTTGACCGATACTTCTTGCCCGGGACTTGTCCGCTCGATGAGGAAATTTTTCAGTTGTGCTCCATCAAGAATCTCCGTGTCCTCGATGGCCAGCAGGATATCGTGTTTCTGAATCCCAGCCGATTTTGCGGGCTCAGCGACCTCGCTCACGGCGATGCGCAACTTCGTGCCGTCTTTTACAGACGTCATGTGGATCCCCAGCCTGGAGAAGGCAAGAGGTCTTCCGGAAAGAGCTGCGTTGATGATGCGCTCTGAGAGGACTCCTGGAATGACAAACGTCATGCGACTGCAATGAGCCTGGGTTTCCTCTTTATCAGTCTGGATCACGGCGTGCACGATGCCTACCACCTCTCCTTGGGCGTTGAACAGGGCGCCTCCCGAATTTCCATTGCAGGCTGATAGGTCCGTCTGGATGAGACGCGTATCGATCGTTTGCAAAAATGTATTGGTATTTCCAATCTTCCCAAAGGCGATCGTTGGCCCCCACCCAAGCGGATAGCCGACTGTAAACACGTCCATTCCAGGCAATGCTTCGGTCGTGGCAAATGAGGTCCCGACCTGCAATTTGGAGCGATGCGGTTCGTGCACTCGGTACAGGACGACGTCCATGAAGGCACTATCGCTGACGAGATCGGCTGGAAGTTCATGGAGATCATTCGTGAGGATGCGGATCTGTTTCTGAATGATGGTCCCGGTAGAAAGCTGGTGTTTCTCTGCGGCATGTCTCGCGGTGATCACATAGCCGTCTCGAAGATGAAAACCAGTGCCTCTGACGACAATCTTCCCAGGCTTCTCCGGCATTCGCTGATCTTGCGTATCTGCCAGAATTCCCACGGTTGCCTGCCTCGCTTGAAGAAACGGGTCCTGGCTGAGCGGCGTTGTCTCAGCATGGAATGGGAAGCCGAGTATTGTCATGATGATCCACACACCGAACACGGAAGGACGCATGTAGCAAGACGTACACAGGTTGTGAACGTTCATTTAATCCTCCATTCCAAAACGGCGCACCGGTCAGGGTTGCGTACTATAATGAGATGGCGAGGTCTAAAAGAGCGCCGACTATTCCACTAGCCTGACTTCGTTCAGAAACTATTGTATATGGAATAGATCGCCGGTTCATGCTTCACGATTCTCGAGCAACCATGACTCTTTCGGATCAGACTCTATGCCGCCTTATTTGTGCAGGGCTCTTGACCACATCATCGCTACTGGTCTCTTTTGAAATCCCAACTCTCGTAGAGGCCGGCTCACCGCCGTCACCCGAACTGGCCTCACATGTGGAACAAATCGGGAGACTGGCCCAATCATCTCCGACGATTGCCATCCCGGCTGGCCCATTTTTGCTGGGAAGCAAAAGAGTCGATAATGACCCTTATGGAAGTCGGACACAGTTTGACGATACGGAGCTGCCTCAACATCGAGTCTGGCTGGATGCCTACGAAATGGATCGAGATGAAGTGAGTCTCGGAGAATACCTGAGTTTTCTGAAAAAACAGAAACGTTCCCCCTCGAACGAGCTGCAGAAACTCCTCTGGCACCTCATCGACGTTCATGCCGTTTCCGACAAGATGCTGACCCGCTTGCCCGCTCTCTATGCCACATGGGCCGAGGCGAATGAGCTATGCGCCGCAAAGGGCGGAAGACTACCAACAGAGGCTGAGTGGGAGAAAGCGGCCCGAGGACCTGAGGGAATTCCCTATCCGTGGGGTGACGCGAATCCCAATTCCTCTCTGGCGATGTTTGGGCAGCACCATGTCCATGAGATTCCCATTCTCGCGGCGGTAGACTCCCATGAAGAAGGCCAAAGTCCTTATGGCCTGCGCCATATGGCGGGCAACGTCGCGGAATGGGTGCAGGACTGGTTCGGGTTCGACTACTATGCGTATATGCCGGAACGCAATCCGCCTGGGCCAACCACCGGCCGCTACAAGAGCGTTCGCGGTGGTTCGTGGAAAAGTAAGCGCATCATGCTGCGAACGGCGACCCGAGGCGGTGCCCTCCCCGACCAACGCGCCGCCACGATCGGCTTCCGGTGCGCGCGATCGCCGATCTCGGATACCCGCTAATCTGCAAGATCCTCAGCGTATCAGGCAGGACGGCTTCTTGATCCAAGGGACCTGGTTGATAGGGGGCTGATCAATTCAGCTGCAGACGCAACTTTGATTCAGCTCCTGTATTGTTCATAGTTAATAGTCTCATGCCCCCAAGAAGGATGCCCTTCTTGGGGGTGCGAGCTTTACAGGAGGATGTCGGTACCAGCGCCCCCAACGGAAAGTGCCGGAGTGCCGACGAGCTGAATCTCGAACTCCGCCGCCGCATCCGCATCGGTGTTGCCCTGCAAGACCCCACCGGCATACCGCAGCTGTCCTGCCGCCGTAAATGCGCTGCTACCAATCCAGCTGAACGCCTGGTTGCCGGTCGCCACAGTGTTGGCATCGATATCGGTTAATGAGATCTGGTCGCCGAGCGTGGTGCCCGCTCCGGAAAAATCGCCGATGATATCCCTGCCCGTACCGGCTGGACTGTCACTGGCCAAATTGTATTTGAAGAGATCATTCCCCGGGCCGCCGTTCAGTGTGTCGCGACCAGCCCCGCCGGTGAGCTGATTATTGCCGTCGCCGCCCGTGAGTGTGTCGTTACCGCCGAGTCCCGAGAGTACGTTATTGCCAGCATTGCCGGTGAGGCTATCATTGAAATTCGAGCCGATAAGGTTCTCAATACTGACAAGCGTGTCGAGGCCCGCTCCCCCAGTGTTCTGTGCTCCTGTCAGACTGAGGTTCACCGAGACGCCAGCCGTCGCCGTGATGTATGAGGCGGTGTCGATCTCGGTGCCACCGTCGAGATAGTCGTTGCCCGTCCCGCCCTCAAGGCTATCGTTGCCCGCACCTCCACGCAGCTTGTCATCACCCGCCCGCCCATAGAGTGTGTCGTTCCCCGCCTGCCCATAGACCGCGTCATTGCCGTTGCCGCCATCCAACAAGTCCGCCAAGGCTCCCCCCGATACACTGTCATTCCCGTCCAAACCATAGATCCGGTTCGTGCCGTCATTATAGCCCACAATATGATTGATGCCGGTGGTGCCTACGGTGATCACGCGCGCCTTGATGGCCGCTTCATTCCAGATCACTCCGTCGCTGAACTTGAACTGTTCGACCTTGTAGCTCGGAGAGGTGGGATGGAAATAGTTGTCCACGATCGCCTGATCGCTCGTCCCGTACTTCAACACCAAGTCATTGCCCTGCCGCTCTAGTGCCGTCAATGCTGTGGATGCGACTCCCGTGAAGCTCACTACATCGGTATTCCCCACCGTGGTGTCGTAGTCACTGATATGATCGACACCCGCGCCCACCGCAAACGTGTAAGTGTCATTACCCACGTTGCCGTCGAGATAGTCATTGCCCGTCCCACCCTCAAGGCTATCGTTGCCCGCACCTCCACGCAGCGTGTCATTACCCGCTCGCCCGTAGAGTGTGTCGTTCCCCGCCTGCCCATGAACCCCATCATTGCCATTGCCGCCGTCCACCAAGTCCGCCAAAGCTCCCCCCGATACACTGTCATTCCCGTCCAAACCATAGATCCGGTTCGTGCCGTCATTATAGCCCACAATATGATTGATGCCGGTGGTGCCTACGGTGATCACGCGCGCCTTGATGGCCGCTTCATTCCAGATCACTCCGTCGCTGAACTTGAACTGTTCGACCTTGTAGCTCGGAGAGGTGGGATGGAAATAGTTGTCCACGATCGCCTGATCGCTCGTCCCGTACTTCAACACCAAGTCATTGCCCTGCCGCTCTAGTGCCGTCAATGCTGTGGATGCGACTCCCGTGAAGCTCACTACATCGGTATTCCCCACCGTGGTGTCGTAGTCACTGATATGATCGACACCCGCGCCCACCGCAAACGTGTAAGTGTCATTACCCACGTTGCCGTCGAGATAGTCATTGCCCGTCCCACCCTCAAGGCTATCGTTGCCCGCACCTCCACGCAGCGTGTCATTACCCGCTCGCCCGTAGAGTGTGTCGTTCCCCGCCTGCCCATGAACCCCATCATTGCCATTGCCGCCGTCCACCAAGTCCGCCAAAGCTCCCCCCGATACACTGTCGTTCCCGTCCAAACCATAGATCCGGTTCGTCTCAGTGTTGGGACCGACAATATGATCGATGCCCGAGGTGCCGATGATATCAGCCATGATGATCCTTTCTTTCTGCTAAGGCGTTCTGAATAAGAAGTAAAACTAACTAGATTGTTTCCTACGTATATGAGGTAAGTATGCCGTCTTGTCAATAAGAGAAGTGCTCCTGTAACCAAAATTTAACTGTTCTAGTTCACTCTGACGATTGTGTTGGGAGTTTCAGCAGACGCGCGGCATGTAAACTCACGAAGACGTTTTTCAGACAATACGAGAGATCCCCTTTTGCCCAAAGTCCATACGATAATTGGGCGACTGCTTAGAGTCGCGGGTCCTATGCGAGTCTTATAGGAGGATGTCGGTACCAGCCCCCCCGACGGAAAGCGCCGGAGTGCCGACGAGCTGAATCTCGAACTTCGCCGCCGCATCCGCATCGGTGGTGCCCTGCAGGACCCCACCGGTATACCGAAGGTGTCCCGCCGTAAATGTGCCACCCCAGACGAAGGCTTGATTGCCGGTCACCGAAGCATTGGCATCGATCGCTGTTAAATCAATCTGGTCTCCGAGTGCAGAGCCCGCTCCGGCAAAACTGTTGATGAGATCCTTGCCCGTACCAGATGGACTGTCGCTGGCCGAATTGTATTTGAAGAGATCGTTTCCCGAGCCGCCGTTCAGGGTGTCGCGGCTGGCTCCCCCGATGAGCTGGTCGTTGCCGTTGCCGCCGTTGAGCGTGTCGGTGCCCCCTCCGCCACTCAGAACATTGTTGCCGCTGCTGCCAGTAAGTGTGTCATTGAAGCTCGAACCCGTGAGATTCTCGATGCTCAGTAAGGTGTCTATACCAGCCCCACCCGTGTTCTGCGCCGTCGCCAGGCCGAGATTGACCGTGACGCCCGCAGAGGCACCTGCGTAGGAAGCAGTATCGACGCCTGCCAGGCCGTTCAGGACATCGTTGCCGCCGCGCCCGTTCAGGACGTTGTTGCCGGCATTGCCCGTCAGGCTGTCATTGAAGTTCGAACCGGTGAGGTTCTCCACACTCTGCAACGTGTCAATGCCCGCCCCCACCGTGTTCTGCGCGGTCGTCAGGCTCAGGTTGACTGTAACCCCAGCAGTAGCATTGCTGTACGAGGCCGTATCGCTGCCACTGAGGAAGAAGTTTGGGTCGTCGCCATAAATAATGTCATTCCCAGCCCCCCCGTGATCGTATCGTTACCCCCTCCACCAACGATCCTGTCGTCACCCGCACCCCCGTCGATCTGGTCGCTGCCATTCAGGTTGGTATACACGATGGAATATACGTCGTCCCCATTAATGTCGTCATTCCCATCCCCCCCCCGTGGGTGGCTGGGTAGACCCGCCCCCCCCGCGGGTGTCATTGGCCGCCGTGGCCGAGGGCGGATAGGTGCC
>CAZPNQ010000089.1:0-16053 GCA_964587955.1 uncultured Nitrospira sp.
TGGCCTTTTGCATCGGCTCAGGATCACGATCGATGGTCTTCGCCATCTTGAAATGGATTTCTCCGATCCGAAATGCTGCATACGGGGCTAAAACGTGATTGCGATGGAGATCCATGAAGTGTTTGTACTCGACTAATGCCTCCGCATACTCTTCTTTCTCAAAATACGCCTCACCCCGCTTCATGATGACGTTAGGGTGGTAGTGGTTCTCAATCGTATCTCCGAGAAAAATTTGCTCATCGGTACCGCTCAGGGCTTTCTTGATTCCGCTCCGCACGTCGCTGGGGGAAAAATCACCGGCGCATGAGGCCATCATCAGAGAGCCCACACCGAGCCAAGCCGCCAGGCAGAATCTTGAGAAGGGACTGGAAGGGATTCGACTCGATTGGGAGGGCATAGGGGATAGAGATAGCAAGGATATGGGAAAAAAGCAATCGTGCCGTCGGTTTGCGGGCACTTTGGTTGACCTGTCTTATCATGCTCCCTATAATCCCGGCCCACACTGGACGTACGAACAATTTCGTCCGTGCGGATCGGGGTGGGGGCATGATTCGAACAAAGCTCATTGGAACAGGCAGTTATCTCCCTTCTCGGGTTGTGCCGAATGAAGAGATAGCTTCGCTATTGAGACTATCCCCGGCGAACATTCAACGGCTGACCGGTATTCGAACGCGTCATTGGGCCGGCGACCATGAGGCGGCTTCCGACATGGCCGTCGCTGCGGGACGTCGGGCGCTTGATGCTTCGGGTTGCACGGCTTCTTCCATCGATGCCATCATTCTTTCCACGACCTCTCCCGATAGGATCTTTCCCTCAACCGCGTGTTTCGTCCAACGGGAGTTGGGATGCAGACAAGTGGGGGCATTTGACGTGTCTGCCTCCTGCTCCGGATTTATGTACGGGCTGTCGATGGCTCAGGCCATGATTCAGAGCGGACAGGCCACGACCTGTCTTGTTGTGGCCTCGGAGGTAAAGTCTCGATCTCTCGATCGTCAGGATGAAGCGACGGCACTGTTGTTCGGCGACGGAGCCGGTGCCGTCATATTACGGGGTGAAGAGGACCCCAGCGCTGAGTGGCGGGGAATTCAGGGCATCAGGTTGTATGCCGATGGGGCACACCATGGGCTCATACGAGTTCCGAGCGGAGGATCACGGACGCCCTTGTCGTCAGACCGGTTTCGCAATCAGGAGCATACGCTTCAGATGCAAGGGGCATCGCTCTTTCGGATAGCCGTTCGCCGGATTGAACGGGCCATGCTGGCGATCTTGAAAGAATTCGGCCTGTGTCCCGGAGATCTGAAACAGGTGGTCCTTCACCAGGCGAACGGTCGAATCTTGTCTCAGGTTGCCGATCGTTTGGGCATCGACCGGGGCCGATTGGCATCGGTGATCGAACGGTATGGTAATACGTCTTCAGCGTCTCTTCCGATTGCGCTCGATGATGCGGTTCGCAAGGGGAATATCTCGCCGGGTGATCTGGTGCTGCTCGGTAGTTTTGGCGGCGGATTGACCTGGGCAACGGGCCTCGTACGATGGTAAAGACATGAGCCGAAAGCCGCGGTGCGTCCACCGCGCATCGTCGACGCACGCATGTGGAGCCCACGGCTTGCAGCCGGTGGTCCCTATTGATTCTTCGGCGACACCTCGCCGAAGTATGTCCTCCTTACGCCAAAGCTTCGGAGGGCAGTCGTTGCGCATTCCTCCACGGTTTAGCAACCGTGCTTCCTGCGTAGGCGGGTGAATCAGGAGTATGAGAGATGATTTTTAGCCTGCTTCCCAAAGAAGAAGCGTTTTTCGAGATGTTCAAACAAGCCGCCCACAACGTCATTGATGGCAGCCGTCTGCTCAAGGAGCTGATGGAGGATTACGCGAACGTTCAACAGAAGATCGAGCGAATCAAGGAAGTGGAGCATATCGGCGACGGGATTACGCACGACATCGCCTTGCGCCTCAATCAGACCTTCCTAACTCCTCTTGATCGGGAAGATATCCACGATCTGGCCAGCGCATTGGATGATATTCTCGACGCGGTGGAAGCGGTGGCCGACCGGTTCGCCATCTACAAAATCACGCAGCCGACTGAGAGTGCGATTCGGCTGGCCGAGATTCTCCATAGAGCATCCGTCGCAGTGGGGCGTGGGGTCGATCATATCGCCATGTCCCATGACGAGGTGAAAGAATACAGCGTGCAGGTGAACAGCTTGGAGAACGAGGCCGATCGCGTATCACGCGATGCCATTTCAGAGTTGTTCGAGAAAGAGACGAACCCGATTGCCGTCATCAAGTGGAAAGAGATTTATGAAACCTTCGAAGAAGGGACCGACCGGTGTGAAGATGTCGCCAACGTGATCGAGCGCATCGTTCTCAAGCAAACCTAGCCCATGAATCCTCAAGTCCTCCACCCGCGCATGGTTGTCAGATAAGTTCATAGTATTCAATCAGATCATGACTGAACTCAGCGGCTTACTTCTTGTGACGGTGGTGTTGGCGCTCCTGTTCGACTTTTCGAATGGCTGGCATGATTGCGCCAATGCCGTCGCGACCGTCGTCTCTACTCGGGTGTTAAGCCCCCTTACCGCGGTGCTGTTGGCCGGGGTGTTGAATGTAGCGGGAGCGTTCTTTTCGACGGCCGTGGCAAAAATGATCGGAGGCGGCATCGTCTTCCCCGACGCGATCACGAATACGGTGGTGGCCGGAGCGATGGGCGGGGCGATTCTTTGGAATTTTCTCACGCTGATGCTGGGATTGCCAACCAGTTCATCTCACGCATTGATCGGCGGACTCGTCGGCGCGGCGGTGGCGCACGGGGGCTGGAGGGTGGTTCAGTTCAATGGCCTGCAGAAGGTTCTCGAAGCCATGATTCTCTCCCCTCTCTTGGGGTTTGCGATAGGATTTCTTCTGATGGTCCTGGTCAGCTGGGTGTTTTTCCGGGTTCATCGGGGGGTGGCGACCAAGATCTTCAGCCGGCTCCAAATCGTTTCGGCCAGCTTCATGGCATTCAGCCATGGGGCAAACGATGCTCAGAAAGTGATGGGCGTCATCACACTTGCTCTCGTGGCGTCCGGTCAGTTGACGTCATCGGAAGTGCCGACGTGGGTGATCGTGGCTTGCGCGCTGGCAATGGGACTCGGAACCACCGTCGGAGGATGGCGGATCATTCGGACTCTAGGGATCAAGATGGTGAAGCTTGAGCCTGTTCATGGGTTCGCAGCTGAGACGGCAGCGGCGTCGGTGTTGCTTTTTACCGCGCATTTCGGTCTTCCCGTCAGCACGACTCACACGATCACCTCCTCGATCTTAGGCGTGGGATCGACGAAGCGTCTCTCTGCCGTTCGATGGGGACTGACGAGCAAGATCTTTTCAGCCTGGATATTTACGTTGCCTGGAGCCGCACTCCTGGGAGCGGGCGTCTATGCCCTGCTGGCGTCCTTGACATGATGGAAATTGCGAGCGGTGGCGCTCAGCGGAAGACGGACGACGAATCGGCTTCCTTGAGGATGATTTGCTTCGACCCACACCTGTCCTCCATGTCCTTCAACGATATGCTTCACGATCGCCAGTCCGAGTCCTGTCCCTCCCAACTCCCGTGACCTGGCTTTGTCGACGCGGTAGAACCGCTCGAAGACACGAGGCCGATCTTCCTCGGGAATCCCGATTCCGGTATCGGCGACGCTGAGGTCGACGGCCCTAGCCGATGGCTCGGCATTCGCGACTGCGGGAGCCAGCTTCGCGCCGATCGTAATGGTCCCGCCAGCGGGGGTATATTTGACGGCGTTATCGAGCAGATTGGTCAAAACTTGCACGAGCCGGCCTTCATCACCCGCCACCGGAGGAAGCGATGGATCGACCACTGCGACGAGCTGGTGGCGATTTCTATCGGCGATGGGTTTGATCATTGACAGTGTCCGGTCAATGACGGCACGCAGTTCAAGCGGTTCTTCTTTCAA
Source organism: uncultured Nitrospira sp. (assembly GCA_964587955.1). Lineage (GTDB taxonomy): Bacteria > Nitrospirota > Nitrospiria > Nitrospirales > Nitrospiraceae > Nitrospira_D. The sequence continues at coordinate 3,948 of CAZPNQ010000089.1, forward strand.
CAAGACACCGCCTGATTCGATCTTCGACAGCTCGAGCAAATCTTCAATGATCAGATTCAGCCGATCGCTTTGTTTGAGGATGATTTCCAAGAATTTGACCGCCGCGGCGGGATCGTCCTTGGCTCCATCAAGCAGCGCTTCGACGTAGCCCTTGATCGAGGTCAGCGGAGTTCGAAGCTCATGGGAGACATTCGCCACAAAATCTTTCCGTATCTTCTCCAGGCGCCGAAGTTCGGTGATATCGTGGAGCACCAGGACGACGCTGGCCTCGTTTTCCCGTTCACCCCCCGCCGGGGACGCTTCAATCTGAAGACATCGCCCGCTCAGCGGCAACACGATTTCATCCTGATGATGGGCGCGCGATCGTAGAATAACCGTCACGAGGTCGTTGAGCTGTTGATGGCGAAAGAGTTCGGCGCAGGGACGTCCCCGAGCCTCTAGGCGGGAGATGCCGAACATGCGTTCCAATGCGGGATTGATCTGCAACACGTGGCCGCGAGAGTCCAACACCATCACGCCTTCGACCATCGAGGTCAGCACGGCAAGCAACTGGGCGCGGTCTTCCGAGAGTTCATCGATCTTGGCGTGAAGCTGATCCGCCATGTGATTGAGTGTCGAGGCCAGGAGGCCGACTTCATCGTGGGCGGCCGTTCTGACGTGAAAGGTTCGATTGCCGGCACTCAATTGGCGCGCAGCCGACGCGATGTCCGAAAGAGGTTTGGTAATACTGTGAGCCAGCCACACACTCAGCGTCACCGCGACGAGGAAGGCGACTCCGATCGCAAGAAAGAGACGTTGCTGTAACACTGAGAGTTCACGGTCCAGCACGACCATTGGAAGGCCCACTCGCACCACATGTGGCGACGCATTCTGTGATGGCCGCATGAGGACGGCGCGGTACATCATTCGTTCGCCGGTCGTGTGACTAGAGCGGATATCCTGTCCGTGTCCCATGGAGAGGGCCTGTTGGATTTCCGGCCGAGACTTGTGATTTTCAACCGCAGGCAAGTCGGCATCTCGTACGGCACTGTCCGCGAGCACAGTCCCGTCTGCGGCGACCAGCGTCACACGGGCAGAGGCTCGGTTACTGAGGTCGCGCGCCGTTTCTTGCAAGGAAAAGGGTGGAGGTAAAGATGATGAGAGAAGCAGCGGTTGAAAGCCGTATTCGACAAGCTTGGTTTTTGCCTCCAGCGCCTCACCGATTTGTGTGAGGTACCGCTGTTCGAGGGATTGAACCGTCATGACGCCGGCAATCAGCAGCCCGCAGGCGACCGCCACCAGCGTACCGAGCGTCACTTTCCATCGAATCGACCACGTCATCCTGGCTCGTCGATATCTTTCAGTTTATAACCCAAGGATTTCACGGACACGATGGCTTCTTCGAGAAGCGGCAGCTTCTGTTTCAACCGGCGGACATGCACGTCAACCGTTCTGGTGGTTCCATAATAATCATAACCCCATACGGCATTGAGCAAGACTTCCCGCGTCAACACACGACCGCGATGTCGAAGGAGGTGTTCAAGCAGGCCGAATTCCTTTGCCGTCAGGGGCACCTCTTGTGTCCCAAGGCGGACCTCATGCCGGCCTAGATTCATCGTGAGCGACTCGTAGCGATACAGGTCAGTCCCAACCTCCGGCGTTCGCTCGACCCGACGCAGCAGCGCCTTCACGCGGGCGACCAGCGCTTTAGGGCTGAACGGCTTGGTCACGTAGTCATCGGCGCCTAACTCAAGACCGACGACCGTGTCCGATTCTTCGGCTTTGGCCGTCAGCATGATGATGGGCAGCATGGCGGTATCGGGAACGGAGCGGAGGCGTTTGCAGACTTCGAGGCCATCCATCTCGGGTAACATCAGATCAAGGACGACCACATCAGGTTTATCCTCTTTGACTTTCTTCAGAGCTTCGAGCCCGCTCATCGCCGTAACAAGTCGATACCCTTCTTTCTCCAAATAGTGCTTGACGAGCTGCAGAATATCCTGCTCATCTTCGACGATGAGAATTTTCTTGTGACTGGAAGCTGCCATCGGCACAGAGCGTACGGGGTAGGAGAGAGAGAGTCAAGTTTGTGAGGGAAGCCATCAGTTCGAGAGAATGTGCTGATAGAGAAGTCTTTTGTAAGTGATTGCTTTCTGCAATGGTTAGCCGGTCGATGACCTCGACCCTATGAAGGTTATCTAATCGCGCGGCACAACAGATCAGGTGCAGGGTCTTCGAAAAAAGGCGAGGGCGATTTCAGGATGCATGAAGGGTTGGGGGGTGCAACTGATACCGATTCTCTTGTTATGGGGAGTGTCAAATAGTGCACGGCCGAGAGCTGGGGAAAATGGTAGAAAGCGGTAGCCATTTATCGGTCAACCGCTGAGCCAGATCTTGTTATGCCGCACGCGGTTTTTGCACAAGCACGTAAACGCCGGGGTTAAACATACCAGTTATTAATTCAAACGTGCTTACAACTCTTGTGAGCAGTTCAATCGGCATCAGCCAGCGCATCCCAATGACAAGAGATCTCATCCATCGTGACTTGAGCAAAGAGGGGGACTCAATCAAAGCTTTGATTTTTTGCTCTCTCATAGAAATGAATCCACACCTTTTCAGCATGCGCCTCACCCCAGGACGAGTTGTATATGTGATGGATGTATGCAGGAATTCCGGAGATCGTCCACGAAGCCGAAGGTACAACGATCCTATTGACTTGGGCAGCAGGGGAAACCATCGAACCCCATAGTGTGGTTCCCAAAAACTTAAATAGTTTTCACAGGTGAGATAGAAGAAACTTCCAGGCTTCAAGACCCGAAATGTTTCCTGAAGCATGTCGTATGGATTTGTGACATGTTCGAGGACCTGAAGACTGACCGCCAGATCAAAACATTCATCTTGAAATGGCAGATGTTCTCCAGCCGACGTGATGACATCCCCACGAAGTCCATGCCGTTCGGACTCAAGCCGTTCAGCTATGATCCGACCCATACCAGCACCGGGCTCGACTGCAACAGGCTGGGCCCCACGTCGCGCCGCTTCGACCGAAAGCTTGCCCAGTCCTGCCCCCAGGTCCAAGACACGAGTACCTTTAACCGGTACACCGTTGGATGCAAGATAATCCAGAGCGGTTGAGGCTGTTCCGCGAGAAATCTCTTTCTCGAAGCTTTGCCTCGTTCTGTCTTCTCCCACTCCCAGTTTGCTGTCCATATGCTGTATCGCGCTCAGTATTTTGAATTGTAGATCTTTCTTTTGATCCAGTGAAAGTTCGCCGGCATCAAAGAATTCGCGCGCTGGATTTTTCATCTTGTTCCTCCAAGGGCTGTATACGCCGCCCATCGAAAGCCGCTCATGTGTATCCACCCTGTATAGCGAAGGTGTCTAGATTTTGTTGCTCACAGATTCAGCGTGTCAGACAGATCTCATAACGGGAGCCATATTGCTTAACATTACTTGAAGACGCATGACAAAGTGAAGCTGAAACCATACAATTTGTGCTTTTACTATGACGAAGTGAGCAATCTAAACGCCATGTTCAAACAGCGCTTTCGGACGTATTGCAATATGCGGTGGGAGCCCTTACCGTCGCGGCCGAAACGTCATCGCCACGAGCGTGGGAGAACAGTCAAGAATCGGCCGCTAAGACAAAGGCGGTTTCAAAAATAGGAGAGGGGGTAGAGAGCAATGTTCATGTGGTAGCTATGTTGGGTGCTCAGCTACGCAGTAAAATTTTATCGCGTCCCCGCTCAGCTTTCACTCAAACATCCACGAGAAGTCCGCAGATATCGATCATGACCCTTACGTTCCCCGTGGTATTCTTGCGCGCGACCGAAAAAATGAGATCGGATCCGGGGTCCGCGTAGAGCATTGTTACCTGACTTCCAAAATACCTCGCCGGGAATTCTGGTTCATTTATCTCGGCCTTACCGGCAGGTGCGATGGGATAGATGCCTACTCCAGAGCGCGTCATCACATGAACGGCATAGAAGAGAGGTTGGTTCGGATGCCCGAAACCATTGATGCCGAGATATTGGGTATGGAATCGTTTTTTTCTAGGAACCGTGACGATGACGGCCTCTTTGACGCTTTCTCCATCACTCAGATTGACGACTGTTCCAGCTTGAAAAGGTCGTTGAGCCATCTGTGGCACCTCCTTTTACGAAGAGAACAAAGAGCGCATGTTTCAGTGGCCATTAGGATGAAACCCCTGCAGATTGTGAGCGTACGGGGAGGAAATGAGACAGTCAAGCAAAGTTCATGTTGTGTCATTCAGCTGAAGCGACCTTGGGCCACCCTCAGGCCTTTCAACTACAGCCTATGCCTTCAAGCCCATATCAGTCTAAAACTTTGAGCTCCTCCTTGACGCCAGGCCACTCTCGCGTGAATCACGCATCTTCTCAATGGCTCACTACGACGCGCTGATCGTGGAGATGCACACTCTCGGGCTATTTCTTCTTCACGACTCTTGTGACCATCTGTTCGGCACGGCCGATGGCTTGGCCAAGAAAAGTGCCGACGGCTTCACCGACTTTTCTTGCCTGACGACTGGCAGGAGAGGACTTTGCCTTCTTGATCCCTTTCTTGAGCCGCCGGCTCGATGTGGAAACCGCATTCGTGACGGTTTTCTTGAGTTGGCGAGCCGATGCGCCTGCTTTGCTTCGTAGAGCCTTTCCCTTTCTCACAAGCTGTTTCCCGGCCTTGGCAACTTTTTTAGCAGATGTCTTTTTCATAAGGACCTCCATGATGTGGTGACTATTTCCCGCGGTGCGCAACATACCAAGCCTGGATCGGATGGGCAAGATCACCGGACACATTTCCCAGCTTTTCAGAATGCCAGGCGAATACGCTCGAGAAATGGCACACACATTTCAGTGTGTATTGATGCGATTGGGTTCTGCCAGGACGCTTCGTCGTATGATGACGAGAGACTCTTGGGAGAAAGCAGTCGGGTAACCAGCGGCGTTTGCATTTCAGATTGGACTGATCTGGGGCGTGTATACGTTGCGCCAGCTATAATTACCCTACGAAGTTGTTTACCGAGCGAGTGGGGCGAGCGTACATTTCAAAAGTCGCATCAGTCCTTTCCAAATCCTGTACGATGTCGACAATCAACGGAAAAGGTTGCGATCTTGAAGTTGCCAAGCGGGAACAGCACGCATGAAAACGGATCAGAGGAAGAAGGATGGATCGTCAAAATGATCATGCTGTCAGGCAATTCTGTTGACGGAGCCTGCTGATCTAACGTATCGTGTGTGATTGATACAAGCTGTGGGCCGGACGATCTTAATAGCGCCACACAGAGCTAAGGAGTTACGACGATCATGAAGATCTATCTTGCCAATCCACGTGGATTTTGCGCCGGTGTCGATCGGGCAATCGATATCGTGGATCTGTCGCTCAAAAAATATGGGGCTCCGATCTATGTTCGTCACGAGATCGTCCATAGCCGCCATGTCGTGAATTCGCTCCGGCAAAAGGGCGCAGTCTTCGTGGAAGAGTTGAACGAAGTCCCGGAAGGGTCGGTGGTGATCTTCAGCGCACACGGTGTGGCGAAGTCGGTCTGGGAAGAGGCGAATCAGCGCCGTCTCCATGTGATCGACGCGACCTGCCCGCTGGTGATCAAAGTCCATAACGAAGTGAACCGCGACTATACACAGGGATATGATCTGATCCTCATCGGTCACGCCGGTCACCCGGAAGTGATCGGGACGCTGGGGCAGATCCCCGACAAGTTTCATTTGGTATCGTCGGTCAAAGATGTCGAAGAGCTGAACGTGGAGAACACTGTCAATCTTTCGTATGTCACACAAACAACGCTGAGCGTGGATGAATGTCGGGACATCGTCGGCGCACTGCATCAGCGGTTTCCGAACATCAAGGGTCCGCATCAGGAAGATATCTGCTACGCGACCCAAAACCGGCAGAACGCCGTCAAGGAATTGTCCCGCTTGGTCGATGTCATTCTGGTCATCGGGTCGCCGAACAGCTCTAATTCCAATCGTCTACGCGAGCTGGGAGAGCAGTGCGGGATTCCCTCTTATCTCATCGATTCAGCCGCCGACATCGATCCTGCATGGCTGCAAGGCGCCAAGGCAGTCGGAATTGCAGCCGGTGCATCAGCACCGGAAATCCTGGTCACGGAAGTGGTTGCATTCTTAAGAGCCTCGGAACCGTCCGATGTCGAAGAACTTACAGTGATCGAGGAAGACGTGGAATTTCTTCTCCCGAAGGAACTCGTCCAGATAGAGTCTTCGAAAAAGCCGGTCGGCAGCATCGCCGGCTAGCCGGCATCCCATATCTCCTCCATATGGACCCTATGCAATGGCCCTATATATTGTAGGGCCATATAAGCTATTCCCCTACGAAATGTGGTTTATTTTTGATTTCTCAAAACCCTTGTGGTACAAGGACCATCGTTTCGAATTCTCGAATGCTGTATGTGTGCTTAATTCGTACGCTTAATTGATGGTGACCTGATGCATTTGAAATCGCTGAACATGCTGGGGTTCAAGTCATTCGCGGAAGCCAAGATCGAGTTTCCCGAAGGGGTCACTGCGATCGTCGGGCCCAATGGGAGCGGAAAGAGCAATGTCGTAGACGCCATCCTGTGGGTGTTGGGCGAGCAAAGCACGAAAACGCTTAGAAGCGAAAAGATGGAAGACGTCATTTTTAACGGCACCGAACTCCGAAAGCCCTTGGGGATGGCAGAGGTGTCGTTGGTGATCGGTGGGCTGGATCCGACGGTCATGAAGCTGGATGGCAGTTCAGGACTTCCGAACGAGCTGACTGAGGCGCAAGAGATGATGATTACCCGCCGTTTGTACCGAAACGGCGAGAGCGAGTATCTCATCAACAAAATTCAGTGCAGACTGAAGGACATTCGCAGCTTGTTGCTTGACACACGGGCAGGGAGCAAAGGGCACACCGTCATTGCGCAGGGTCAGATCGATCAGATCTTGAATGCGTCGCCGCAGGACCGGCGCGAACTCATCGAGGAGACCGCGGGCATCGTCCGTTATAAGAAGCAAAAAGCTGAAGCCCTGCGGAAGCTGGAAGCCACGCAGCAAAATCTCCTGCGTGTCCGAGACATCGTGGCGGAGGTGAAGAAGCAGCTCAATTCTTTGGAACGCCAAGCTCGCCAGGCGCGGACCTTTCAAACGTTGCAGGGGGAAGCGCGCGCAATCGAAGTGACATTGCTGACGCGGGAATTCAGAATATTGCGACAGGCATTGCAGGAGGCCGAGACCGAAGTGTTGAACCTGGATCAACACGAGTCTGAGAAAGCCGCCGAACAGGCTCGGGTCACGACAGAACTCGAACAGGCGCGCCTGGATGCGATTGCCACCACCGATTCCATAGGAAAAATTCGAGAAGAACTGGGGGGGGTGGAACAACGGCAGGCTCACGCGCTGACGGCAGCCGAAGTCGAACGAAACCGGGGACTGTTATTCAGCCAACAGCAAGTACAGGAATCGGCTGAGCTGGAAGAACTGGTTCGATCGCAGGAGAATTTGGCCGCCGCCTTTCAAGCTATCGAGTCCGCATTGACGTCGGTCGAAGAGGAGATGGCGATTCGTGATCGGGTTCTCGGGGAACTCGATGAGGAGATGACGCATCTGCTCCACCAACGGGCTGCGGCCATCGCAGAAGAGGAGCGAGGACGCAAAGACGTGCTGCAACTCGCTGTTCTTGTCGCGAATACCGAACAGGGCATCTCCCAATTGGCCAAGCGAATGGAAGATCTCGCGGTCCGCGGAACGCGTCTATCGTCGGAGCGAGACGAACTGCGGAGCCAACGTGAATCGGCAATCGACCGCCACGAGGTCTTGCGCAAGGAATACGGAGAGACAGATCGCCTTGTCTCTCAACTACGGACGGAGCAACGAACCGTGCAAGAGGAGGCTGCGCAAGCTACGGGTGCACTCCAGTCGTTGGATCAGGTGATCTTGCGACGCTCGGAAGAGTTGGCCGGAGTGGATTCGCGCCTTGAGGCGTTGCAGAGCGTGGTTCGCGAGGAGATGGGCTATGGCCGGCAGGGGACTCAGCAAGGCCCCGCCTTGAAGTCTTGTGACGGAGTGCGGGACGCGGTGGCCGAATGGCTCGTGATTCCGTCAGGGATGGAACGGGCGGTCGAGGCCGTGTTGGGGGAGCGCGTTCGAGGATGGTTCGTCGATGAACCGTCCGTCGGGCGGCGATTGATCCGTTTTCTCCAGGACGAGGCGTTGGGGCGAGGCAGTTTTATTCCGCAGCATCCACGATGGGAAGGCGGACGAGCGCATAACTGGTGGCCGTCGATAGCCACGCAGCCAGGCGTCGTCGGGCTCGCGGTGGATCTTGTCCAGACCGACGCCTCCCGGACGGCGGCTCGAGATTCACTGTTCGATCGCGTCGTCATGGTTCGATCTTTGGATCAGGCGATGCAGCTGTGGGAGGGACAGGCCTGGAGCGCTCCGAACGGTCCCATCCTGGTAACCCTGGATGGAGAAGTGGTGGATGCGTCCGGTATCGTGACGGGTGGTCAGGTTCAAGGCACGCCGGGGTTGCTCGAACGCCGGCGTGAGGTGATCGACCTTGAAGCCAAACGCCAGTTGCTTGTGACGGAGCTCGATCAAAACAAGCAACAGCGCGACATCGTGTTTGCCCAGATTCAATCACTCACTCAACGGGATCGCCAACTCGGCGATGCGCTGCGTGACGCCGAAATGCAGAATTTGTCGCTGCGCAAGGATGAAGAAAAACTTCAGCATGTGTTGAACGATCTCGATCATCGACTCACCGGGATGGAAACGGAAATTCAGGAAGGTCTCGGCGAAGGGCAGCGGCTGGAGGAAGAATCGCAGTCGGTCCAGGCCCAATTGGGTCAGTGGGTGGCTGAGAAGAACGGCCAGGAAACGATGTTGGGAAGGGTGCGCGAGCGACTGGGCCTGCTCGATCAAGACATGAGAACGCACCAGGAACGTGTGACGGAGGCGAAGCTGATCGCGGAAGGGTTGCGAGCCAAACGGGAACATGAGCGACTGAACCGAACTCGGATGACGCAACAGATTCAGGAGACGGAAGATCGGCGCCGCGTATTGGATGAGCACCTGAACAGTCTGAAGGGGCTTCTTGAGGAGAGCCGTGCGGAACAAGTTCATCAGGAGGCCCTCTGCCAAGAACTTGGCGTCGTCGCAGGGCAGGTGAAAGGAGAATTGGTCGCCGCCCAGGAACGACAAACGCAGCAGGTGGCGGTGAGCCAAACGCTGGAATCCGGTTTGGAGGAGTTGCGCCGGGAGATGTCGGTCATACGGGATTCCCGAATGACGGTTGAGGTCCGTCGAGCGGAGATTCGCACACAATTAGGAACTGTCGAAGGAACGTTATCAGGGACCTATCAGCTCGATCCCCGCACACTGATCGAGAAGCCGATGACATCGAGTGAACCGATGAATGAGGTCGAATCTGCGGCCATAGAAGATCACGCTCATCGCTCCGACGCTGAGCTGAAAGAGCAGTTGCAGAAGCTCCGCGATCGGCTGGATCGAATGGGACCGATCAACTTGGCTGCCATCAGCGAACACCAAGAGCTGGAAGAACGCCACACGTTCCTGTCTGCGCAGGAGCAAGATCTTTCAACCTCGATTGCATCGCTCAAGGAAATCATTCAGCGGATTCACCGCACGACGAAGGAGATGTTCGCGGCCACGTATGAAGAATTACAGCAGAAGTTCATGGAGGTTTTCGGTCAGTTCTTCCCGGGCGGGCGAGCGGAACTGCAGTTGGTCGACGAATTGCCTTCGGAGAACGGCGAACCAGTCGGCAGTCAGGAGCCGGGTATTGAAATAGTGGCGCAACCACCAGGGAAACGGCTGAAGAGCATCACCATGCTCTCAGGCGGTGAAAAAACGCTCACGGCGATGGCGCTGTTGTTTGCGAGCTTTCTGATCAGGCCGACGCCGTTCTGCCTGCTGGACGAAATCGATGCTCCGCTGGACGAGGAAAACATCGGCCGGTTCACAGGAGTCTTGAAAGAGCTGGCGCAAAACGCGCAGTTCCTCGTCATCACGCACAATAAACGGACGATGAGCATCGCTGATTCTCTCTTTGGCGTCACGATGGAAGAGCCCGGAGTGTCCAAACTGGTGTCCGTCAGGCTCGGCGATCTGCAGCCCGCCTAACAGTAGATCGTCTTTAGAATCGAGTATAGACGGATATCGTGAGTTCAAGGTTTCGGCAAAATTTATCCGGCGGTACACGCTCTTGATAGCCGTCATGCATATGGGCAGCGCTCACGTCCCATTATTCAGTTAGACTCTTCTGAACGAATTTGCCGTCACCTGTGCCGTATCGCTAGGAATGACGGACTGAGTTTTTTCCACCTATTGATATCGCTTCTTGTGCCTCCGTGGTGCCAACTCGCGCAGGCAATTGTGCAAAAGTGGCCGGATATCATGCCGAAAATTGTTCCAGCGGCAAGGACAGAAGCCTGTTCAGTAGCACGGAGGGCTGCTGCGCACTTGATGAAGCGTAGTTGTTCTTAAAAAAGAACAATATTCACAATGACTTGTATTCATACCCTCATTTACCGCCAATCGATGAATACGCCGTCTAGAAACGTGGTTTTGCTATGAGATGCGACTGACCCACGGTATCGTTGTTGCTCTGGTTAAGTGCGAGGACCGCTTTACCATCATCAAGGAGGAGCGATCATGGCGCTTTCGCAAATTCCAGAAAGACAATCCTATCCACAATCGATCGCCAATCCGGTCCTTGCACAAGTGACTTTGGAGGCATTGCTCGCGCCGGCCCGCACAGATGAGGAAAGTCGGTTGCGGGTGGGGCAAAATGAGCGCCAAAATGGGCCGGATTATGATCCGTTGGGATCTGCCAAAGGCATCGTCAATGGACTGCGTCTGTCAGTCACGCTGTGGAGTTTCATCGCGCTCGTCGTGCTCTTGATGCGGTAACGTGTTTCCTGTCTTGGTCAATTCCTCTTGCCCAACCAGATGTTGTTTGCATTTCGATCGCATCCCAGCCACGTGTCGGCGATGAAAATTCGAAGTTGAACCTCTCACCATTTTCAGCTCACTGACGTGTTTGCATTGTAAATCTGCCCTCAACTCGTCAGTCGGTGATCCTCTGGCTGCAACCGCTTTCGCGCATCGTTCACAGCGGTCTTCATCCATGCCGAGACGTGCGGTAATTCCAAAGCGGGCGAGCTTCCAGGAATTCCAATGGTGCGAATCACTCCACCCCAAATTCCACGCTGGCATTCATAGAACCGGAGCTCCTCTGCACCAATCGTTATGCCCACGGCAGTATGTTTCGGAGACCACCCATATTCATCTCAGCGAAGTGATACAGCAGCGCTTTGAAAAACGGTGTTCTCAATCCCATACATCGATAAAATGTATATATACTTCAGGCACTTCTCAGCTCCGTCGCTTGACTCACTTCTAGTCGTCTGTTATAAAGCTGCGGTACGTTTGTGTACGTTGTGAGGAGTCAGAAGTCATAGAAGTTCAGGGAGACCAGCTCTAGATGTCGGTCTTTCACCTGCCGCAGTTATCTCTTTTGAGTCCTAACCATTCATGAACATCATAAAGGCGTTATTCAACCGCCTCTCTGACAGTCTGCTCTCGAGCGTTCAGGGGCGACTCGACCCCGCTAGGGAGTTTACCCCTGTGGCGGCACTCCGGTTGGTTTCAGACAAACCGGTCGTCCTGCCTTCATTGGACTCTTCCGCTGCCCGTCGACCTATCGGCCACGCCGTCAGCCAGCCAGATGCGGTTGATGACGCGATCAGGCGGAGTCAATCGTGGTTCTTTAGCCGTCAGCATGCCGAAGGGTATTGGGTCGCGGAACTGGAGGCCGATACGACTCTGACATCAGAATACTTAATGCTGCGTCGATTTCTCGATCGAGTGGATCCAGATCGGGAGGCGAAGGCTGTTCGTTATCTCCAAACAACGCAACTTTCCGATGGGGGATGGCCCATCTATTACGGCGGCCCGGCGGAGATCAGCGCATCGGTCAAGGCATATTTCGCGCTCAAGTTAAGCGGCATGTCGGCGGATGAACCGTTTATGGTTCGCGCCAAAGAACGGATCTTGGCGATGGGTGGTGTCCTGCAAGCCAACGTGTTTAC
>CAZPNQ010000090.1:0-16002 GCA_964587955.1 uncultured Nitrospira sp.
GCTGGCGGACTTTTTCAGCATCCTGTTCGGTAGGCTTTTCCCAGGCGGACGGCAATGGGTGCTCCGTGATCAAACGGTCATGTTGGGCGAGATCGTACGGCTCGATGGCCAGATCAATTCGATCCATGGGTTCGGTGCAGGCCGGAGAGCAGAGCACATCGATCAATGCTTGGGCCTTGTCTCTTGTCGAAAACCGGCACAGCCCATGTTCGGGCATGCCCGACGACGGATGCCAGAAGGCGAGGTCGATCGCACTGCCTTGGTAGATGCCCAGTGTGCGGTGCCGCACTTGAAACCCGCCAGGTTCACGAATCGATTGCTCCCGAGTCATAGGCCCTCTTGACCGACATATCTTAATGATTATGCCCATGGTAGCATGACCGGAGAGGCGGAAACACTTCGTCCTGCTCTACTGTGAAGGAGGGAACGATGAGGCGTACCTGGTGGGAAAAGACCGTGATCAGTGTCCTGATGATCGGGGCATTATCCGTGTCCGGTTGCGGGTACAACGATCTTCAAGGCGTGGACGAAGATACGAAGGCGGCGTGGAGCGAAGTGATCAACCAATACCAGCGCCGTGCCGACCTCATTCCCAACCTGGTCGCGACGGTCAAAGGATACGCAGCTCATGAAAAGGAAACTCTTGAGAGTGTCGTGAACGCCCGAGCCAAGGCCACGAGCATGCAAGTGACGCCCGAAGTATTAAAAGATTCAGCCGCATTCGAAGCGTTTCAAAAGGCTCAAGCCGGCCTGACATCGGCGTTGGGGCGACTCATCGCGATCGCCGAAAATTATCCGAACCTCAAGGCGGATCAAAATTTTCGAGATCTCCAAAGCCAGCTGGAGGGAACGGAAAATCGTATCACGGTGGCCCGAAAGCGGTATATCGATCGTGTGGCGGAGTACAACAAGATGGTCCGGTATTTCCCCACCAACCTCACGGCCAAGTTTCTGTTGCACCTGGAAGAGCGGCCCAATTTTACCGTGGCCGATGAAAATGCCGTGGTGAAACCGCCCGAAGTGAAATTCTAGGTTCAGGTTGAGGCTGAGATGGAGGGAGGCGGTGGAGTTGCATGGACGAAGGTGGTGCTATGGCGTCCCCTTCTGTATCTCAACCTTAATCTCAGCCTTAACCTTTCCTTTTCTTGCTTCCGCACTCGATGTTCCTCCTTTGGCGGGGCGAGTTGTCGATCTCGCCCACGTCTTGCCCAACTCCACAGCTGAGTCGCTGACCGCTCAACTGTCGGTGCATGAAGCGCAGTCGAGCAATCAAGTAGTCGTGCTCATCATTCCCTCTCTCGAAGGTGAATCCATCGAAGAATTCTCTCATCGCGTAGCCACCACATGGAAACTCGGTCAAAAAGGCACTGATAACGGCGCCTTGTTGTTGGTGGCGATCAAGGAGCGAAAAGTTCGCATCGAAGTCGGATATGGCTTGGAAGGTGTATTGACCGACATTCGCTCCGCGCAGATCATCAGAAATGAAATCGTGCCTCGGTTTCGCGCCGGTGATATAGCCGGTGGGGTGACGGGGGGAATCGGCGCTGTCCTAAAAACCATTGAAGGAACGTATCAGGCATCTGAAAAGGCAGCCTCTCGGCAGGAGAGCGATGTCATTGGGCAGGTCGTCGTTGCCGTCATTGTCGGATTGCTCGTTGGGCTCGTGTTCACGAATATCCATCGATTCGTCGGACCTGTGGCGGGTGCTGGGATCTCTACCCTATTGGCTCCCTGGTTGGTTCCGGCACTCGCCGCGAGCGGCATTACCTTGCTTCTCTTGCTGGCGATCGGTGCCTCCCGCACCGGGGGAAGGCAAAGTCGGTACAGCGGGATAGATGATTGGGCTTGGTACAGTAGCCGCGGAGGTGGGTGGGGTGGAGGCTCGTTCGGAGGCGGAGGTTCGTTCGGGGGTGGAGGTGGGTTCAGTGGCGGAGGAGGTGATTTCGGAGGAGGAGGCGCCAGTGGAAACTGGTGAAGGACTGTCGCTCACGGCCGAGGAGCGGGAGCGGATCAGGCTGGCCGTGCACGCGGCGGAACGACACACGAACGCGGAGATCGTGCCGATAATCGTCGGCCGGTCCGGGGTCTATCGCGATGCGCAACATCGCGCGGGGATCGTCCTTGGGCTACTGGCGCTTACTATGTTGCTGACGAGAGAAATGTTTTGGCTGCCTTGGGGCTGGCATGCCTCCAATGCGGCATGGCTAGTGCTGGCGACTATCCTGGCATATGGCACGGGGGCATGGCTCGGCACTCGTGTTCCTATCATTCGCCTGCTCACACCGAACGAGAGAATGCGGCATAAAGTCAAGCTCAGAGCCGAGAGGGCCTTCGCGCAACATGCGGTCTCTCAGACTCGTGAGCGCACGGGTGTGTTGATCATGGTCTCTCTCTTAGAGCATCAGATCTATGTCCTTCCGGATCATCCCTTGTTTCAACGGGTTCCCTCGGAACGATGGTCATTGGTCGTTGAGGCTGCCATCGGACGATTGAAAACGGGCGATATCGTCGGCGGGCTGTGTCAGAGCATCCAGACGTGCGGCGTTCTCCTTGCGGATGTCTGCCCCGGTCGTCCGGGCGACAATCCCGATGAATTATCAAATGAATTAGTTCAAGAACCATAGGAAATCCCTCCCTGCGCCACGGGCACTTAATAAAAAACCGTGATCAACCGATAGATGAGAGACTCGGCGGGACTGTTCGGTGTGGTTGAACAGATACGGATGGATGAAGGAGGGGGCATATTATGTGGAAGGAAGAGACGGAAGGGGAGGTTGAGCGAGAACAGGACCGGTGGGTTGAGGAGAGACGTAGTCCATCAAAAAAGAGCGGCGCTGCACTGCCGGATGAAGTGGCGTATGTCGGAAAGGATGTCGAGTTCAAAGGGATCATCACCTATTCCGGCACGGTACGAATCGATGGATCTTTGGACGGCGAAATTCATACCGACGGCGGTTTGCTCGTCGGGCCGGAGGCCGTGATCAAAGCCAAGGTCACAGCCGGGACGGTGGTGTGCCATGGAACCATCCACGGCGATATTCAGGCGAAGGATCAAATCGTGCTCTGTGCTCCGGCGGTCGTGCAAGGCAGCTTGACCACTCCTGTCCTTTCGATGGAAGAGGGAGTCGTGTTCAATGGAACATTGGCGATGAAGGCGCGGACCAACGTTGAGGTGTTACGTGACGTGGGGCCAAACGTGAGCAACATGACGAGCCGGCCACCGGTTCAACGACTCGCAGCGTGATCGGTCGAACGACAGCTGCCTGGTGCCAAACTTTGGCCAGAGCGCTAGGCAGCTGACTTCCGTAGAAGTCCGGTCAACTCGCCTTCTTGACTTCTTCTTTCAATCGCTCGGCAATCCACATTTTAATGACGGACTGTCTCGTCACCCCAAGGCGCCGGGCTTGGACGTCCAATGATTCGATGATCCAATTGGGAAAATCGACATTGACTCGTCTCTGTTCATGTCCGGGACGGCGCGCCTTCGAGAGATCGAGATGAGGCGTCACGTCTTTCCCTGCATCAAACATCTTCTCAAAACTCTTTGCGTTCATAGTAACGTGCAATCTCACATGTTCTCGCCCTTCCCTATGGCGTGTAGAAGTGTGGACGAAGGTCTCCTTCTGAAATGAAGCGACTGGCTTGGCGAAAGATGGCACGTAGAGTTCCAGGATCTAATTCGGCGTGGAGAGGGACGGTCAACACCTGGCGCGCTTCTTCGATTATGCGGACCAGCTTGATGTGGCTTCCGCGCTGGGAGGTCTGCTGGAGTCTGCTGGAACCCGAAATCCTGGAGGATAGTCAGGACCTCACGGCCGGTGAGCCTACGAAGCTTGGGCATGGGCTGGGTCCAGCTCCATGGTCAGTACCAAGGTGGGGCGTTCTCGTAACCCAAAATCGGCCAGATGTTCTCCCGCTAGATGCAGAGCGGTGGCTTCTTGAAGATGCTTGACGGTCTCATCCAATGTCTGCCCTTGCGTGACGACAGCAATTTCAAGACACTCGGCCACATAGCCGACTTCGTCACCGGGTCGGATAACGGCTTTGATGGTTTGTTGGAGTGGACTCATCCAACCTCCTTAGCAACCAGGTCAGGCCCTTCAGGATACGCTGGTTCTAACCGAGGCGCAAGCGATGCGTGAAGCCTGAAGGTAGTCGACGGCCATGGGGACAGCAAACCGCAAAGATGTGAGACTTCACGAGCCCAGCTTAGGAGATCCGTGATCCGCTCAACCGCTTGACCAGTATGCGCATGATGTCGTCGGCAAGGTCACTCGAGTCTTAACCCGATGGTCTCCGAGACCAAACCGAGACGGCAGCCTGACGACTCCGATCCTGTCGATGGAAGAGGGTGTGGTCTTCAACGGCACACTGGAGATGAAGCCTCAGGCCAAGGCAGATGTGTCAAAGGACATGGGAACGAACGTCGTCAGCATGACGAGCCGGCCACCGGTCCAACGACTCGCGGCGTGATCGGTCGAACAACCGCTGCCTGGCGCCAAGCTTGGGCAGGCGCGCTAGGCAGCTGACTTCCGCAGAAGTCCGGTCAACTCGCCTTCTTGACTACTTCTTTCAATCGCTCGGCAATCCACATTTTAATGACGGATTGTCTCGTCCAATGATGCGACGGTGCTCCTACGGTGAGGATGGCGCTGATTCGGAAGAACCGGTTGCCGGGGATGGCGTGGACGGGGCAGTCGATGCGCAGGGAGGAGCACTCAAGGGATTCAGCGGATTCAAGCCGGGGGTACAAGTCGACTCCTCAGTCGCGCCGATCGGTCCTCCGACCGGAGATCCGCCGGAGGGTGCCTGTCCACCGGGCGGAGCCATGCCCGATGGGTCAACAGTTGCGTCAGGTAATGCAGGAACCGCAGACGCGGGCGGTCCAGACAAAGAGGGGGAGGCACCGCCGACCACACCGAGGCGCGAGGGGGCACCGCTCCCGACCGGCTGACATCGGTCGAGTTGAGCTGGACTATCAGTGTAGATGATCTTCCCGGCATCGCTCCGGCATTCATAGAGGCCGGCCGGGACATACGTAACTCCCACAAGACTCATGCTGAGAACCGTCAGACCTAGCACCGATGGTCCCCATGACGTGAGATAAAACCTATAATAGGACACGGTCGAGTATTCCTCCATACGGAGCGCGCGCGGAGAACCGATCATTTCACCGCGCGAAGTCTCAATTCGCCTTTTTCGGCATTGAGTGTGACTTCGAACTGACGCAGCACGCTTTGCCCCAACAATCCTTCAATACCCGGCGGCACCTCCGGGAGATCATAAATCGTCGCGACGGTATCGCGAACTTCGGCACCTCCGATGCTGATCGACGCAATGGGCACCACGTCGGCTTGCACGGTACCCCCGGCCGTGTGCATCGTTATGGAAGTGGAGGATCCTTGTGCCCAGAGTGCCAGATCGCGGGCCACCGCGAAGGAAAGCATCGTATGCGACGCGCCGGTGTCGAGAATCAGTTTGGCGGGTCTGGTGCCGTTGACCTGAATCGTGACGACCCACAACGATCCAAGACGTTCCAGGGGGATCGTGAACACGGCCGCCTGTGTTTGGCGGTCCCGTGACGCCTCCGGCTCGGTCGTGTGGAGCGGGACGGGTTTCGGCGGGGGAGTGGGTCGTTCCGGAGGAGTCGAGCGACCGGCGCTCAGCGGTGTGCAGCCGCGCAGTTGCGCCGGACTATCGGTGATCACGGCGGTGCCTGCCGCATCGGTACAAGCGTAGAGTGCCGCGTGCCCCGGTTGGACGAGGAAAAGCACGAGCAGACTGCCGAGAGACAAGCCGTGCCGCATGGGGGATGAGGACAGAACACGTGATGTGGCAGGTGTCTGCATGGATTCCATCACTCCAGGCCTCTCTTCAATGCGAGATGGCGGCAAGAGGCCGCCGTTGTTCGCTGAGCGCGGCATACATGTCATGAGAGGCGCGCGCTCTCGTGTAAAGTGTATCCTGTCACGCCTCGTTCGTCTCTCTCCTATCCACCGTCCCTCATGATCGACATTGCGGTATTGCTTGCCTTCTGAAATTGCCGTGCTACAAGTGCCTGTCCAGGAACGTGGCTCGGAGCCTGGTAATAATTAGAACCGATAACGTAAGTAAATTATTCATCGGAAAACATGTAATTGTTTGTGAGGATGAGGCCAAATGGCCTTAGGTATAGAGCTATAATTCGTATTGCGAGCACACTAGGAAGTGTCTACTATCCGCCCCGCATTCTGGAGACGTGCGACAGTCTGAGGGCGTGCATGCCGGAGACGCGAACACGTATCTGCAGAACGGGAACGCGTAGGCCGCGACACGCGGTCCTTGCGTGCACACTGGTGGTCGCCGGCCTGGCCGGTGGAGCCGGTTCCGCATTCTCTCAAGCCGCCCCGGATCAACTCCTCTTCGGTCCGAAACAGTATGTGCGCACGACCGGCGCGCCGAATCAGTTTACGGAGACGATCACGGTGCCGACCAGCGTCGGCGCCCCGTTTCTCCTCCATATCGTCAACGGGCAAAGTAACGGCCAGAACCGCATCTCCTCGGCCTGGATCGAGGTCAATAACGTTCAAGTCGCCGGTCCCGCGGACTTCGGCCAGCACGTCGCGATCATCGATCAAACGATCACGCTCAATCCCGGCACGAATCATCAAGACCCAAGCCGGTCGCACCGATACGCTGGAGGCTCCTCGATACTCGAAGGAAGACTAGCTGGTATAGACGGCGCCGCCCGGCACAAAGTACTTGCCGTGGCAATACACCATAACGTCAGAGCTATTCGATGATCCTGACGGGGTTCGACCATCAATGTGTTGGTGGTCGCTCCTGGTTCTTCGCCTCGGCGCCGTCAGGCATTGATCTGCAGTGAGATTTTCCCGGCTTACGGTTTCTCAGAACCGGCCGAATTGTTTCGCGCCGGATGTCCTAATCACATTTCCGTATGGCGTGTCTTCTCACGGGGGGCGTGGTACGCCTATCACTGCACCTAAGGGACCGAAACGAAAACGGTGACAGCCATGTCCAATGATTATGAAATCGAGCAGCAAATCATAGAAGCCAACGAATTATATGAGCAAACAGGTGGAGACTTGGACTTCTCTTATGTCTGGGTGAGTTATGAGGCATAGAACATCTTCTGGTGGTACGGCAAGTAGTGGAGGAGGTAACCAACAATGAGGCGGTACAAAAAGGTTCAGTTCGATTTTCGGATCTTAGCCCTTAACCAGAAGAAGATGCAGTCCTTTAAACGTCAGGTCAGAAGTGCGCAGGACGCACGTGTTTCACAATTCAGTCGGGATCCTACGGTGTCGACGGTGGTATTCAAATTGCGGGAAGGCGCCTCATATAGCGACGTCGTTCGTTTTCTTAGAATACACAAGATCAAAAAGTCCGGCTATGGCATCTGGGTTTCTCTATGGGAGAACAGTGACATCGGCGGGGTGCATGTTCCGCAATATGTCTTGAAGCTCTATGAACAGACGGGTGGAAGATTGGATTTCTCATATTCCTGGTTGACATATGAGACCTAGGAGAAAAAAGGGACCACCTCAGCCTGTCCCCTTTTTCACCTCCCCTTTTTCTCATTCAGTCAATATCCGGATAACATGCGCAGTAAATTACGATACCTGTAAATGACAATGCTCCAGCATGAATCCCTAACTAATATTTATCGGGGTTGGTGAGGAGTTGTGAGATTTAGGCCTTTGGTTGGGTATCTCATTTTGGTAGGTGCGACAGTCATTGTGTCATTGGCTACCATTCGGCTCGCTATGTATCAGAAGCAACTATCTATATTCTTTGGAGGAGCAGCTATTGGGATAGGAGTTGGATATTTTATGGCGCGTCACGCGTGGCGTGCTATTCAGACAATTATGACGACTCGATCGCAGATGAGCATACAAGAGGGGAAAGACTTGCTTGGGCATTGGAATTATCGCTGGTTATTCGAAGGCTGGATTGCTTTCATCATTTTGGTCTTCCTTGTGGTGCCTGTAGATAGTTCAGACTTTGTCATCCAGCTGATAGCTGTCATAAGCGGAGGATTCAGTGGTGCCATGTGTATCTATTTCCTCGCGCTCGCACTATTAACTGTTAAGGAGGAAGTGATCCTCAAGAGACGAATTGTGATTTCGGTGGAATGAAGAGACAGGGATGAATGTCTCTTATCAAAATAGGGAGAGTCTATGTACGGATTATCGTCGGATATCAATTTGACCTTCCTGCGCGGAATGAAGCTCACAAAGGTATGTGTCTCAGCGGTACAGTACAATTCCACTTTTGTCACCCGGGAAACATAACGTCAGATACTGGCATTTCGGTTGAAATGAGTTACAGCCACCGACACGGTAACGAGGAATATGAATGGAAACCCGATTTACATATGCCTCTGTCTGGTTCCTGCAGCGTATTGTTGTTGATAGGTGCGTCCATTGTTGATTTTCACGGAGATCCAGATGGGACATTGTCTCTGCAGTTTACAAACGGGGACTCACTGACATTCTTTGATGAAACCACGATGTATGAGGCCTATCACATCTGGCACGGGAACGACCCCTTAATTGTTGTTTAGTTAGGGTAAAGGAGAACGCATGCCCAGCCTACCGTACAACACGGATCTATCATCCTTAAGTGGACGAGATTTGGATCAAATATGTTTTGAACAAGGGAGTATTTCACTCCATTTCCACGCACAGATGTCTAATCCAAAAGGGACAGGAATATCTGTTCGGTCAAAAGTGATTCATCACACCAAGAACAACGTTACAGAATGGGACTGTAGTAAGCCCTTTGCAGCGCATTGCAGTTTACTGATGTTACTTCGTGCCACGCTCTCACGAGTAACTGGAATGCCGAACAGAAGCCTTAAATTGGAATTCGTGAACGACGAGATTGTGACCATCCTTTCTAGTGATGATCATGAGGAAGAATCCTATCGCATTTGGGATGGCGATACTCTGATTGTCGTTTAGGGAAAAGTGGCGAATGGTGGGCACCCGATTATCTATTAGAGATGAAGTAATCTGCGCCACGAGCCGACTGACTCGTCAGGGGACGGGTCCAGAAGTTGTGAAAACCGCAGGCTCGGCCAGGGCCACTCGATCGCCTAGACCAATGAATACAGCGACCAGTTACCTAATGAAACATAGAGCAAATATAGCAATTGGTTTCATTATTACTTGCTTGATTGCAACCAATCAGTTCTGGCCTGGAGAGAGAAAAGGGGACAGAGAGAGAAAAGGGGACAGGCTACTTTTCACGGGAAGGTTTTCGTGGGCGGCCCCGGGTGCGCAGCGTGGAGTCAAGGCCCAGCAGGGCGGCGATGTGCGTTTGCCACGCAGCGGTGCCGAACGGTTGTTGGCGATTGACGCAGGTCCGGAGGGTAGTCAGATCAGACGGCGCTAGCGGCTGGTCGAGTGAGAACGGTTCTTCGATTGGAACTGGGATGGGGATGGGATCGATGAGTGCAGGGAAATGCAGGCTCGACCAGCGCCAGTCCCGCGCATGCTCCACGAGGCTCGCGCGCACGGGATTCAGCAGGACATAACGGAGGACCGTGAGGAGATGGGTGTCTTGTTGAATCGGAAAACTTTTGAACCGACCTTGCCACACATGCCCATGACTCCGGTAATGCCGATGGTAGCGCCGGACGTGGCTGGTCATCCACCACTGCATAAACGGACTGAGGGTGGCTGCGGTGGTCGGCTGTACGACGAGATGAAAATGATTGGGCATCAGGCAGAAGCCGAAAATCTTGATGCGATGTCGGGCTTTCGCCGCGCCAAGCAGGTCGAGGAAAGCCGCATAGTCGCCGTCCTTGTGAAAGACGGGGGCGCCACCGTTACCACGGTTCAAGACATGATAGGCGTGCCCGGCGACTTGACCACGAGGAATACGCGGCATGAGGTGAAAACATTAGGGGTAGACCAAACCGAAAGGCAAGAGAAAAGTAGCCTGTCCCCTTTTCCGCTCACCGGATCCCCCGGCTCCGCCACCTCCCTCACCGGAAGAAGTCGCGAGACAACAAGAGGCGTTACGGCGCCAGCAGCTTCAGGAACAGATGGCACAATACCGCTATCTCGGCTATGCCAATCAGAACGGCGTGCAAAAGGCCTTTCTTGGCAAAGGCCGGGAGATTTATATCCTTCACGAAGGCGAGACCCTCGAAGGGAAATTTCAAGTCGTCCTCATCGAGGCCAACATGGTGAAGTTGCTCGACTCGGACTCCAAGCTCGAAGCTATCTTAAAACTTAAGAAAGCAGAATCCTCGCCTACGGGAACCTGACGTGATCTTTCAACCCACTTGAAGCCAAGTTACCTGCTATCATCCGAAGTGTGGGTGACCGGCACACCGAAAGAAAGAATGCCTCCCTGCGCTACTGCCGTTTACAAAATAGATGGACCACCGAAGCTTTCTTCTGAAGACAACGAAATCGCGTCATCGATAGACGGCCCGCGATCGTTCCGCTAGAATCCGGTCCATGTCAGAGCCCACCGTCTCGGCCGGTGCTCCAGCTAAACTTCAGGACGAGAATCGTTCGGTCGTCAAAGCGGCCGGAGTGATCGGTGTCGCCACGTTTTCCAGCCGCATTCTCGGGTTTGTCCGCGACATGGTGTTAGCCAGATTGTTCGGCGCGACGCCGGCTGCCGACGCCTTTTTCATCGCGTTCCGGATCCCGAGCCTTCTCCGCGAGCTGTTTGCGGAAGGCTCGATGTCGTCGGCGTTCATTCCCGTCTACACGGAATACCGGACGACGCGGAGCGAACAGGATGCCTGGGAATTGGCCAGCGCGGTATTCACGACGCTCCTGACCGTCGTGACGCTGGTGACGATCGTCGGGATTCTGGCTGCTCCTTGGCTCGTCCAGCTGCTTGCGCCGGGGTTTCAGAACAATCCCGACAAGCTCGCGCTGACGACCCTGCTCGCCCGGGTCATGTTTCCATATCTGCTCTTCATCAGCTTGGCGGCGTTGGCCATGGGCATTCTCAACTCGGTACGAGCCTTTGCGGCACCGGCCTTTTCACCGCTTTTCCTCAATGTCTTCATCATCGTGGGCGCCGTGTGGTTGGCGCCACATCTGCAAGAGCCGATCATCGGGGTGGCGATCGGCGTGGTGGCGGGAGGGGCCGCTCAGTTCGCCATGCAGCTTCCCAGCCTGAAGCTGCGCGGATTGTTGTTCGGGTTCCGATTCGAGCCCAGCCATCCGGGCCTGCGGCGGATCGGCTTGCTGATGGTGCCTACGCTGCTCGGCCTTTCCGTGACTCAGATCAACTTGACGGTGAGCACGGTGTTGGCGTCGTTCTTCGCCGGAGGACCCACCTATCTGTTTTACGGCATGCGGCTGATTCAATTTCCACTGGGAATCTTCGGTGTCGCGCTGGCGACGGCGATCCTGCCGACGCTGTCTTCTCAAGCGGCGCGAGGCGCGCTGGATGAACTGCGCACCACACTTGGGTTCGGCCTGCGCATGATCCTCTTCATTATCGTGCCGGCCATGGTGGGATTGATCTTGTTGCGCACGCCGATCGTGCATCTCTTCTTCGAGCATGGCACCTTCACGGCGCACGATACGGCGGAGACGGCGCTGGCGGTCCTCTGCTACGCCGTCGGCTTATGGGCATTCGGAGGGGTCCGCATCATCGTCACGGCGTTCTATTCGCTGCAAGATACCAGGACGCCTGCCATTTCCGCGGCGGTCGCGCTGGCATCGAATATCGTCTTCTCACTGGTGTTGATGTCTTATCTGGGCGCGGCAGGATTGGCGCTCGCCACGGCATTGGCGGCCATGGTCAACGGAGTCATTCTCGTGGCGGTATTGAATCGGAGACTCGGCGGAGTCGACTGGGGAACGGTGGGACGGTCCTTACTTCGGGTCATCGTGGCATGTATTCCATTGGTGATGGCATGCTGGTGGGTAGCCGCCGCACAGGTATGGACTCATTCTGCCGAATGGGTGACGAAATCCGCGTTGCTTGTATTGGCTATCGGATTGAGTGTCGGTGGATATCTCGGTATCCATGCCCTGTTCCGGTCAGAGGAACTCGGTGTGGTGTGGGGGATGGTTCGCAGAAAGCTCGGCCGAGTGATGGGATAACAAGGAGCGATTCATGCAGCGTACCATAATCTTTCGTTCGCCCTGGGGTTGGATGGGAATTGCAGAGTCCTCAAAAGGGATTCAAGCGATCGTGTTGCCGAAACGCTCGAAGCGGGCTGTCGAGTCCGACCTTGGCATACCGTCGGATGGGGTGTGGCAACAGGAAGAATCTGCGCAACTGGAGGCAGCCCGCCGGCAGCTGCTCGACTATCTGGAGGGAAGGCGAAATACCTTTGATGTGCCGCTCGATCTGTCGCAGGGAACATCGTTTCAACGACAAGTATGGCGGACACTACAACGGGTTCCCTATGGCAAACTGCGTTCATATCAGTGGATTGCCGCGCGAGTAGGAGGGGCACACTATGCCCGCGCAGTCGGCAACGCTGTCGGGGCTAATCCGTTGCCGATCGTCGTCCCTTGCCACCGGATTGTCGCCCACGATGCGTCCCTCGGTGGATTCTCCGGCGGGTTGTCTATGAAACGTAAATTGCTCTCTCTGGAAGGGACTCTGACTATGTTGAGGAGCAAATAGCCTGCGGGCTATCCCAGATGAGAGATTTTGCTGTAGCCGCCGATACGCCGCTGCGATGTTCGTCGTTCGTATCTCGTAAGTAAAGAGGAGATGCCCTCTCTGTCCGTTCCCGCGCTTCACGACTCACGAAATACGCTTCACGCGAACAGACACGCAAGAGGGTGTGCGACAGTTAGGGTGTTCGGATGAAAGCGGTTATTCAGCGCGTGACCAGTGCTTCGGTGGAAGTGGAGGGGACCATAGCGGGCCGGATCCAACAGGGCTTGCTGGTTTTGTTGGGTGTTGCGAAAGGCGATAGCGAGTCGGATGCGCAGTATCTGGTCGATAAGATCCGGAGCATCCGCATTTTCGCCGATGAGCAAGGGAAGATGAATCGATCGCTCACGGAGGTTGGTGGGGGGGTGTTGTTGGTCTCTCAATTCACGCTGGTGGGCCGGATTACCGGCGGGCGCCGCCCCAGCTTTGACGGGGCTGCTCTGCCCGACTTGGCTAAGCGGCTCTATGAGCAAGTCGCGGCTGACCTGCGCGCATGCGGGACGCCGGTTGAAACGGGTGTGTTTGCGGCGCATATGAGCGTGACTCTGGTGAACGACGGGCCGGTGACATTTGTAGTAGACAGCAGAGACAGCTCCTGATCCGGAACTTAAGTTTGGTATCGGAGTTCCGATAGAAACGATACGAGTGGAAATCCTTTCGTAGCCGAGATTTGACGAGATTTGGTATACTGAGTTCAAGACTCATCGGCCTTCGCAGGAGGTAGAGATGGGCACTCA
Organism: uncultured Nitrospira sp.; assembly: GCA_964587955.1. Taxonomy (GTDB): domain Bacteria; phylum Nitrospirota; class Nitrospiria; order Nitrospirales; family Nitrospiraceae; genus Nitrospira_D. Next base: position 13,395 of record CAZPNQ010000090.1, read on the forward strand.
AGTTCCTCCACGGCATCCGCTTCGGCAACTGTTCGGCGCGCTGACCGAAAAGAGTTTTACCGAACATCTTGGTTGGCCCGACGCCAAAGTGACCTCATACGTCTCCAACCTCCTGGTCGATTTCACCCATACGGATCAGCTCTATAAGATCAGAAATCGGGAGAACCAGCCGGTGGATAGCGTCGTCGCGTTGCTGTTTGAATCGGAGGTCATGCTCGAAGCTCAATCGCTTGACCGTGAGCGCGACGTCCATCGTCACATCGGGGATTTCACTCTGTTCATGGCCGGACTCTTTCCGGAGTATCTTCGACGGCTCAAATCGGCCGGGCTTATCTATCACAAGGAATTCCTGGTGGATTATATGAAGACCGGCAAACGGTCCTATGGGATCGTGGCGCAGATCGGCCGCGATGATGCCGAAACCAATTTGCCCTTGTTTCAGAAATTATCCGAGAACTTTGAACTCTGCGTAACGGGTCTGGGATTTGTGCGATCCGATCTGGATCGCATGCAAAACCCCGCCTATAAAAAGACCCGGGATCTGCTCTTGAATTGAAATCCGTCCGTCCCATCATTCTCGCGCACGGGGGCGCCGGCTCCCGCGCCATGACCGCACCCCAAGCCGCCTGTCTGCATGCCGCCTTGCAAGTCGGCTATCACTTGCTGGATCGCGGCAGCTTGGCGTCAATTGCCGTCGAACACACCATTCGTGTTCTGGAGCAGAGCGGCCTCTTCAATGCCGGGACAGGATCCCGCCTTCAGTTGGACGGCGTTCGGCGGATGGATGCCTCCATCATGGAAGGGAAGAGCTTGCGCGCGGGTGCGGTAGCCTCTATCGAAGGAATTGTGCATCCGATTACCGCGGCGCGCCTCGTGATGGAAGAGACGGATCATGTGCTGCTCGTGGGACCTATGGCGACGAAGTTTGCCAGGCATTTCAAGTTGGAGCGCCACCGACTTCGGACTCCACTCCGCCGTCTCTCCTATGGTGCGATGCTGAAGCGGAAGAAATCCGCAAGGGATCGGCATGGGACGGTCGGAGCCGTTGCACTGGATCGAACCGGAGTGGTCGCTGCCGGTGCGTCCACCGGTGGGATCGATCGTATGTTGCCCGGGCGAGTCGGGGACACACCGATCGTCGGCTGCGGGGTGTATGCTGACAATGAAGCCGCCGCCGTCTCGATGACGGGCTGGGGTGAGAGTATCATCCGCTTGGCGGTGGCCAAAGAAATCTGCGATCGCTTGGCTCAAGGAACCGCACCGGCTACAGCAGCACGGCTTGTGTTGCAGAGGCTTGTCGCTCGGGTCGACGGATCTGCGGGATGCGTGGTTCTGGCTCCTGACGGACGATTCACCATTCGCCATTCCACTCCTCACATGATGGCCGGATGGTGGAATGGTAAACGAGTGCCGACAGTGAAGGACAGATTTCGATGAGCAATAGCTTGTTTCACCTTGCCTTTCCGATTCATGACATCGAAGCCACGCTTCGGTTTTACGTGGACGGTCTTGGCTGTACCGTCGGGCGTCGGGCAAAGCAGGCGGTGACGCTTGGTTTGTCGGGTCATCAACTCGTCGCGCACCTTGTGCCGGAAAAGCCTTCGAAGCAAAAAGGAATCTACCCCAGTCATTTTGGGTTGGTGTTCCTCTCTCTGGATGAATGGCAGGCACTGGCCGATCGGGCCAAGGCAAAAGGGCTTTCCTTCTACCAGCAACCGCGTGTGCGATTCCCTGGCACGCGCATTGAGCACCGCACGTTCTTTTTGGAAGACCCGGCCCACAATCTGCTCGAATTCAAACACTACACTCACGAGTCGGCCATCTTCGGTGAGCAGGACTTCACGGAAGTGGGTGATACGGGCGGTGAATCGACGGACTAATGAGGATTCATCTAAAGCCCAGTGAGTGATACGCCGGTTAATTCTTGCCTCCCTCGCGTTGAAACCCAATCCGCCGAACGGAAGTTTTTGGAGGCGCCATGAGTTCCCGGATGGCATCGAACACGACTTTGAACTGAGTGTCGTACTTCCGCTCCAATTCGTTCAACCGTTTGGCCAGTTCCTTGTTCGACGCGACCATAGTTCTTAGGCGAACAAAGGCACTCATAATGGTGATGTTCACCTGCACGGCCCGCTTACTGCGGAGTACACCGGAAAGCATCGCGACGCCTTGCTCGGTAAATACCCTGGGAAATTTGCGAGTGCCTCCCCAACTTGATGTTCCAAATTGGGACTTCAAGTTCCTGAACTCCGCCCTTGTGAGTTGCATCATAAAATCATCCGGGAACCGTTCGAGATTTCTGGTGACGGCTTTGTTCAAATCTCTTGTGGCCACGCCATATAAAGATGCCAAGTCTCGGTCCAGAATGACCTTGTGACCTCTGATCAGAAGGATCGACCGCTCGATTTGTTCAATTGGAATGAGACTACCCACTATGCTCCTCCTTAGGGTCGCATCGTTCGATCATAGATCCCACAGCAGAACCGGAAAGTTTCACATATTGAACTTCACGTTTGAGATTACAATTTGCCATATCAAAGGTAATTATATGAATAGAACCTATCTCAAAATAGTTGACGACCTGAATTTCCGGTCTTATAAGTCCGGG
>CAZPNQ010000091.1:0-15567 GCA_964587955.1 uncultured Nitrospira sp.
TGATGCCCTGTGAAGAGCTTATGCAACCATGCGGGGATCGAGGGCTTTCCGATCGAGTTCGTCATGTTCTTACACCGTCAATTGTCTGTAAATCCTCGGCAACTTCGTGGGAAGGGCTTCCACGCGGTCTATGACGCAGTACTGTGTATCGGCATACATACGGCGTAGATAATTCTCAGCCTCCCGATCGACGGTAATGCAAAAGATCTCGACTCCCTGTTGTCTCGCCTCACGGAGTGCCGCCTTCGTATCTTCCAACGAGTAGTCATCCTTGTACTGGTCGTCCAATGGTCTTCCGTCGCTCAACAACACGAGGACGCGGTTCTTGGCTTCCCGCGCCCGCAGCTTCATGGCCGCATGCCGAATAGCCGCTCCGTCTCGATTTTGATGACGAGGAGCCAAGCCCCCAAGACGATGAGCCGTCGCCGCACCAAGGCGGTCGTCAAAGTCTTTGATCGTGAGAAACTCGACCCTCGCTCGTCCTTGGCCGGAGTAGGCATAGAGCCCATACTGATCACCGACGGCCTCGAGGGCTTCACAAAGCAGCACCAGACCTGCCTTCTCAATGTCGATCACTCGTCGACCGTTTCCCACCTCTCGACTCGTGGACCCACTGATATCGACGAGGAAGGCTACTGCGACATTACGCTCTTTCTTCTCTCGTCTGACATACAATCGATCGCCGCCTTCCATCCCTGCCCGTTGATCTCCGATTCTTCGGACGACGGCATCGAGGTCCACTTCTTCACCGTCGGTCTGCCCCGCGACGCGGCGGAACGTCGGAGGACGCAAGCTTTCAAAAAACCGGCGTAGCGATTTGACGGTACTCTGGTGATCGACCAAGGTCGCCGTAACGAATTCGTCTGGTCCTGGATCCGCGGGTCGTTCCACCACGCGACACCACTTTATGCGGTAATCTTCAATCCGATAGTCCCACTCCGGGTAAAGGACTGCTCGCTCGGTTTGAGCCGCCGGCTCCAGTACCGATTGCGCATCGGTCTCAAGCATCAGACATTCTTCAACGACAGTTTGCAGTGAACGCCCTTCGCTGAACATGTCTCTGTCTCTAGGCGCCTGGTCATCACTCAGGGCATTTTTGGTCCCTGTCGCGTCCGATTGTGCAGGATATTGGTCCTTCTGTTCTAGCGGTTCCCGACTCCACGAAACGAACTCCGGATTCATCGAGCCTCGATAGACGACCTCGGCTCCTGCGCGGTATTCGCCGGTCTGTCGGTCCAATCGCATTTGCTCAGGTTCTTTCGCTGCCTCATGCCGCTCCGCAGTGATCATCTCGCCGCGAGCCTCCAACAGTTCATCAAGCCGAACATAGACCTCGTCAACCGTCCTAACGGTCTCTTCCGCCGTAGCTGTGGTCTTCAGTACGGATTGGCACATACCCCAGAGAATCGAAACTTCTTCGCTGACGGCCTTGGGTACTGCGGAGTCCAGCGCTTCACCTGTGGAGAGCCTCAGGAGACAATCGACGACCAACTCTTTAGGCGTCACTCCTTCTACCGGATTGCGTGGGCCGATGGATTCAGCAGCCAATCGCACAAGGTCCTTTCGGAGACCCGGGTACTCGGTTTGAAGCAGAAATTCGACGCGTGCATCCTCCAGCACTGCCCAGATATCGCGCACAAGCAACGGGTGTGGATACAGTTCAAACAGCGCCGCCAGTGTATCGGGTCTCGCTTGCTGCGATCGACCATACCGATGTTGCACTGTCTCGATCAGATCAGCCAGAGAATTCAGCCTCAGCCGATAGGTGCCGAATTCTACATGTCCTGCTTCATGCGCAGCCATCACGAGATACAGACGCTCGTTTTCTCCTGCCGTCGCATACCGACGTAGCAGCGCGGGCACGCAAATGCTCCGACCGTCGGGGCTCACCGTCGCGCGGATTGAGGACGTCACGGAATCAGGAAGCGCCGTTACGGTCACGTCGGTTCCACAGAGTCCTTGAACAAACAGCTCCAATCTTCGAGCAACCAGCCGAAACGGCACCCCGCTTAGGGCCTCTTCGACTGACGCGAGTGCCCTCCCAGACTCCGCCGCAAAATAGGCGCGGGCTCCGTCCGAGCTGTACGCCAGCACTTCCATGCCGGTTCGAAACCAATTCTCAAACTTCGCCGGAGCTTCAGGACCTTGTCCGATCAGTCGGACAAGGTCCGCAGCTCGACGGAGATACTCGAGTGTCGCCTCCGCGCTCTTCTCGGCCAGCAATGAACCGTACTGCAAGACTTTGATTTGCCATTCCAAGGAAGGCAACGCTCGCAAATCATTGGCCGACTCCGGAAGCCATTTCAGAGCTGACTCGGCTGACTGCCCGGCCAGCGTCAGGCATAGCGATACGACTTTTCCTCGGATGGGAACCTGCTCGATTTCCCCTAAAATGGATGGACTTGCCCTCAGAAACTCGATCGTCGCCACATAGTCCGGTTTTCCAAGACTGTTCGGCACGATCAATTTCATGCCCAATGTCGCCCAATCCCTCACGCTGTCCAAAGGCAGCACGCGGGCCAGCTTTGAGATCTGTCTGATGAATTCAAGCCCGACGACCACATTGATCTGCGTCAGCTCGATACCGATATCGAGCCACGGTCGTAATTGTCTTGGAGAGATTTCGGTTAAGATCTGGGGGGCATGTTGGATGTATTCCAAGGCCACGTTGGGATCTTGTTCGGCAATTTCCAGCCCAATATTCAATACCTCCGTGCGCGCATCGGCCTGTTCAATCAACCCTAAGACCAAGGGGCTATCCCTAAAATACTTGAGCGCAGAGGCCCCCGAAGATTCAGCCAGTGTCACCCCGAGATCAAGCCAGAGAAGGATGTGCGGGAGCCCGCCGCGCCGGTCGAGTTCAGGGAGGGCTTGCACTGCTGCGCGGGCCGTTTTCGGGGACAACTCCTGAAGTTCGTCAAGCAACGTTAGAAGCTGCGTGTCCGCATCCGTCCCTGCCGTGACCTGACGCATGCGAGTCATGAATCGCTCGGCGTCTGAAAAATCTAATTCGGCGGTCAGCCGCTCCAGTAATGTCCGTCGGATTGACTCTGTCATGATCTTCCATCAAGTCGGTCAAGGGGACGGATTGTAAAGCAGCGAATTACCCTTGTAAACTACAGCTTCTGCCCATCGCCACTGAAGGAGAAGGTCCATGGCTGAACCGACCGAGGAAAGCCTCGATAAGATCAGAAAGTTTGTGAAAGGTTTTGCCGAAAAAAGTGGAACTGCGATGCACCCCAATACGGCCGTGACGGACGCGGTCGTCAAAGGACTCGCGTCCCATGTTGACGAACTCGGCAAACCGCTCTGTCCATGTAATTTCTACCAAGATAAGGCCGCCGAAGCCAAGCTCCGGCGCTGGATCTGCGCCTGCGACGAAATGCAGATCTACAAATATTGCCACTGTCTGCTCTTCGTTCGTGAAGACGGGATGCCGATCACGGAATATTTGCCGGAAGGCCACGAAGGCCGGGAAGTATACGGGGTCGTCACCGATCCGACCCCTGACAAAGGCCGTGCGCTTAAGCACAAGGCGAGTGCGGCAGTCACGGACGCCGAGGCCGCACCGGCTTCCTCAACATGATGTGGCGTCATCTTAGGTTTGTCTGTTGGTTCGCCGGCGTCTTGCTGATCACTAGCTTGGCATCTCCACAAGCAATGGCCATCGAGCCGAGCCCTTCGGGTCCACCGCCACTGAATGAGAAAGAACTCCTATCGTACAAACCCAAAGGCCGCGCAGCGGCAGCGGGACAAGTGTTTCTGAGTTCTCCGTCCGGGAAAGCGTTCACCCAAGCGGGGGTCTCCATATACCTGATTCCAACGGTTTCCATTACACGCTATTGGTTTGACCGGAACATACGGGCAAACATGTGTTCTTCCAAACGTGACCTATCACCATCGGAGAACGACTCAGCTGCCGTTTCTACCACCAATTGCCTGCACGACATCCTGGCTCAACTTCTGTCCGAAAAGCGGCTCCTTCCCTATCTCCGTACGACTCGTGCGAACCCAACAGGCCACTTCTGGTTCACAAAAGTTCCCGCCGGCCGTTATTATATTGTCAGCCTCTTAGAGAGCGGCAACGGACTTCACAAAGAGGAGCACTCGGCAGGAATAGCTTGGTTGACCATTGAGTTAGAGGCTGACGAGAAAGCCGCAAACCTTGTGCTGACAGATTGCAAGAGCAGCCTCTGTTGATCCACAACCTCTTGCTCTGTCGGAGCGGCTGTTCGGCAAGGAGAATGTGACGGCCATGCGCATATTGTTGGTCGAAGACGATTTGGACCTCGCTCAATTCATCCGAAAAGGGTTGAAAGAAGAGCATTATGCGGTGGACTTTGCGTCCGACGGTGAAGAAGGCTTGACCTTGGCTCTTGAGAATTCCTATGACCTGATGATCCTGGACATCATGTTACCCAAGCTTGATGGCCTCACCCTCTGCCGCCGTGTTCGGGACAAGCGGATCATGACTCCGGTGCTCCTATTGACTGCGCGCAATACGGTGGAAGACAAGGTATCGGGTTTTGATACGGGGGCTGATCAGTTTATGTCGAAACCCTTCGCCTTCGCTGAATTACTGGCTCGGATCAGGGCTCTCTTGCGCCGGGGCAGTTCTCAGCAACTAGCACACCTGCAGGCGGCCAATCTGCGATTGGACCCGGCTTCTCACCGTGTCTGGCGTGCCGGACAGGAAATCACCTTGACGAATAAGGAGTATGCCCTGCTTGAGTTCCTCCTGCGAAACAAGAATCGCGTCCTCACCCGAACCGCCATCATTGAGCATGTGTGGGATATCAGTTATGACCCCATGACGAACATCGTCGATGCGCATATACGTGCCCTGCGCGCGAAGATCGACCGGGACTTCTCACCACCTTTGATCGCCACCGTACGCGGCGCGGGATATATGCTCGAAGAACCTGAATCGCCGGCATGAAGTCCCTGCGGAGCTTGATCAGCTGGTCCGCCTTCGTCTTGATGGCTGGACTCCTTGTGTTTTCCGCGCTTGTGTATGCCGCCAGCGAGATCCTCTTGCATCGTTTTGTGGATGGACGGCTGCTTGTATTGGCGGAAACCTTGGCCGAGTTTGTCGAGCGGCACCCCGAATCTTTTAAACAGAGTGGCAAGGACCCCGCCCCGACCAATGAATTGACCCACAGCACTACGGAACCGCATGTATTGCCCGACGTGACGCATGCCCTTCGTGTCTTTTCAACCGACGGCTCGCTCTTGTGGAGGAGTCCTCACGCGACTGTGCAAGGTCCTCTCCCCTCTGGTGTACTGGAACAGGTCCGCCTGAAGACTATTCTGTTCGAGACACTCGATGCCCCTGATGGAACGCCCGCGCGACATTTGTTTCTTTTTCTCACGGGCAAGAACCATATGCGGTATATCTTGCAGGCCGAAACGTCGTTGCTCCATTACCAGGAAACTCTCAATGGTCTGGTGTTTCTCCTCACTCTTGGATCGGGGACCACTCTTATCCTGGCCTGGGTCGGCAGCCTCTGGCTGGCAAAGAAGGTGATGGCTCCCATTGACGCGTTGTGTACGGGAGCCGAAACCATGTCGGAAGCCGATCTTGGCAAACGGCTGATAATGGATTCACCGTATCGAGAATTTCGGCGACTCGCCCAGGCCGTCAACTCCGTATTGGATCGGTTTCAACGAAGCAGTGAGGTCCAACGGAATTTTTGTGAGATCGCCGCACATGAGATGAAGACCCCCCTGACCATTCTGCAGGGTAATCTGGAAGTGGCGCTCATGAAAGCGAGGACCACCGAGGAATATCATGAGGTGCTTCTCAACAATCTCCAGCAGGTGGATCGGCTTATCGCCTTGACCCGCCCATTGTTGACACTGGCAAAATTCACCAGCAGCAAACCTCCGGTCAATCTCGTCCCGCTTGCGTTGGAACCTCTTATTCAAGAAATCGTGGATGAGTTGATTCTCTTGGCAGATGACCGCCAGATCACCTTGCGATTTGAACCCCAGCCGGTTCCCTTCGTGCTCGGTGACGCGCAGTGGCTCAAACAAGCGTTGATTAATTTGCTCGACAATGCGCTACGCTATACTCCTTCCGGTGGAGCCGTCACCGTCCGCCTGCTGGCCATGGATCAAGAGGTGGCGATGGCGGTTGAAGACACGGGCCACGGCATTGAGCCGGAGAATATTCCTCACCTTTTCGAGCGATTCTACCGAACCGATTGGGCCCGAGCGAAAGATTCCGCCGGTACCGGGCTGGGATTACCCATCGTCAAGGAAATCATGGATGCTCACAGTGGGAACATTTCCGTCACCAGCGAAGTCAACAAAGGCTCCGTCTTCACCCTGCGGTTACCAGCCCTCGCTCAACAATTGGCTCCTGCCTAGCGGTTCTCAAATCATTTCCCATTCATTTAAAACTTCCATCTGCCGTTTTGTCCTGCCAACTACCTGACAGGTATTTTGCGAAAGACTTTTCCCTTGCAAGCAGCCGCGGTTCCCTAACGAGGGATGAAGAGATCTTCACCACGGATTCATCTTTACTTCATTCCTAGTCGTTATATTGGTTCTATCGGCAACCACGCGCGATAGAAAGGATTGGTGCAACACATGGCAAATATCATCACTGCTTCAATGGTGTGTTTTCCGTACGTCATGGTGGGACTTGGACAAGCAATTATCGCAGGGACGCACTCGGTCGGAAGATTAGCCCATGACGCCGCTGAGGCCACTGATCGAAAGATTTCCCTCACGACAATTGACCAGAGAGGCATGACATCGCTCAAAGAAGATACGCGTTGCAAGGTTTGTTTTATACCCGGGTGTCACGTATTTGCACCGCGTTGATGACTTTCAACTGTACCCTCGAAAAGCATGATGAGAATTGACGAATGGAGGTGAATTATCATGATGGCGATTTTCTTTCTAGCACTCGTTATGAGCTTTGTCGCGTTGATACTGTGGGCAATCCAGGAAATTGGTTCCTGAATCGTGCCTCACGAAAATGAGGAACCCCGAGGATAATGAAAAACTCTTCACGATCACATCATGGAGGCTTCATTTGGAAGGCGTATATCCATGGTTAAGAAGCGAGAGGGGGTGAACATAATATGATTTCCTTCATCGAAGTATCCATATTGGCCGCCATATTCGGAGTGCTGTACGCAATGTTGCAACTCGCCCGTCGGTGACGGGTCCGATTCGATCGATGACGCGAAAGCAGTTAAAGGGCGGGAATACTTTTCGTGAGCATGGCGATCACCAATGGATGAATTATGAAGAATTCTTCACAATCTCCTCATCGCCTATTCATTTTCGAGCCGTATACTTCTATTCAAGTGAAGGGAGGTGAAGAACCATGATGACGTTATTCGTAGCGTTGCTGGCACTGACTGCTGTTTTTGGAGCGATGTATAAGGTGGTGTTCCTTGATGGGGAATAAAAGTGAGATTGGTCTTCCTCTCATAGAGGGAGGGTTGTTCCTCGATAGAAGTATCACCAGGCGTGCTGGCTATCCACTGCGCGCCGTGTCCGGTATCCGTTGCCAAGGATGGCGACACGGCGCGATTTCCTCGTGGCGTGAGTTTAATTCGTAGAAATCCACGCGAAGAGGGCTTCTCGATCGTTAACGCACGTTGAGCGAACTATGAACTTCCATCTTATTTCCGTTCTTTGATCGCTCGTTCCACTTCCCTGCCGGCTTCCCGAGCTTTGATCGATTCTCGGCGATCATGCTGCTTCTTCCCTTTGGCTAATCCCAGTTCGACCTTGGCCTGGCCTCGCTCTGAAAAATAGATTCGGAGGGGGATCAGTGTGAGACCTTTCTGTTGGGTTTTCCCGAGGAGTTTGTTGATCTCCTTTCGATGGAGCAGCAATTTTCTGGTCCTGATCGGATCATGGTTCATAATATTGCCGTGACTATAGGGACTGATGTGGCAGTGATGGAGAAAGACCTCGCCTTCTTTGACGCCCGCATAACTGTCTTGTAAGTTCACTCGCCTGTCCCGAAGCGATTTCACTTCGGTGCCCTTGAGAACAATCCCCGCCTCGAACTTTTCTTCGATAAAATAATCGTGGTAGGCCTTCCGATTGGTGGCCACGACCTTCCGCTGATCTTCCTTCTCTTTACCCATGATACGACACCCACACCTTGATCTCGTTCTCCGCTACCGCCTATGATGCCACATGATCGGTCCGGGTACACTCGATTCCTTCGGCAGCATCCTTTCAGGTCTTTCCAAGCGGCTTGGTCTCGAATCGAGGCTGGTGGAACTTCGTTTGCAGCATCGCTGGCGCGACATTGTAGGCGAACCCATGGCTTCGCACACCAAGCCGACCCAGATTCGTTTCAAAAAGCTCTACCTGGTCGTTAGAAATTCCGTCTGGTTGCAACAGCTGACATTCCTCAAGCCGGCGCTCTTGACGAAGCTGCAGGCTGTGTCAGGAACAGAGTCTATAACAGACATTGCGTTTCGCGTCGGAGAGATTCCCGATGAAACGGAGCCTTCCCCTGCAAGTCTCACCGGCGAACTCGAGTCGACTCAGTCAGAGAAATCTTGGGCTGAGCTGGTAGCGTATACGGCCATGATCCAAGATCCGTCTATCCGTGAGCAGTTTAGAGAGGTGATATCGAGATACCCTGTTCGGGTTCCGCCTCTACCGGCAAAGGGTCCGTCACAAGCCCCTTGAAGAGGATCCGTGTGTCGTTGGTGACTCGCCCGCTCGTGGAGAAGGGGCCTATTCCTCCTTCTTCATCATGGTCCTGCAATCGATAGTATCCGCGCATGGACCGTTCATAGTCCTGGATGACCGCCGCGTTTCCGGCCATGTATTTTGCCAGGACCTCTTGATCAGTCCATCCGTGGTCGTCGAACACATAAATCATAATCTGCCTATACGGACCGCCGGGATCTCCCGGAGTGGTAGGATAGATCTTCATCCGAGCGAAATCGTGCGTTTGGTGGCCGACCTTTTGAAAGCGCTTCACCAGCGATTCAATCTCCTCATTGGTTGTTCCTCGAGGAACGTCCGTGGTCACGATATGGCCTGACTGCGCACCGACCGTATAGGGTGGAATCGATCGATCCGGACGGCTGAGATACATGCCTCCCCAAATCAACGCGAAGGATCCTACAAAAACAGCGAGTGCGAACTTGACGACGATATCCAGGGGCTTTTTGGTCTTGGGACTGGCGGTAGACATGAAAGAGGATACCTGCTCATGCATCGAACAACCGCGTAGCTCGGGCTAGGAGCTTGTCCGGCATTGCCCTTCGTGACGAGGCGAGGGAGCTGAGGCAAGATGCGAGGCCGCAGGCCTGAAAAAACCGGAGACGTATTCGCTGGAATACGTTGAGGATTTTTGCGGGCCGAGAACGACGCAGATAGCTGCAGATCGTTCGCCGTAGTAAAAAGGTCAATGTCGGACAGGCTCCTAGGCTTCGGTGGTGTCTTCAGAACCCGCGTCATCTCGTTCGACCGCTTCCGCAAGTCTCGCGACGCCTACGACTCGGTCTCCTTCGCCATCGAGGTCGAGAACGCGAACCCCTTGGGTGTTCCGGCCGATTTCGCGAATGTCCTCCACCTTGCAACGAAGCACTTTACCTTGCGCGGCGATCAGCATGATTTGGTCACCATCTCGCACCTGGAGGAAGCCGATGGCCGGTCCGTTTCGCTCCGTCGTCTTCACGCTGATGATACCCTTCCCACCACGACCTTGAACACGATATTCGCCCACGGGTGTCCGTTTCCCGTAGCCGCCTTCCGTGACGGTCAAGATCGAGGTGGTCGAATCTGGGGTGATGGTTTCCATCCCGATGACTTCGTTCCCCTCTTCGAGCGTGATCCCCTTGACGCCATAAGCCATCCGGCCCATCGATCTCACTTCTTCCTCTTTGAATCGAATCGTGATGCCTTGCCGTGTCCCCAATAAAATTTCCCGCTGCCCATCCGTCAGTTGAACGCCGATCAGTTTATCACCGCTCTCGAGTCCCAGCGCGATGATACCGCCTTGTCTTGGATTGCCGAACGCGGAGAGTTCCGTCTTCTTGATGACGCCCTTCTTAGTGCCCATCACAATATACCGGTCCTGCCGGAACTCCTTCACCGGCAACGTCGCTGTGACCTTTTCACTACCCGACAGGGCCAGAAGATTCACAAGAGCTTTGCCCTTCGCAGCCCGGCTGGCCTCAGGAATTTCATGGACTTTCAACCAATACACTTTGCCGGCGTCGGTGAAAAAGAGCAGTGAATCATGGGTGGAGGCGGTAAAAAGATTCTCGACGAAATCTTCCTCCTTGATACCCATCCCGATCTTGCCCTTTCCCCCCCGGCGCTGAGCGCGATACAGTGACACGGCATTTCGTTTGATGTATCCGGCGTGAGAAATGGTGACGATCACTTCTTCTTCCGCGATCAGGTCTTCCAGGCTGATCTCCGCCTCTTCTTTGACGATCTGGGTTCGCCGATCGTCCTTATAGGCCTCACGAATCTCGGTCAGCTCGTCTTTGATGATGGTCCTGACCAGTGCTTCGCTGGCGAGCACGGACTTGAGATATTCGATCTGCTTGAGCACTTCCTGGTACTCTTCAACCAGTTTGGTCCGTTCGAGTTGGGTCAAGCGTTGGAGCCGCATGTCGAGGATCGCGGTCGCTTGGATTTCTGTGAGGCCAAACTGGCGCATCAAGCCGGCTCGCGCTTCGTCGGGAGATTGAGAGCGCCGGATGAGCGTAATGACGGCATCGAGGTTGTCGAGGGCGATCTTGAGGCCTTCGAGGATATGGGCCCGCTCTTCCGCCTTCCGGAGCTCAAAAGCCGTCCGCCGCACGACGACTTCGCGTCGATGCTCGAGGAAGTGACCCAAGATCTGCTTGAGGTTCAGGACTTCCGGACGTTTGTTGACCAACGCGAGCATGATGACGCCGAAGGTGGTTTCAAGTTGGGTGTGCTTGTACAGATTGTTCAGCACGACCAAGGGGATTTCATTGCGCTTCAGCTCGATCACCACCCGCACACCTTCACGATCCGATGACTCGTCTCGCAAGTCAGAGATACCTTTGATCCGGTCTTCTTGGATCAACTCGGCAATCTTCTCGATCAATTTCGCTTTGTTGACTTGATAGGGCATCTCCGTGACGATAAGCCGTTCGCGCTCGGTTCGTTCGTCGGTCTCCGCAACGACTTTCGCCCGTAACGTCAGGAGACCTCGGCCCGTCTCGTAGGCTTCCTTGATCCCGCTCATGCCATAGATGAACCCGGCGGTGGGAAAATCAGGCCCCGGGATCTTTTTCATCAGTTGGGCGATCGTGACCTCCGGGCTTTCCAAGAGCAGCAGCAACCCATCGATGATTTCGGCGCCGTTGTGTGTTGGGATGTTGGTGGCATAGCCGACCGCGATGCCGCCGGCGCCGTTAATGAGGAGATTCGGTATCCTGGTCGGAAGGACCAACGGTTCCTGCCTCGATTCGTCGTAGTTGGGACCGAAATCGACGGTCTCCTTATCGATGTCGGCCAACATTTCTTCGGCCAGTTTCGTCATGCGTGCTTCGGTATATCGTTCTGCGGCGGGAGGGTCACCGTCCATCGACCCATAATTTCCCTGACCGTCGATGAGTGGGTAGCGCATGTTGAAATCTTGCGCCATCCGGACAAGCGCGTCGTAGATGGGCATGTTCCCATGCGGATGATAATTCCCCATGACCTCGCCGACGATTTTGGCGGACTTTCGGTAGGCTCGGTTCGAGGCGAGGCTCATTTCGTTCATGCCGAATAGGATGCGGCGATGAACTGGTTTGAGCCCATCACGGACGTCGGGAAGCGCCCGTCCTACGATCACGCTCATCGCATAACTCAAGTACGACGAGCGCATTTCGTCTTCGATGTCGATATGTTCTAGTCGCTCATCAGGAGGCATTCTTCCCTCGGATGCTGAAAATGATCACCGGCTTCGTTCTCGGCGAGAAAAGATCCTCAACGTACCCCAGAGGGTACGCCTCCGGTCTTTTCTAGCCTGCGGCCTTGCCGGATGACCATTTTGAGCATCCGACAAGACTAGTTATAGAGAGTTCTAAGTTTTCTAAACGGCCTCGTTGACTACCTATACGTCCAAATTCCGCACTTCGAGCGCATGTTCCTGGATGAATTTTCTTCGCGGCTCCACTTCGTCGCCCATAAGAATCGTGAAAATTTCATCAACGCCCGTCACGTCTTCCAGCTGGACCTTTAGGAGCGTGCGTTTCTCCGGATCCATCGTCGTTTCCCACAATTGACCCGGATTCATTTCGCCAAGCCCTTTGTACCGCTGTATTCCAAGGCCTTGTTTGCCGAGTTCAAGAATGGTCCTGACTGTCTCGGCAGTGGAAACCAGCTGCCGTTCCTGGCCCTTTGCTTTCAGCTTGTATGGAGCTCGACCGAGTCCAACGACTGAGGGCGCGAGCTTCTGCAGCTCTCGAAAATCAGCAGAACCCACCAAGTCGTGGTTTATCTCAATGCTGTGTGCCATGCCGTTGACATGAAGTCGGCACGCGACTTTGTTGGACTGATGCTCTTCGTCCGGGAAGATCTCGAACGTCGGTTCTAACTTCGGAAAAGCGAGTTGGAGCACCCTTTTTACGCCGACTACCACGTGATTAAGTGCCTCTCGATCTTTGAGGAGGTCTCGGTCGAGTCCCGGTTCATCGACGAAGGCGCACAGCATGGCCGCCTCATGCGGCTTTTTATTCAGCCGTCCGAGCAATGTTTCGAAGGCAATCATTTTCTTCAGAATCGGCAGGAGTCGGCGGCCGGTCACATATCCTTGGACCCCTTCCATGTAGAGTTCGACGTCCTCGACCGCCAAGTCGGCCAGGTATTCGTTCAACGACCCCTCGTCCTTGAGATAGCGTTCGGTCTTGCCTTTTTTCACCTTGAACAGCGGAGGCTGAGCGATATAGATGTAGCCTCGCTCAATCAGTTCAGGCATCTGTCGGAAGAAGAACGTCAAGAGCAAGGTCCGGATATGGCTGCCGTCCACGTCGGCGTCGGTCATCAGAATGATCTTGTGATAACGGGCCTTTGCGATATCGAACGTATCCTTCTCAGTCTTATCGCTTTCTTCCCGCTTACGGCCGATACCGGTCCCCAGAGCCATGATGAGCGTTCTGATCTCATCACTGGAGAGCATCTTGTCGAAACGCGCCTTTTCCACGTTCAAGATCTTCCCTTTTAGGGGCAAGATCGCTTGGAACTTGCGGTCACGTCCCTGCTTCGCAGATCCGCCGGCCGAATCGCCTTCCACAATGTAGAGTTCGCTCATGGCTGGATCCTTTTCCGAGCAATCCGCCAACTTCCCAGGCAACGAGCCTCCATCGAGCGCGCTCTTACGCCGGATCAGATCCTTGGCCTTTCGAGCCGCTTCGCGTGCGCGGGCCGCGTCGATGGCTTTGCCGATGATCTTTCGAGCGACCGGAGGATTCTCTTCAAAATAATTTCCCAAGGCTTCGTTGACCGCGGCCTCGACCACCCCTTTCACCTCGCTGTTTCCGAGCTTGGCTTTCGTTTGGCCTTCGAACTGTGGATTGCGCACTTTGACGCTGACGACCGCCGTCAGCCCTTCCCGCACATCGTCGCCGGTCAGCGATTCGGTCTCTTTTTTGAGCAGATCGTTCGCATTGGCGTAATTGTTGATCGTCCTGGTAAGAGCGGCTTTGAACCCGACCAAATGCGTGCCGCCTTCCTTCGTATTGATGTTGTTCGCGAACGAAAACAGGTTTTCCGCGTAGCTGTCGTTATACTGGAGCGCGACTTCCAGAATCATATCGGGCTTCTCGACCTTGACGTAGATCGGCTTGTGTAGCGGCGTTTTGGCTTCGTTGAGATGCTCGACGAAGGACATGATACCGCCTTTGTACAAGAACACTTGTTCCTTCGCCGGTTCCTTACGCTCATCTCTGAGGGTTATGGCCAGACCTTTGTTCAAAAAGGCCAGTTCGCGCAGCCGCTGGGCCAACACGTCGAAGCTGAATTCCAGTGTCTCAAAGACTTGACCGTCGGCCTTGAACCTCACCTTGGTTCCTCGTCGCTTTGTCTTGCCGGTCGCATTGAGAGGCGCACTGGGCTTGCCGCGTTCATATCGCTGCTCGAACACTTGGCCGTCCTGCCAAATCTCCAGTTCAAGCCACTCCGACAAGGCATTCACGACAGAGATACCCACGCCGTGTAAACCGCCGGAAACGGTATAGGCCCCCTGTTCGAATTTGCCGCCTGCATGAAGGATCGTCAGTGCGACTTCGGCGGCGGACTTCTTTTGCGTGGGGTGCATACCGGTGGGAATGCCACGTCCGTTGTCGATGACCGTCACGCTTCCGTCGATGTGGATCATCACCTCGATCGCCTCACCGAACCCCGCCATGTGTTCGTCGACACTGTTGTCGACGACCTCATAGACCAGATGGTGTAGTCCATCAACGCCGGTGCTCCCGATGTACATGGCCGGGCGCTTTCGCACCGCATCGAGACCCTCGAGAACCTTGATCTGGTCGGCGCTGTAGCTGTCTGATTTGGGTTGGGAAGAATCGTCTGTGATCATCCGTTTCCTAACTGTCGGTTGGGAAGCAAGCTCGCATGGTTTGACCTAGCAGGATGCTGCATCCCGCTAAATCTTAATGGGCATGACCACACACTTGAACCCCGGGCTTTCCGGTTCTTGAATCAAACAGGGACTCAGCGGGGTTTCCATCTGAAGCGAAATGGTTTCCCCATCCATGATACTGAAGACGTCCAGAAGGTACCGGGCATTGAATCCCGTATTGAGCATCTCACCCTCATACCTGGCAGGCAATTCTTCCGTGGCTTCCCCGTAGTCAGGACTGCTGGAAAACAAGACCATCTTGCCGGATGCAAACGAAACCTTTACGGCACCGGCTTTGTCCTTTGCCAGCACCGATACGCGCCGCAGCGCGCTCTCCAGTTCATTTCGATTCACGCTGATCGTCCTACCGCTTTCCTTAGGAATGACCTGCTGGTAATTGGGGTAGTTGCCTTCCATCAATCGCGACGTCAGCAGCAACCCGCTCTTGCGGAAGATCATGAGATTCTTCGAGAAACCGATAAGCGGTTCCGCGTCTCCGCCTTCCTCCAACAGATGCCGGATTTCATGCGCAGCCTTCTTGGGGATGATCGCTCTCATCTCCTGCGGCATCGCTTTGTTGCCGGCCTTTCCGACTTCCTGCTCCGCCACCGCCAAACGATGGCCATCTGTGCCGACTAATCGAAGAGAGGTTTTCTTGTCGGTCCCAATGAGAGTGACCAGGAGGCCGTTCAAGATGTATCGCGCATCGTTATCACCGGCGGCAAAGAGTGTCTTTCTTATCAATTCGAGTAATCCCTCTCCCGAGAGAGGCGTGAGTCCCTCACGTTCTATCGTCGGAAGGGCGGGGTACTCGCTGCTGGGGAGGCCGACGACCTTGAATTGGCTCTTCCCGGCCTGGATGGTGGTCCAGTTGTTGTCACTCGCGGTCAGTTCGATGTCGCCAGGGGGTAACTCCTTGACGATTTCGAACAGTTTTCTGGCCGAGATGGTGACACCGCCGGTGGACAGAACGGTCC